>NZ_JACGVV010000002.1:0-298117 GCF_014077405.1 Colwellia sp. BRX10-9 | reverse complement strand
ATGTGAGAAGTATTGATTGTAATACCACGCTCACGCTCTTCAGGAGCATTATCGATTTGTGCGAAATCTTTAACTTCACCACCGTGTACTTTAGTTAATACTGCAGAGATAGCAGCTGTTAAAGTTGTTTTACCGTGATCGACGTGACCGATAGTACCAACGTTAACATGCGGTTTTAAACGTTCAAATTTTGCTTTAGCCATTTTTCAATTACCTTAAAGTTTATTAAAAGCGCAGCCAAGATGACCGAGCTAGACTTTCACTAACTATAAGTGAGTGTCTTACGAGATTCCAAGAGATTCTGTTATTGCCGCAACTACATTCTTAGGAGCTTCACTGTATTGTAAAAATTCCATCGAATAAGAGGCGCGGCCCTGTGTTGCACTGCGTAATGCAGTAGCATAACCAAACATTTCAGACAGTGGTACTATTGCATTCACTATCTTAGAGCCAGCAGGACCTTCGTCCATGCCATCGATCATACCGCGACGACGATTTAAATCGCCAACGACATCACCCATGTTTTCTTCTGGCGTAGTTACTTCTACTTTCATCATAGGTTCTAGAAGTGTCGGCGTAGCTTTTAACGCCCCTTCTCTAAAGCCCATTGAAGCAGCAACTTTAAACGCCATTTCATTAGAGTCAACGTCATGAAAAGAACCGTCATAAAGTGTTACTTTAACATCAAGCATTGGATAACCGGCTAATACACCACTATCCATTTGCTCAAAACAGCCTTTTTCAATGGCAGGTATATATTCTTTAGGAACAGTACCGCCAACAATTTCGTTAACAAATTCGAAACCACCACCTTCTGGTAAGGGTTCCATTTTCAACCAAACGTGACCAAATTGGCCTTTACCACCTGATTGTCGAATAAATTTACCTTCTACTTCAACCGTAGAACGAATAGTTTCACGATAAGCAACTTGTGGCTTACCGACATTACATTCAACGCCAAACTCTCGTTTCATGCGCTCGACGATAATGTCTAAGTGTAGCTCACCCATACCGGAAATGATCGTTTGACCCGTTTCATCATCAGTAGCGACCTTAAACGAAGGATCTTCAGCTGATAATTTACTTAAGGCTAGGGCTAACTTGTCTTGAGAAGCAATGGTTTTTGGCTCAACGGCTATTGAAATTACCGGATCTGGAAATTCCATTTTCTCAAGTGTTATTACGTGATTGGCATCACACAGTGTTTCACCCGTAGTCACATCTTTTAAACCGATGGCTGCAGCGATATCACCAGCACGAACTTCTTTAATTTCTTGACGGTCATTGGCATGCATTTGCACTAGACGACCGAGACGTTCTTTCTTGCCTTTAATTGGATTAAAGACACTATCGCCTGTTTTAACTACTCCGGAATAGACGCGGAAGAAGGTTAACGTACCAACAAAAGGGTCAGTGGCAATTTTAAAGGCTAACGCGGAAAATGGCGCACTATCATCTGCGGCACGCGTTGCCGGTGTTTCATTCTTGTCATCACTAATACCCGTAATAGCAGCAACTTCCGTTGGTGAGGGTAAATAGTCAATAACGGCATCTAAAACAGCTTGTACGCCTTTATTTTTAAAAGCAGAGCCACAAGTACAAAGAATGATTTCATTATTAAGGGTACGTTGTCGAAGTGCTGACTTGATTTCATCTTCTGTCAAATCGCCATCTTCAAGGTATTTTTCCATTAACTCGTCTGACACTTCAGCCGCTTCCGATATCATATTCTCACGCCATTCATCGGCAAGGTCTTGCATATCGGTAGGTATTGCTGAATAAGTAAAAGTCATGCCGTGATCGTCTTCACTCCAGTTGATCACTTTCATTTTAACAAGGTCTATAACACCTTTAAAATCTTCTTCTGAACCAATAGGTAACTGAATAGGAACTGCATTTGCTTTTAGACGTGCTTTTAGCTGACCAACAACAGAAAGAAAGTCTGCGCCAGTGCGGTCCATTTTGTTAACAAAAACAATGCGTGGAACGGCATACTTTTCCATTTGACGCCAAACAGTTTCTGTTTGCGGTTGAACACCTGAAGAGGCACATAAAACTAATACAGCACCATCGAGGACACGCAAAGAGCGCTCAACTTCAATGGTAAAATCAACGTGACCAGGAGTATCGATAATATTAATACGGTGGTCAACAAATTGGCCGTCCATGCCTTTCCAGAAACAAGTTGTCGCAGCTGAGGTAATGGTAATACCACGCTCTTGCTCTTGTTCCATCCAGTCCATGGTTGCAGCACCATCGTGCACTTCACCAATTCTGTGAGAAAGACCCGTGTAAAACAAAACACGTTCTGTGGTTGTCGTTTTGCCAGCATCTACGTGTGCACAGATACCAATGTTACGGTAGCGCTCAATAGGGGTGATACGTGCCAAAATGAAATCCTCTAATTCTTAGTCACTAATAATTAGTACTATTAAATAAATATTCGCGTAAGCGGTGAGTATTTGTTTAATACTACTGTTTAATACTTTTTGAACTGCGCAAAGCATCAGTCCGTAAAAGTTAGTATGGCTAGCAAGAGAAACTCTTGCTAGCCATGTATTTACCCTAAGCATATGCAAAGGGTAAATCATACATCCATTCAAAACTGCTAGCTTACCAGCGGTAGTGAGCGAACGCTTTGTTAGCATCAGCCATACGGTGAACGTCTTCACGTTTCTTAACCGCTGAACCTTTGCTGTCAGACGCATCTAACATTTCGTTAGCTAGGCGCTGAGCCATTGATTTTTCACCACGTTTACGAGCTGCTTCAACTAACCAACGCATGGCTAGAGCATTACGACGAACTGGACGAACTTCAACTGGTACTTGATAAGTAGAACCACCAACACGACGAGATTTAACTTCGACAGATGGGCGGATATTATCTAAAGCAGTTTCGAAAAGCTCTAAGTGAGTTTTCTCGCTGTTTTTTTCAGTTAAAATGTCTAATGCACCGTAAACAATTTTTTCTGCAGTAGATTTTTTACCATCAACCATAAGGATGTTGATGAATTTTGCTAAAAGTTCGTTATGGAACTTAGGATCTGGCAATATTTTACGTTGCCCTACGACGCGTCTTCTTGGCATCTTAATTCTCCGTAGTATTCAGGATTAATCCAAAATATATAAATTTAAAAATTTCTTATTTGGCCTTACTTAACGTTTTTTTCTCTTCCTATCTATAAGGAGTTAGAGAGGAAAACTTAAGATTTAGGTCGTTTAGCACCGTATTTAGAACGGCCTTGTCTTCTGTCGCTTACACCTGAACAATCAAGCGCGCCACGAACGGTGTGATAACGCACACCCGGTAAATCTTTTACACGGCCACCGCGTATTAAAATAACGCTATGCTCTTGTAAATTATGTCCTTCACCACCGATGTATGAAGTTACTTCGAAGCCGTTAGTTAAACGAACACGAGCAACTTTACGAAGTGCTGAGTTAGGTTTTTTCGGTGTAGTTGTATACACACGAGTACATACGCCACGACGTTGTGGACAAGCTTGTAACGCTGGAACGTTACTTTTAGTTACTTGTCTTACACGTGGTTTACGTACTAATTGGTTAATAGTTGCCATTAAATAGCTCCCGATTAGTTAAACTTGTGTAAATTCCAATCAATGAGAAATTTACACCCTTATAAACGTGAAAATCCGCGACCTTAAATGCTATACATAAACAGTACAGGATATAGGGTCGCGGAATTCTATAGGTCAAGCTATGGCCTGTCAAGTAGCACAGGCCATTAACGCTATATTTTTTACTTAATCACTAGCATTTAGTGCGTCAGTTAATGCTTGTGCTGCATCGTCAGCTGAAACAGCGACTTCTTCAACAGCAGGCATTTTTGCTTGTAGTTTACGTTTAGCACGTTCCTGATGGTACGAATAACCTGTACCCGCTGGGATCAAACGACCAACGATAACGTTTTCTTTCAAGCCACGTAACTTATCTTTCTTACCTGCAACAGCAGCTTCAGTAAGTACACGTGTTGTTTCTTGGAAAGATGCCGCTGAAATAAACGATTCAGTTGCTAATGATGCTTTAGTAATACCCATCATTTGCATTTCGTATTCAGCAGGTTGCTTACCAGCAGATTCAAGCTCGCGGTTTGAAATATTAACACGCGCTACTTCTACTTGTTCGCCTTTCAAGAAATCACTATCACCCGCGTCTAAGATTTCACACTTGCGAATCATTTGACGGACGATAACTTCGATGTGCTTGTCGTTAATTTTTACACCTTGTAAACGATATACTTCTTGTACTTCGTTAACAATGTAATTAGCAACAGGTGCAACACCACGTAAACGCAAGATATCATGCGGAGACTCAGGACCATCGGCAATAACTTCACCTTTGATTACTGGCTCACCCTCATAGATATTCAAAAGACGCGTTTTAGGGATCATCTCTTCGTATACTTCACCGCTAGGTTGAGTGATTAATAAGCGCACTTTACCTTTGGTTTCTTTACCGAAAGCAACAACACCTGTTTTCTCAGCAAGAATTGCAGGAAGTTTAGGCTTACGTGCTTCAAATAAATCAGCAACACGTGGAAGACCACCGGTTATATCACGAGTTTTAGAACTTGCTTGTGGTATACGAGCAAGTGCATCACCAATGTTTACATCCGCGCCATCTTCTAGGTTAACAATTGCATTACCCGGTAAGTAGTAAAGTGCTGGGATTTCAGTCCCGGCAATCATAACTTCTTCACCGTTAGCATCAACAAGTTTCAATGCTGGGCGCATTTCTTTACCCGTTGCATTACGTTGACCTGCGTCAGTAACAATAATACTTGAAAGACCAGTCAGATCATCAGTTTGACGAACCATAGTCACGCCATCAGAAAGATCAACGAACTGAACTTTACCTGCTACTTCCGTAATAATAGGGTGAGTATGCGGGTCCCAGTTAGCGATGATTTCACCGGCAACAATTGAACCACCATCTTTCTTAGAAAGCACTGTACCGTAAGGCACTTTATAACGTTCTTTCTCACGACCTAGCTCATCAATTACCGTCATTTCGGATGAACGTGAGGTAATAACAAGATGATCTTCAGAGTTAGTTACAAACTTAGCATTTTGAAGTTTCAAAGTACCTGTGTTTTTAACTTGTACGTTGTTTTCAGCAGAAGCACGCGATGCGGCACCACCGATGTGGAACGTACGCATGGTAAGCTGTGTACCAGGTTCACCGATTGATTGTGCTGCAACAACACCAATAGCTTCACCTTGGTTGATCATATGGCCACGAGCCAAATCACGACCGTAACAATGAGCACAAATACCAAAATCGGTTTTACAGGTAATAATTGAACGTACTTTCATTTGATCAATTGAGTTTTCTTCAATGAAATCACATAAAGCTTCGTCAATTAGCGTGTTACGAGGTAATAAAACTTCGTCAGTACCCGGCTTGATAACATCTTCAGCAACAACACGACCAAGAACACGTTCTCTTAATGGTTCAACAACATCGCCACCTTCGATTAGTGGTGTCATTTGTAGACCGTCGAAAGTACCACAATCATGTTCAGTCACAACCAAATCTTGTGCAACATCAACTAAACGACGAGTTAAGTAACCCGAGTTAGCTGTTTTAAGTGCAGTATCGGCAAGACCTTTACGCGCACCGTGAGTTGAGATGAAGTATTCAGATACGTTCAAACCTTCACGGAAGTTAGCTTTGATTGGCGTTTCGATGATAGAACCATCTGGTTTAGCCATCAAGCCACGCATACCCGCTAACTGACGGATCTGAGCAGCACTACCACGAGCACCCGAGTCAGCCATCATGTAGATAGAGTTAAATGAATCTTGTTCTTCTGGCACGCCGTCACGGTTAATAACAGTTTCTTTTGATAAATTGTCCATCATCGCTTTAGAGATTTTCTCGTTGGCAGATGACCAAATATCAATAACTTTGTTATATTTTTCGCCCTGAGTAACTAAACCTTGCTCGAATTGAGTTTGGATTTCAGCAACTTCTTCTTCCGACTCTTCGATAATAGTGTATTTAGCCGCAGGAATAACCATATCATCAATACCAACAGAACAACCCGCGATCATCGCGTAATGGAAACCTGTGTACATGATTTGGTCAGCAAAAATAACCGTTTCTTTCAAACCTAAGTTACGGTAAGCGTGGTTAATTAATTTCGAAATTGGTTTTTTGCCAAGCGGTTGATCGATTAAATCGTAAGGCATACCTTTTGGACAAACCTGCCACATAATGGCGCGACCTACCGTGGTATCACGTAAAGTCGTTTTAGGTACAGTAAAGTTACCTTCTTCGTCTTTAAAGTATTCGGTGATACGAATTTTTACACGGGCGTGAAGTTCTGCAACACCTGTGCGGTAAGCTTTTTCAGCTTCTTTAGTGTCAGCAAAAACCATGCCTTCACCTAAACCATTAACACGGTCACGTGTTAAGTAGTACAAGCCTAAAACAACATCTTGTGATGGTACAATAATCGGCTCACCGTTTGCTGGTGATAACACGTTATTGGTAGACATCATTAAGGTACGAGCTTCCATTTGCGCTTCGATAGTTAACGGTACGTGTACCGCCATTTGGTCACCATCGAAATCGGCGTTGTATGCCGCACAAACTAGAGGATGCAAGTGAATTGCTTTACCTTCAATTAGAACAGGTTCAAACGCTTGGATACCTAGTCTGTGAAGTGTTGGTGCACGGTTAAGCATAACTGGATGTTCACGAATAACTTCGTCAAGTACATCCCAAACTTCAGCGCCTTCACGTTCAACTAATTTTTTAGCTGCTTTAATCGTAGTCGCTAAACCACGAGCTTCTAATTTACCGTAAATAAATGGTTTGAATAATTCAAGTGCCATTTTTTTCGGTAAACCACACTGGTGTAAACGCAGTGTAGGACCAACAGTAATTACAGAACGACCAGAGTAATCAACACGTTTACCCAATAGATTCTGACGGAAACGACCTTGCTTACCTTTAATCATATCGGCAAGAGATTTAAGAGGACGTTTGTTAGAACCGGTAATTGCGCGACCACGACGACCGTTATCAAGAAGTGCATCAACAGATTCTTGTAACATACGTTTTTCGTTACGTACGATAATATCTGGAGCAACTAAGTCAAGAAGACGTTTTAAACGGTTGTTACGGTTAATAACACGACGGTATAAATCGTTCAAATCAGACGTAGCAAAACGGCCACCATCCAAAGGTACTAACGGACGTAAATCCGGCGGTAAAATGGGTAGTACGTTCATAATCATCCACTCAGGCTTATTACCTGAAGCGGCGAATGCTTCCATTAATTTTAAACGCTTAGTGACTTTTTTACGCTTAGTTTCACTACCAATTTCAGGAAGCTCTTCACGCATTTGCGCTACTTCGCCTTCTAAATCGATTTGTTGTAGTAAAGCTAAAACAGCTTCAGCACCCATTAATGCGTCAAATTCATCACCATGCTCTTCTAAAGCATCAAGATATTCTTCTTCAGTTAGAATTTGGCTTTTTTCTAATGTTGTCATACCAGGTTCAGTAACAACATAAGATTCAAAATAAAGAACACGTTCGATATCACGAAGTGTCATATCAAGTAATAAACCAATACGCGAAGGTAATGATTTTAAGAACCAGATATGTGCAACTGGGCTTGCTAATTCGATATGACCCATACGGTCACGACGAACTTTTGTTAATGTAACTTCAACGCCACATTTTTCACAAATAACACCACGATGCTTTAAACGCTTGTATTTGCCACAAAGACATTCGTAATCTTTTACTGGACCAAAAATACGCGCACAAAATAGACCGTCACGTTCTGGTTTGAACGTACGGTAGTTAATCGTTTCAGGTTTTTTTACTTCACCAAATGACCAAGAACGAATCTGATCTGGTGATGCTAGTCCGATACGTATACCATCGAACTCTTCTGTTTGATTTTGTTGCTTAAGAAACTTAAGTAAATCTTTCACACTTCTTCTCCTGTCGGAGTTAAACCTTAAAGAGAAAGCAGTTGCCTGCTTTCTCCGTGTACTGACTCATCAATTTGATAGTCAGCATGCAGCTTTGGAAGCTAGTCCTGATCTAATTCGATGTTAATACCTAACGAACGAATTTCTTTCAACAATACGTTGAATGATTCAGGAATGCCTGGCTCCATTCTGTGATCACCGTCTACTAAGTTTTTATACATCTTAGTACGACCGTTAACATCATCAGATTTAACCGTTAACATTTCTTGTAGCGTATAAGCAGCACCGTATGCTTCTAGTGCCCATACTTCCATCTCACCGAAACGTTGACCACCAAATTGCGCTTTACCGCCAAGAGGTTGTTGCGTTACTAATGAGTAAGAGCCAGTAGAACGTGCATGCATTTTGTCATCAACTAAATGGTTAAGTTTTAACATATACATGTAGCCAACCGTTACAGGACGTTCAAATTCACGACCAGTACGACCGTCAGTTAAGATAAACTGACCGCTTTCAGGCATATCTGCAAGTCTAAACATCTCTTTGATTTCTTTCTCTGCTGCACCATCAAATGCTGGAGTAGCAATAGGAAGACCGGCACGCAAGTTATTAGCTAAACGCATCACTTCATCATCAGAGAAGCTCGCGATGTCAACAACTTGACGAGATTCACCAACATTGTAAACTTCTTGAATGAAGTTACGTAGTTTATGAATTTCTTGTTGCGCTTCCAACATACGGTTGATTTTTTCGCCAATACCACGACACGCCATACCTAGATGAGTTTCTAAGATCTGACCAATGTTCATTCGTGATGGTACACCTAACGGGTTAAGTACCACATCAACAGGAACACCATATTGATCGTAAGGCATATCTTCTACTGGAACGACGTTTGAAATAACACCTTTGTTACCATGACGACCGGCCATTTTATCACCCGGTTGGATGTGGCGTTTTATCGCTAAGTAAACTTTGATAATTTTAAGAACACCTGGAGCTAAATCAGCACCTTGCGTGATCTTACGACGTTTAATTTCAAACTTCTTATCGAAATCAGCTTTAATATTGTCGTATTGCTCAGCAATTTGTTCAAGCTCAGATTGTTGACCTTCGTCAGACAAGTTTTGAACTAACCAATTTGCACGAGACATACTATTAATGTCTGATTCGTTTAAGCCAGCAGATAAAAGAAGGTTTTTAGCACGAGCATAAATACCATCTTCTAAAATGCTAAATTCATCGCCTAAATCTTTCTTAACTTCTTTAAGTTGTAATTCTTCAATTTCAACAGCGCGCTTATCTTTTTCTACACCGTCACGGGTGAAGATTTGAACGTCGATGATAGTACCTTTAACAGAATTAGGTACACGTAAAGAGCTGTCTTTAACGTCAGCTGCTTTTTCACCGAAAATAGCACGTAATAGTTTTTCTTCTGGTGTTAATTGTGTTTCACCTTTAGGAGTAACTTTACCCACTAAGATGTCGCCACCATTAACTTCAGCACCGATGTAAACAACACCCGCTTCATCTAATTTAGATAAAGCTGATTCACCAACATTAGGAATATCAGAAGTAATTTCTTCACTACCTAATTTAGTGTCTCGTGCTATACAGGTTAATTCTTGAATATGAACTGTAGTGAAACGATCTTCTGTAGCAACACGTTCAGATAACAACATTGAATCTTCGAAGTTGTAACCATTCCAAGGCATAAACGCTATACGCATGTTTTGACCTAGGGCTAATTCACCCATGTCCGTTGAAGGACCATCAGCTAAAACATCACCACGTGTAACAGGTTCACCCATACGACACTGTGGACGTTGGTTGATACATGTATTTTGGTTTGAACGCGTATATTTAGTTAAGTTATAAATATCAATACCGGCTTCACCAGCATGCATTTCGTCTTCATTAACTTTAACAACAATACGAGAAGCGTCAACATAGCTGACTACACCACCACGTTTTGCAACAGCAGTTACACCTGAATCAACAGCTACAACTTTTTCCATACCTGTACCGACTAACGGCTTATCAACGATAAGAGTTGGTACGGCTTGACGTTGCATGTTTGAACCCATCAGGGCTCTGTTAGCATCATCGTGCTCAAGGAACGGAATTAAACTTGCTGCAACTGAAATAATCTGCTGTGGCGAAACATCCATGTATTGGACTTGTTCTGCCGAGATTAATGTAAATTCGTTTTTGTGACGACATTGTACTAAGCCGTCTACTAACTTACCTTCACTATCAACCGGAGCTGTAGTTTGGGCAATAACGAAGTTACCTTCTTCAATTGCTGATAAATAATCAATATCATCAGTGACTAAGCCATCAACTACTTTACGATATGGAGTTTCTAAGAAACCGTAATCGTTAGTACGTGCATAACACGACAGTGAGTTAATCAAACCAATGTTTGGACCTTCCGGCGTTTCGATAGGACATACACGACCATAATGGGTCGGATGTACATCTCGAACTTCAAAACCAGCACGTTCACGCGTCAAACCACCTGGGCCTAATGCGGAGATACGACGTTTATGCGTCACTTCTGATAACGGGTTGTTTTGATCCATAAACTGTGACAATTGTGAAGAACCGAAAAATTCTTTCACAGCCGCAGAGATAGGCTTAGCGTTGATTAGGTCTTGTGGCATGATAGCGTCTAAGTCACCAAGACTTAAACGTTCACGTACAGCACGTTCAACACGTACTAGACCAACACGGAATTGGTTTTCTGCCATTTCGCCAACAGAGCGAATACGACGGTTACCTAAGTGATCGATATCATCAGTCTCGCCTTTACCGTCACGAATGGCGATTAAGGTTCTCATTACTGAAATAATGTCATCGTTAGATAAAATGCCACTTCCAACATCGTCTGAATTGCCAACACGACGGTTGAACTTCATTCGACCAACGGTTGATAAATCATAGCGTTCTGGAGCAAAAAACAAGTTAGTAAATAACGTTTCTGCTGCATCTTTTGTTGGTGGCTCGCCTGGGCGCATCATGCGGTATATTTCAACTAAAGCTTCTAGCTTGTTTGAAGTACCATCAACACGAATAGTGTCAGACATGTATGAACCAACATCGAATTCATTCATATATAAAGTAGAAAGAACTTTATGGCCAGCTTGGCTTAGCTCTGCTAATAACTCTAATGTTATTTCAGCATTGGCTTCAGCAATAACTTCACCAGTAGACTCATCGATGTAAGCTTTAGATAAAACTTTACCTACGATGTACTCAGCTGGGACTTCTAGCTTTTCAAGATTTTCTTTCGACAATGAACGAATATGACGTGCAGTAATGCGACGACCTTGTTCTACTAATACATCACCATTTTTCAAACAAATGTCAAACGTTGCCGTTTCACCGCGTAAGCGCTCAGGGATTAAATCCATGATCAACTTATCGCCTTTGATTGAAAAGTCAGTGGTGTCATAGAACATGTCTAGAATTTCTTCAGTAGAATACTCTAAGGCACGTAAAATGATTGACGCCGGTAATTTACGACGACGGTCAATACGTACAAATAAATTATCTTTAGGATCAAACTCAAAATCTAACCAAGAACCACGGTAAGGAATAACGCGTGCGTTATATAATACTTTACCAGATGAGTGTGTTTTACCTTTATCATGATCGAAAAACACACCTGGAGAACGATGTAATTGCGAAACAATAACACGCTCAGTACCATTAATAACAAACGTACCGTTGTCTGTCATTAATGGGATTTCACCCATGTATACTTCTTGTTCTTTGATATCTTTAACTGTGCCTGCTGGCGCTTCTTTATCGTAAACTACTAAACGTAATTTAACGCGAAGCGGCGCAGAATAGGTTACACCGCGGATTTGACATTCTTTGACATCAAATAACGGTTCGCCAAGTCTGTAGCTCACATATTGTAACTCTGAGCTACCAGAGTAAGCTTTAATTGGGAAAATAGAATGAAACGCAGCCTCTAGGCCTGTTTCACCTGTTGGATCAATATCAATAAACTTACGGAAAGATTCGAGTTGGATTGATAACAAGAATGGATAATCCATTACTTGTATGCTTTTACCAAAGTCCTTGCGAATACGTTTCTTTTCGGAGTAAGAGTAAACCATGGGGTTCCTCAGCTTGCTGGTTATGGCCGATCTGCCTTTAAAATACCAATTGGACTAGACAACTTCAGTATAGCTTCATACTTTGTGTTAGCTAATCCAATTGGTATCAGACAGGATATTGCAATGATACTTAATACATTTAGTACCAATTATGCACTTTTTGGTTTAAAAAAAACCACTTTCTTTAGCGCAAAAAGGCCGGTGACTTTAAAGTCACCAGCCATTGCCTTTTCAGGCAAATAATCTGTTTAAAAACAGATTATTTGATCTCAACAGAAGCGCCAGCTTCTTCAAGAAGAGTCTTAAGAGCTTCAGCTTCAGCTTTGTCAACGCCTTCTTTAACAACGCCAAGAGCTTCAACTAAGTCTTTAGCTTCTTTAAGGCCTAAACCTGTAGCGCCACGAACTGCTTTGATTACTGCAACTTTCTTCTCACCGAAGCTAGTCATAACAACGTTGAATTCGCTTTGCTCTTCAACAGCTTCAGCTGGTCCAGCAGCGGCAACAGCAGCTGATGCAGATACGCCAAATTTTTCTTCCATTGCTTCGATTAAAGCAACAACGTCCATTACTGACATGTCAGCAACTGCGTTTAGGATATCGTCTTTAGAAATAGACATTTTAAATTTCCTGTTTTTTAATAAACAGCCTTTGGCTGTTTGAAATAACTATAAATACAAAAAGTGCGAATTGTGCTCTGCCTATGTTTAAGTAATAGCAGAGGTAAACAATTATTAAGCGGCTTCTTGTTCTTTCTGATCGCGTACTGCAGCAATCGTGCGGACTAATTTGCCTGCAGATGCTTCTTTCATTGCGCTCATTAAACGTGCAATCGCTTCGTCGTAAGTAGGTAGCTTAGCTAACACATTTACGTCTACTGAATTACCTTCAAATGCAGCTGCTTTTAAATCAAAGGCTTCGTTAGATTTAGCGAAGGCTGTGAATAAACGTGCAGCGGCACCTGGGTGATCAGATGAAAAAGCAATTAATGAAGGTCCTTTGAATACGTCAGAAACACATTCAAATTGAGTACCTTTTACTGCACGACGTGCTAATGTGTTACGGACAACTTTCATCCATACACCACTTTCACGTGCTTGCTTACGCAATGCAGTAATTGCTTCCACTCCAACACCACGGGCATCCGCGATTACAACTGAGTGAGCGCCACTAGCAGCTTCTTGAACTTCAGCAACAATTGCCTTTTTGTCATCAAGATTGATAGCCATTGGCTTTAACTCCTGGTTCACCGGTTAAATAAACCGGTATTTACTATCCCTAGTTTATATTCTTTCAAAGAAAGTAAACTAGGCCGTTACGGCGAGGACCAGAATTAGGAAATACTGGGTAATCACCATCTACGTAGGAAAAATTAAGTCTATTAAAGTAAATAATTACCTCATAAACTCCTACGGTCTTTGACGGGGTTGTTTAAACTTCTAAAAGAATAAAACAACACCTACCAAAATTTTTAAGGGCGAAATTATAGTCTATAATTTAACCCTTGTAAAGTGCAAAAAATGTGACTTTACTTAGAAACTGCTGTCAAACTAGCTTGGTTTACCGATACACCGGCGCCCATAGTAGTTGAGATAGAAAGTTTCTTAATGTACTGACCTTTAGCATTTGCTGGTTTAGCTTTCTTTAAAGCTTCCAATAAAAACTCTAGGTTTTCTTGTAATTTAGCATCGTCGAAATCAGCCTTACCAATAGTAGTATGGATGATACCGTTTTTATCATTGCGGTAACGGATCTGGCCCGATTTTGCATTGTTAATAGCGGTTACAACGTCTGGTGTTACAGTACCAACTTTAGGGTTAGGCATTAAACCACGTGGGCCTAAAATCTGACCAAGTTGACCAACAACACGCATAGCATCTGGAGAAGCGATTACAACATCAAAGTTCATCTCGCCTTTTTTAACTAATTCAGCTAAATCTTCCATACCTACGATGTCAGCACCAGCTTCTTTCGCTTTCTCAGCATTTGCGCCCTGTGTAAATACAGCAACACGAACATCACGGCCAGTACCATTTGGTAATACAGCTGCGCCACGTACGTTTTGGTCTGATTTACGAGCATCGATGCCAAGGTTTACAGCAACATCTACACTTTCACGGAAGTTTGCAGTAGCAAGTTCTTTTAATAAAGAAATGGCTTCAGCAATATCATAATCTTTTAATACGTCTACTTTTTCACGGATTAGACGAGCGCGTTTCGTTAATTTAGTCATTGATTAGTCCTCTACCACTAAACCCATTGAACGAGCAGAACCCGCAATGGTACGCACTGCAGCTTCCATAGAACCAGCAGTTAAGTCAGCTTCTTTTGTCTTAACAATTTCTTCAAGTTGAGCTGTAGTAACAGTACCCACTTTGTCAGTGTTAGGACGGCCAGAACCGCTTTTGATGCCAGCTGCTTTTTTCAATAAGTAAGAAGCAGGTGGTGTTTTTGTTTCAAATGTAAAAGAACGATCGCTGTATACAGTAATAACTACTGGTACTGGAGCGCCTTTTTCTAAAGATTCTGTTTTTGCGTTGAACGCCTTACAAAATTCCATGATATTCACACCGTGTTGACCTAAAGCAGGACCAACTGGCGGTGACGGGTTTGCTGCACCAGCAGCAACTTGTAGCTTGATTAGAGCTTGGACTTTCTTAGCCATTTTTCAATACCTTTAGTTTGGGTGTTAACGCTAAAATTTAATTCAGCTCCCCGTTGTTCGATTATCCTTACTTTTTCCTAAACGACGAAGTCACTTAAAAAAAATAGGCAGCGGATTATATATTAAAAAAGCCCTTTTACACAAGACTTTAATGAAATTCTTATTTATATGACTTTAGGGGAGTTGAACGGATTATATTGATATAACAAAAAAGGCTAGAGATTCACATCTCTAGCCTTTTCGAATTAATATTTATTACTGAGTGGTTAGCCTTTTTCGACTTGTCCGAACTCTAAATCTACTGGGGTTGAACGACCAAAGATTAATACCGATACTTTAATACGGTTTTTATCGTAATCTAATTCTTCAACAACACCGTTAAAGTCAGCAAATGGGCCATCAATAACACGAACCACTTCGCCGGGCTCAAACAATGTTTTAGGACGAGGCTTGTCGGTATCTTCTAGTCTTTGTAAAATACGGTCAGCTTCTTTTTGTGAAATAGGTGCTGGGCGATCACTGGTACCACCGATAAAACCTAAAACTCGTGGCACACTTTTAACTAAATGCCAGGCTTCAACATCCATTTCCATTTGTACTAATACATAGCCAGGGAAAAACTTACGTGAACTCTTACGCTTTTGACCAGCACGCATTTCAACGACTTCTTCGGTAGGCACAAGAATTTGACCAAACTTTTCATGCAATCCTTGAATTTCGATATGCTCAACCAATGTTTTTTGCACGCGTCCTTCATAGCCAGAAAAAGCTTGTACAACATACCAACGTAATTTCGGGTTTGTGTTAATTGCTTTTTCTTCGTTTTGTTCATTCTCTTCAGGAGATAAAATTTCTTCAGTCATGATTACACCTTCAAACCTGTAATAAAGCCAACTACCCAAAATAGCGTAGAATCAAGTCCCCACATCACTAAAGACATAATAAAAGTAGCGAACAATACGATACCTGTAGTTTGTATCGCTTCTTGGCGTGTTGGCCAAACAACTTTACGAATTTCAGTACGTGATTCTTTCGCAAATGCAACGGCGTTGTGACCTTTAACAGTTTGCATGGCGATTACACCAGCAATAACGATACCGACAACGGCACCTATCGCACGGTATAAAACGGATTCATCACCGTAAAAATAATTGGCGAAAACGACTCCGGCTAAAAGCAGGATAACGATCATCCATTTTAGCGAATCAAGAGATCCGTTTGGCTGGCTTTCTGTACTTGCATTCATAATATTGACCTGTAAATATTTGCCTATGGCATGTTAACTTCATCACTGAAGTTACTTCAAAAGTATTAAAAAATACTTTATAAAATATGGCAGGGGTAGAGAGATTCGAACTCCCAACCGTCGGTTTTGGAGACCGCTGTTCTACCAATTGGAACTATACCCCTAGTTTACTTTCCATCTAAGATGAAGAGTTACACTTCTCTGGTGAATCTTAGTTTGTTTGGGAATTTAAAGAGACTCAAGAAGTGAGGCGCCATTATACTAATGATATTACTTTTCTCAAGTGATATTTTCTTTTGTCTGCTGTTTGTTGGCTTCAAGGTTCTTTTTCTGATTATCTAGATGAAGCACTAGTAAATTTCAGCCGATGCACGTTAATATATTACCCATTAATAAGTAGATATAAGGTCTAACAATGAAAGCAAGTGTAAAATGGATGGGTGAAGAGTTATTCATGGGTACTTCGCAAAATGGTCATACGATTGTTTTGGACGCTGACGCCGGTGCATCTGCCCCTAGCCCGCTAGAGAATGTATTGATTTCATTGGGGGCTTGTTCCTCAGTAGATGTTGTCAGTATTCTTGATAAATCTAGGCAAAACGTCAGTGGTTGTAAAGTGGATATTGAAGCTAAGCGTGTAGACTCAGTGCCGAAACTGTTTTCTGATATTCATCTGCACTTTGTGATAACAGGTCAGGAAGTTTCAACAAAACACGTCGAGCGCGCCGTTAAACTCTCTGCTGACAAATACTGTTCAGTAGCATTGATGCTACATAACACTGTACGAATCACTCATGACTTTGAAATAGTCGAAGAGTAATACACGATGTGCTGTAATTTACTTTACAGCACAATTTACTACAAATCAGTCATCCAATCTAATTGCTTATTGGCGCGGTGCTTTTTCTCCATTAAATCTCTGATCAATGGTGTTAACAGTAATTCCATGGCAAGCCCCATTTTCCCACCCGGCACAACTAAGGTATTGATACGTGACATAAAGGCACCGTCAATCATCGATAAATAGTAAGGAAAGTCAACCCCGGTAGCTTCGCGAAAGCGTATCACCACAAAACTCTCATCAAGGCTTGGTATCGCTTTAGCACTAAAAGGGTTCGAGGTATCTACTGTCGGTACACGCTGGAAGTTGATATGTGTCTTTGAAAACTGTGGTGTTATGTAAGAGATATAGTCTTCCATACTACGCACTATACTTGCTGTTACCGCTTCTCGGCTATGTCCACGTTGATTAGTATCGCGTATTATTTTCTGTATCCACTCTAAGTTGACTATCGGTACCATACCAATTAGCAAGTCGACATGTTTTGCTACGTCATTTTTTTCAGTGACCACGCCGCCATGTAACCCTTCATAGAAGAGTAAGTCAGTGCCATCACCGAGTTTTTCCCAGGGTGTAAACGTACCCGGCATTTGGTTGTAGGGAACGGCTTCATCAAATGTGTGTAGGTATCGACGCATCTCGCCTTTACCCGTTTCAGAATAAGTGCTGAAAAGTTTTTCTAAGGCGTCGAAATCGTTAGCTTCATCACCAAAATAACTAATGTTTCTTCTGTCTTCTCTCGCCTTACGCTTTTCGAGGTCCATTTCTTGTCGAGAGTACCGATGAAAACTATCTCCTTCAACCGTAGCTGGAGTGATACCCAATGAACGAAATATATGTGCAAACGACTCTATCGTTGTCGATGTACCTGCTCCTGATGATCCGGTTACAGCAATGATAGGATTACGTGATGACATAATTGATTCTCTTAAGAGTGGGGGTAAATGTTATACGGAGAATTTGAAGGTTGGTCAAGTTTACACTAGGGTTGATTATCATTATTTTTAAAAACAAAAACGGAGCCGAAGCTCCGTTTTTAATTTTAAAGCAAATTTAGCTAGGCTAAATTAAGCTTCTGCTGACTCTTCAACTTCTTCTGCAACAACATCTGATGCAGGACGGTCTACTAATTCAACATAAGCCATAGGCGCTTTATCACCAGTACGGAAACCACATTTTAAAATGCGAGTATATCCACCTGGACGTTCTTGGTAACGTGCACCAAGTTCGTTAAATAAAATACCTACTACTTCTTTATCTTGTGTACGAGCAAACGCTAAACGGCGATTTGCAACACTGTCGGTCTTGGCCAATGTAATCAGTGGCTCTACAACGCGACGTAGTTCTTTAGCTTTAGCTACAGTCGTTTTAATAACGCCGTGCTTAACTAGTGAACTTGCCATATTACGGAACATCGCTTGACGATGACTGCTATTACGGTTTAACTGGCGACCGCTTTGACGATGGCGCATAAGTTAATCCTTCTCTCAAACTATTAAAAAACGATAAACGAATTAGTCGTTATCAGCGATGCTTTCAGGCGGCCAATTTTCAAGGCGCATACCTAAAGATAAACCACGAGACGCCAAAACGTCTTTGATTTCTGTTAAAGACTTCTTACCTAAATTAGGTGTTTTAAGAAGCTCAACTTCTGCACGCTGTACTAAATCGCCAATGTATTGAATTGCTTCTGCTTTTAAGCAGTTTGCTGAACGAACTGTTAATTCAAGATCATCAACTGGACGAAGCAAAATAGGGTCAAATAAAGGTTTCTCTTCTTTTGGCTCTACTTCTTTAATATCACGCAATTCTACAAACGCATCTAGCTGTTCAGCTAAAATTGTTGAAGCACGACGAATAGCTTCTTCTGGATCCAATGTACCATTGGTTTCCATATCAAGTACAAGTTTGTCTAAATCAGTACGCTGTTCTACTCGGGCAGAGTCAACATCGTAGGCAATTCTTACAACTGGACTGAACGAAGCATCAACTAACAAACGTCCGATTGCACGATCTTCATCCTCGGCATCGCGTCTAACTGAAGCAGGAACATAACCACGTCCCATTTCAATTTTGATGCGCATGCTGATAGAACCTTCACCTGTTAAATTACAGATTACATGATTAGGATTTGCGATTGTTACATCTCCGTCATGTTGGATATCAGCTGCCGTTACAGGGCCTTCACCGGATTTAGTTAAAGTAATAACAGCTTCGTTTTTACCTTCTAAACTTATAGCTAATCCCTTAAGGTTCAACAATATTTCGATGATGTCTTCTTGCACACCCTCTTTACTACTGTATTCGTGTAGAACGCCGTCAATCTCAACTTCAGTTACAGCACAACCTGGCATTGAAGATAGAAGAATGCGACGTAAAGCATTACCTAAAGTATGACCAAAACCACGCTCTAATGGCTCTAAAGTTACCTTAGCACGAGTCGCGCTAATGGTTTCAATACCAACCAATCGCGGTCTAAGGAATTCGGTTACAGAACCCTGCATATATTTCCTCTCTTAAGTGCTACTTTACTTAGAGTAAAGTTCAACAATTAACTGTTCATTAATTTCGGCAGACAAGTCAGAACGATCAGGAACACGTTTGAAAACGCCTTCAAGTTTCTTGTTATCTACTTCAACCCAGACTGGCTTCTCACGTTGCTCAGCTAATTCTAAAGCAGCGATGATACGCGCTTGAGTTTTAGATTTCTCACGAATAGAAACTGCATCTTCAGCTTTAACATTGAAAGATGGAATATTAACAACTACGCCGTTTACTACGATAGCTTTATGGCTAACTAGTTGACGAGCTTCAGCACGAGTGCTTGCATAGCCCATACGGTATACTACGTTATCAAGACGAATCTCTAAAAGTTGTAACAAGTTTTCACCTGTATTACCTTTCAAACGAGCCGCTTCTTTGTAGTAATTACGGAATTGCTTTTCTAGTACGCCATAAATACGACGAACTTTTTGTTTTTCACGAAGTTGAATACCGTAATCAGACAAACGACCGCGACGTGCGCCGTGCTGACCTGGTATTGTTTCGATTTTACATTTAGTGTCAATTGCTCTAACACCGCTTTTAAGGAACAAATCTGTTCCTTCGCGACGACTAAGCTTTAACTTAGGACCTAAATATCTAGCCATTTTCTTTCTCCAACTATCCTAAAAAAAGTACGATTAAACGCGACGTTTCTTAGGAGGACGACAACCATTATGAGGAATAGGCGTAACGTCAGTAATGTTGGTGATTTTAAAACCAGCAGCATTTAGGGCACGGATTGCAGACTCACGTCCTGGTCCAGGGCCTTTAACGAAAACTTCAATATTCTTCAAACCAAACTCTTTTGCAGCGGCGCCAGCGCGGTCTGCAGCTACCTGAGCAGCAAATGGGGTAGATTTACGTGAACCACGGAAACCTGAACCACCTGCAGTTGCCCAAGATAAAGCATTACCTTGACGATCTGTAAGAGTTACGATTGTGTTGTTGAAAGAGGCGTGGATATGAGCCATGCCATCAGCAACTTGTTTTTTAACGCGTTTACGCGTACGTACAGGTGTTTTAGCCATTGTCTAGTTCCTCTTACTTCTTAATTGGCTTACGAGGACCTTTACGGGTGCGCGCATTAGTTTTAGTGCGTTGACCACGTAATGGAAGACTGCGACGATGGCGTATGCCACGGTAACAACCTAAATCCATAAGACGTTTAATATTCATTGAAACTTCACGGCGTAAATCACCTTCTACGGTGTATTTATCCACTTCAGCACGTAGCAAATCTATTTTTGCTTCGTCTAATTCACTGATCTTCGTTGATTCTGCGATACCTGCTGCTGCACAAATTGCTTTTGCGCGAGTCGCTCCGATACCGAAAATCGCAGTAATGGCGATTACTGCATGCTTACGATCAGGGATGTTAATGCCAGCGATACGGGCCACTAACACATCTCCTATTTAAGGTTAAAATTATCAGGTTGGAAAGCCCGTTAGGATACCCAACCCGTCTTCTTTTCTGCAAATCGAAGCGGCATTATACAGAAATCTCTGCACAATGCTACTTCTAAAAGATATTGCTGTCAGCTTAGATGAATCTAAGCTTAACCTTGTCTTTGTTTGTGCTTTGGTTCTACACAAAGAATGCGTACTACGCCTTTGCGTTTAACCACTTTACAATTACGACAAATCTTTTTTACGGATGCACGTACTTTCATTTTATACTCCGTTTACCTATTGAGTTAAGTCTAACGACCTAACCTTTTAAGTTAGCTTTCTTAAGCACATTGTCATATTGATGAGACATCATATGCGTTTGTACTTGTGCCATAAAGTCCATAATAACCACTACTATAATAAGTAATGATGTACCACCGAAGTAGAACTGAACGTCCCATGCGATGATCATGAACTGAGGTACCAAACAGATAAAGGTAATATACAACGCACCCGCTAAGGTTAAGCGTGTCATCACTTTATCTATATATTTAGACGTTTGCTCACCAGGACGAATCCCAGGAATAAACGCACCTGATTTTTTTAGGTTATCTGCTGTTTCACGCGGATTGAAAACAAGAGCCGTGTAGAAGAAACAGAAAAATATTATCGCTGCGGCAAGTAACATAACGTACAACGGCTGACCTGGAGAAATAGCAATAGATACTTCTTGTAGAAAGTCAGCAACTGCACCTTCACCTTGTCCAAACCAACTCGCTAGAGTGCCGGGGAACAAGATAATACTTGATGCAAAGATAGGTGGTATAACACCAGCCATATTAACTTTAAGCGGTAAATGCGTGCTTTGCGCGGCGAAAACCTTACGGCCTTGCTGACGCTTAGCATAGTTAACAACAATACGTCGTTGACCACGTTCTACAAATACTACAAAAAAGGTTACAGCGAATACTATGACACACATCAGCAATAATACTAATAAGTGCAATTCACCTTGACGCGCCATCTCTGCTGTTTGTGCAACAGCTGAAGGCATGCCAGCAACAATACCTGCAAATATTAAGATAGATATACCGTTACCAATACCACGTTCAGTAATTTGTTCACCTAACCACATTAAAAACATGGTACCGGTTACTAAACTTACTACAGCGGCAAAGTAGAAACCAAAACCTGCGTCCATTACTAGACCCGGCATCATTCCTGGTAAACTTCTTGCAATTGCAATTGATTGTACTGTCGCTAGAACTAACGTGCCGTAGCGGGTGTATTGACTGATCTTACGACGTCCAGCTTCACCTTCTTTTTTCAGCTCTGCCATTGCGGGATGAACCACAGTAAGCAATTGCATGATAATTGAAGCTGAGATGTACGGCATAATACCAAGTGCCAATACAGAGGCTCGCTCAAGTGCACCACCAGAGAACATGTTAAACATTTCTACGATGGTGCCCTTTTGTTGTTCAAACAACTGAGCTAATACAGCGGCGTCAATACCAGGGATTGGCACAAATGATCCTAAACGAAACACAATTAGTGCGCCGAGAACAAACCATAATCTTTGCTTGAGCTCAGACATTCCGCCTGCGCCTTTACTACCTTTTGAAGGAGCCATTCCTGGTGTAGCCATGCTGTACTATTCCTCGATTTTTCCGCCAGCAGCTTCAATAGCTGCACGTGCGCCTTTAGTAACACCTAAACCACGAACCGTAATTGGACGGTTAATATCACCAGACAACATAATTTTTGCTGTTTTGATGTTACGTGTAATTAGGTTTGCATCTTTAAGAGCAAAGATATCGACAACATCACCTGTGATGTTGTTTAGTTCATGTAAACGTACTTCAGCGCGAACTAAAGATTTACGTGACGTGAAACCAAACTTAGGTAAACGTTGTTTCAATGGCATTTGACCACCTTCGAAACCTGGACGTACACTACCGCCAGAACGAGACTTCTGACCTTTGTGGCCACGTCCGCCTGTTTTACCAATGCCAGAACCAATACCACGCCCACAGCGCTTCTTAGCTTTCTTTGCACCTGGTGCAGGAGATAAAGTATTTAAATGCATAATTAATCCTCCACCTTAACCATATAAGATACTGTGTTAATCATACCGCGTACAGATGGAGTGTCTTCTAACTCGACTGTATGACGGATACGACGTAATCCAAGACCTCTTAATGTAGCTCTATGCTTCGGTAAACGACCGATAGAACTTTTCATTTGAGTTACTTTTACTGTTTTAGCCATGCTCAATTACCCCAGTATGTCTGCAACGGTTTTGCCACGCTTAGCTGCAACACCTGCCGGCGATTTCATATTCGCAAGAGCTGAAACAGTAGCACGAACTACGTTGATCGGGTTAGTAGAACCGTATGCTTTTGACAATACGTTCTGAACACCTGCAACTTCTAGTACTGCACGCATCGCGCCACCGGCGATGATACCTGTACCTTCAGAAGCTGGTTGCATGTAAACTTTAGAACCAGAATGCTTGCCAATAATGACATGCTGAAGAGTAGTACCCTTCAAATCTACGGTTACTATGTTACGGCGTGCTTTTTCCATTGCTTTCTGGATTGCAGCAGGCACTTCACGTGCTTTACCGTATCCAAAACCAACGCGTCCAGCACCATCACCAACTACTGTAAGTGCAGTGAAACTGAATATGCGACCACCTTTAACCACTTTTGAAACGCGGTTAACGGCAATTAGCTTTTCAGCCATATCACTTTGTTGTGAGTTTTCTTGATTATGATTAGCCATTATCAACTCCTAGAACTGCAGACCAGCTTCACGAGCTGCTTCTGCTAACGCTTTTACGCGACCATGATAACGGAAACCAGAGCGATCAAAAGCAATGCTAGTGATCCCTTTAGCTACTGCACGTTCAGCAATTGCTGTACCGACTGCAGTTGCTGCGGCAACGTTACCTGTTTTATCTAACTGAGCACTGATTTCTTTGTCTAAAGTAGACGCAGATGCGATAACTTCAGAACCCGTTGGAGCGATCAATTGCGCGTAAATATGGCGAGGAGTACGAAATACAACTAAACGATTCGCACCCAACTCGCTAATTTTTGCACGAGCGCGTTTAGCGCGGCGCAAACGAGATGTTTTCTTATCCATAGTATTATCCTACTTCTTCTTAGCTTCTTTACGGCGAACATGCTCGTCACTATAACGTATACCTTTACCTTTATAAGGCTCTGGCTTACGGTAAGAACGAATGTCTGCAGCAACTTGACCAACCAACTGTTTATCAGCACCTTTCAGTATGACTTCAGTTTGACTAGGAGTTTCAACAGTAATCCCATCAGGGATTGCGTGGTTAACTGGGTGTGATAAACCTAAAGATAAGTTTAAAGACTTACCATCAGCTTTTGCACGATAACCAACACCGTTTAATAACAATGTTTTTACATAACCTGTACTTACACCTTCAACCATATTCTGGATTAAAGCACGTGTAGTACCGGCTTGAGCCCAAGCGCCTTTAACATCGGCAACGATATTAGTAATGATGCTATTTTCTTCTTGAGAAATAACAACGTCACTATGGATCGTGCGAGATAATTCGCCCATTGGACCTTTAACTATAATGTCTTGACCTGATAACGTAACAGTAACGCCAGCAGGAACAACGACAGGTGCTTTTGCAACACGAGACATATATTTCTCCTTACGCTACGAAACCGATGATTTCACCGCCGATACCCGCAGAGCGAGCAGCGCGATCAGTCATCAGACCTTTAGAAGTAGATACGATCGCAATACCCATACCTGCAAGAACTTTAGGAAGTTCATCACAGCTTTTGTATATACGAAGACCAGGACGTGAAACACGCTTGATCGTTTCAATTACTTCTTTACCTTCAAAATATTTCAAAGTTACAGATAACTCAGGCTTAACTTCGCCTGATACTGAAAACTCTGATACATAACCTTCTTCTTTAAGCAAGTTTGCGATAGCAACTTTTACTTTAGAAGATGGCATTGTAACTGCAACTTTTGCTGCAGATTGACCGTTGCGAATGCGTGTAAACATATCCGCGATAGGATCAGTCATCATAACAATTTACTCCCGTGAATTACCAACTAGCTTTCTTAAGACCTGGAACTTCACCACGCATCATTGCTTCACGCAATTTGATTCGGCTTAAACCGAATTTACGTAAGAAACCATGAGGACGACCAGTAATGTTACAACGGTTACGTTGACGACTACTTGATGAATCACGAGGTAAACTTTGAAGTTTCAATACAGCATCCCAACGATCTTCTTCAGAAGAATTATCGTTAGAGATGATTGCTTTTAATGCACTACGCTTTTCAGCGTACTGTGCTACTAATTTGGTTCTTTTAGCTTCACGAGCTTTCATTGACGTTTTAGCCATAACTCTACACCTTGTTCTTAAACGGGAAGCTAAAGGCAGACAACAATGCGTGTCCTTCTTCATTATTCTTCGCGCTAGTAGTGATAGTAATATCCATCCCACGAATTTTATCGATTTTATCGTAATCGATTTCAGGGAAGATTATTTGCTCACGTACGCCCATGCTGTAGTTACCACGGCCATCGAATGACTTAGGGTTTAAGCCACGGAAATCGCGGATACGAGGAATAGAGATCGAAATTAAACGCTCTAAAAATTCCCACATACGTTCGCCACGTAGAGTTACTTTTGTACCAATAGGATAACCTTCACGAATCTTAAAGCCCGCAACAGATTTGCGTGCTACAGTCGTAACTGGTTTTTGACCTGAGATTGCAGTAAGATCATTTGTGGCATGGTCTAATACTTTTTTATCAGCAATAGCTTCACCAACACCCATGTTAAGGGTGATCTTTTCAATCCGAGGGACTTGCATGACACTTTTGTATTCGAACTTCTTCTGAAGGTCGTTTACAACAGTATCTTTGTAAAAATCATGCAGTTTCGCCATCGTTTACTCCAATAATTAAACTAGTTCGTTGTTAGATTTGAAGAAACGAACTTTTTTGCCGTCTTCAATTCTAAAGCCTACACGATCTGCTTTACCCGTTTTAGGGTTAACAATCGCTACGTTTGAAACTTGTAAAGAAGCTTCTTTTTCAATAATCCCACCAGGCTGCTGTAACTGAGGTACAGGCTTAGTGTGTTTCTTGATCAAGTTTATGCCTTCTACAAATACTTTGCCGTCATCAACAAGAACTTTAGTGACTTTACCAGTCTTACCCTTGTCTTTGCCAGCTAGTACAATAACTTCATCATCACGACGAATCTTAGATGCCATTATCGTGACTCCTTATAGTACTTCAGGTGCAAGTGAAACGATTTTCATGAACTTTTCATTACGAAGTTCACGCGTCACTGGACCGAAAATACGAGTACCAATTGGTTGTAAGTTAGCATTTAACATTACAGCCGCGTTTTCATCAAAACGGATGGTTGAACCATCTGAACGACGAACACCTTTCTTAGTGCGCACAACTACCGCAGTCAGAACATCACCTTTTTTAACTTTGCCGCGAGGATTTGATTCCTTCACTGCAATTTTAATGATATCACCGATACGCGCGTAGCGACGGTGCGAACCACCAAGAACCTTTATACACTGTACACGTCGAGCGCCGCTGTTATCAGCTACGTTCAGTTGTGATTGCATTTGGATCATTGAGTTTTACTCCGCTATTTATCTAAACAAACTTAGATATAATTTAAGGCCAGAAATTTGACCCGTCACTGCCTTCTACTGCCCCCATAAAAACGTCAGACGAATTCGGAGGGCGCGAGATTATAACACCACCAAAATGAAAGTGATACCTTATTTAGTTAAAAAATAAACAATTGCTAAGCATTCACCCTAGTAAAATATCCTTTAACACCATTGGCATCTCATCATCAAGCCATTAGTTGTCGGCAATATTTTAAGCAAAAAAAAACCCTATCACACTGTGATAGGGTTTTTATTTAACACGTTCGTTAAAACAAATTTACAAAAAGTAAATTATGCTTTTGTAATTACAGCAACTAAAGTCCAGTTTTTAGACTTTGAAATTGGTGCAACTTCACGAATTGTTACTAAATCACCAGCATTACATTGGTTAGTCTCATCATGCACTTTCAACTTAGTTGAACGTGTAAGGTACTTACCGTAAATAGGGTGCTTAACACGACGTTCAATTAATACAGTGATAGACTTATCCATTTTATCACTGACAACACGACCTTGTAGTGTGCGGATTTTAGCTTCGCTCATTACTTACCTGCCTTTTCAGTTATGATAGTCTTTACACGTGCAATATTGCGACGTACCGTTCTTAGCAAATGAGTTTGTGCTAATTGTCCTGTGCTTGCTTGCATGCGATAGTTAAACTGTTCGCGTAATAATGCAAGCATTTCAGTATTTAGCTCTTCAATGCTTTTATCTTTTAATTCACTAGCTTTCATTACATCACCGTTCTAGTTACGAAAGATGTTTTGAACGGAAGTTTAGCCGCTGCTAAAGCAAATGCTTCGCGTGCGATTTCTTCCGATACACCTTCCATTTCATAAAGAACACGGCCAGGTAGAATTTGGCATACCCAATATTCCACTGAACCTTTACCTTTACCCATACGAACCTCAAGAGGCTTTTTAGTAATTGGCTTATCAGGGAATACACGTATCCAGATTTTACCTTGACGCTTTACGTGACGAGTCATTGCTCGACGTGCCGCTTCAATCTGACGCGCAGTCATACGACCACGTTCCATTGATTTTAAACCGAAAGTACCGAAGCTAACTGAGCTACCGACGTGTGCAAGACCACGGTTGCGCATTTTAAATTGCTTACGGAATTTAGTACGTTTTGGTTGTAACATTACTTAGCTCCTACTTAGGCTTGCGGTTGTTTTTTCTTTTAGGTTTAGCCGCTGGTACTTCTGCCTGTAGAGGCATGTTACCAATGATTTCACCTTTAAAGATCCACACTTTGATACCAATAACACCATAAGTTGTGTTACCGCGTGCAATAGCGTAATCGATGTCAGCACGTAAAGTGTGTAGTGGTACACGACCTTCACGATACCATTCAGCACGTGCAATATCTGCACCGCCTAAACGACCACTTACTTGTACTTTAATACCCTTTGCGCCTAGACGCATAGCATTTTGTACAGCACGTTTCATAGCGCGACGAAACATCACACGACGTTCTAATTGACTAGCAATACTGTCAGCAACAAGCTGCGCATCCATTTCTGGCTTACGTACTTCAGCAATGTTGATTTGAGCAGGAACACCAGCAATTTTAGAAACTGCTAAGCGTAGTTTCTCAACATCTTCGCCTTTCTTACCGATAACAACACCCGGACGAGCCGTATGAATTGTTACGCGGATAGATTTAGCTGGACGCTCAATAACTACTTTTGATAATGATGCACGAACAAGCTTCTCTTTCAAATATTCGCGAACCAAATGGTCACCGCGTAAATTTTCAGCGAAGTCTTTGTTACTTGCAAACCACGTAGACGCGAAAGGTTTCGTGATACCTAAGCGAATACCGTTAGGATGAACTTTTTGACCCATACTAATATACTCCTAAGAATCAGACACGATCACAGTAATGTGACTTGTGCGCTTAATTATACGATCCGCGCGGCCTTTTGCACGAGGACGAATACGTTTCATTGTAGGACCATCGTCAACTGTAATAGTTTTTACGATAAGTTCATCAATGTCTGCACCTTCGTTATGTTCAGCGTTAGCAATTGCAGAGTTAAGTACTTTTTTAACTAATTCAGCAGCTGATTTGTTGCTAAAAGTTAAAATTTCAAGTGCTTTCTCTACATGTAAGCCGCGGATTTGATCCACAACTAAACGTGCTTTCTGAGCAGAACCGCGGGCAAATTTATGTATAGCGATAGCTTCCATTCAATTTCCCCTATTTCTTCGCTTTCTTATCAGCGATATGACCGCGATAAGTACGAGTTGGTGCAAATTCTCCTAATTTGTGACCGATCATTTCATCAGTTACAAATACAGGTACGTGTTGACGGCCATTATGGACAGCTATGGTCAATCCGATCATCGTTGGGATGATCATTGAACGACGGGACCAAGTCTTAATTGGCTTTTTATTCCCGCTTTCCAGAGCTTTCTCTACCTTCGTCAGCAAGTGTAGGTCTATAAATGGACCTTTCTTGAGAGAACGTGGCATGGTGAATCCTCTTTATTTACCCTTCATGTTGAACTTAACTTTACCGAAGTAAACCAAGCTCAAACAATCAGAGTATTAATTAAATGTACTATTTAGTACGACGACGCACGATAAATTTATCAGTACGTTTGTTTGAACGAGTCTTGTAACCCTTAGTTGGTACGCCCCAAGGGGATACCGGGTGACGACCGCCAGACGTTTTACCTTCACCACCACCGTGTGGGTGATCAACTGGGTTCATGGCAACACCACGAACAGTTGGGCGAACACCGCGCCATCTTGAAGCACCAGCTTTACCCAAAGAGCGAAGCATGTGTTCAGAATTGCCGATTTCACCTAAAGTAGCACGACAGTCAGACTCAATTTTACGCATTTCGCCAGAGCGAAGACGTAAAGTGACATATGCACCGTCTTTAGCAACTAGTTGAGCGTAAGTACCAGCAGCACGTGCTATTTGAGCACCTTTACCTGGTTTAAGTTCGATTGCATGCACAACACTACCTAATGGTGTGTTGCGTAAAGCCATAGTATTACCAGCTTTGATTGGAGCGTCAACACCTGACTGGACTGTATCTCCAGCGCTTAAGCCTTTAGGGGCTAGGATGTAACGACGTTCACCATCAGCATATAATACTAGTGCAATATTAGCAGAACGGTTTGGATCATATTCCAAACGTTCAACTTTTGCAGGGATACCATCTTTATTACGTTTAAAATCGATCATGCGGTAATGTTGTTTGTGACCACCACCAATATGACGAACTGTAATACGACCGTTATTATTACGACCACCAGACTTAGACTTAGTGTCTAGTAATGGTGCGTAAGGCTTACCTTTATGCAACTCCGTGTTTACCACTTTAACTACGTGGCGACGACCCGGAGAAGTAGGTTTACATTTAACTATAGCCATTTTCGTAAACTCCTATGATTCCGCGCCGACGAAGTCGATGTCGCTGCCTTCAGCAAGAGTAACGTATGCTTTTTTCCAGTCGCTTCTGCGACCAAAACGAGCACCAGTACGTTTCACTTTACCTTTAACATTTAATGTGCGAACACCGTCTACTGAAACTTCAAAAAGTTTCTCAACAGCAGCTTTGATTTCAGCTTTAGTAGCAGTAGTAACAACTTTGAAAACAACAGTGTTGTTTGCTTCAGATGCCATAGTGCTTTTCTCAGAAATGTTCGGTGCTAAAAGCACTTTTAACAAACGTTCTTCGCTTATCATCCTAACATCTCCTCAAGTTGTTTAACTGCAGTAGCAGTCATCAAAACTTTTTCGAAACCAACCAAGCTAACTGGGTCAATACCGTCTACGTCACGAACGTCAACTTTGTACAAGTTGCGTGCTGATAAGAACAAGTTCTCATCAACTTCTGGAGTGATGATTAATACATCTTTTAACTCCAAGCCGTTTAGTTTAGCTACTAATTCTTTAGTTTTTGGTGTTTCAACAGTAAAGTTTTCTACCACTACTAAGCGATCTTGACGAACAAGCTCAGATAGGATGCTTTTAATCGCACCACGGTACATTTTACGGTTTACTTTCTGGCTGTGGTCTTGAGGTTTAGCAGCGAATGTTACGCCACCAGAACGCCAAATTGGACCACGGCTAGTACCAGCACGAGCACGGCCAGTACCTTTTTGACGCCAAGGTTTTGCACCACCGCCACTTACTTCTGAACGAGTCTTTTGAGCACGAGTACCTTGACGAGCGCCAGCTGCATATGCAACTACTACCTGATGTACTAATGCTTCGTTAAACTCAAGTCCAAAAGTTGCTTCAGAAACTTCAAGAGCACCTGCAGCGTCTTTTAATGATAATTCCATCACGAATCTCCTGGACTAAGCTTTAACAGCTGGTTTGATGATTACGTTACCGTTGATAGCACCCGGAACCGCACCTTTAATAAGGAGCAAGTTACGTTCTGCGTCAACGCGAACCAATTCAAGGTTTTGTGTAGTACAGCGCACAGAACCCATGTGACCAGACATTTTTTTGCCTTTGAAAACGCGACCTGGTGTTTGACACTGACCTAACGAACCGTTTGAACGGTGAGAGACAGAGTTACCATGAGTAGCATCTTGCATAGTAAAGTTCCAGCGTTTAATACCGCCTTGGAAGCCTTTACCTTTAGATGTACCGGTTACGTCTACTAATTTAGTGTCATTAAAAATTGAAACAGTGATTTCACCGCCCAATTCTAAACCTTCGCCTTCATTTTCGTTTAAGCGGAATTCCCACAGGCCACGGCCTGCTTGAACGCCAGCTTTAGCGAAATGCCCAGCTGCTGGTTTTGTAACACGGCTAGCCTTACGGCTACCTGTTGTAACTTGAAGCGCCGAGTAACCGTCAGTTTCTAAAGTTTTCACTTGAGAAATACGGTTGGCTTCAACTTCTAGAACGGTTACAGGTGTTGAAACGCCATCTTCAGTGAAGATACGAGTCATGCCTACTTTACGTCCAACTAGACCAATAGTCATTGTTAAAACCCCTTAACCCAAGCTGATTTGAACGTCAACGCCAGCTGCTAGATCTAAACGCATTAATGCGTCTACAGTCTTTTCAGTTGGCTCTACGATATCAATCATGCGTTTGTGAGTACGAATTTCATACTGATCACGCGCATCTTTGTTAACGTGTGGAGAAGTCAAGATAGTAAAACGCTCTTTACGTGTAGGAAGTGGAATTGGACCACGAACCTGAGCACCAGTGCGCTTTGCAGTATCTACGATTTCAGCTGTTGATTGATCAATCAAACGATGATCGAACGCTTTCAAACGAATGCGAATTCTTTGATTTGACATTAATCAAATCCCCATTTTTAAAGAACAACAAAATACATCCCATCACCTTTTATATGTAAAAGGGGGGTGTATCGCTAATAACATTCAACTCCCTATCGGAGCTGCTGTAAACCTTAACCGTAAAGGCTAAGGTGAAAATCCGCACAAAGCGTGAGCGATGTGCGGATGCGTATTATACATAACTGATAATATTTATCAAGCCTAAATATTTTTTATCACTAAAGCTCAGATGCGGTGGCGATCAGACTAAATTGATCCCGACTCACATTGTTCAGTTCTCAATGATTTTTCAATAAGCAAGGGTCTAAGGAGTTCAGTGGTAATAATTTCTGAAACAATATTTTTAGACTGTTCTTCTTCGATCCAAATGGAAATATTATTATCATCATCAAAAGAGCGGTTCAATTTATAACTCAGGCCTGCTTTTAACGTTACGTCAAATTTAACGAAGGCATTCTTTTCACGAATGCTCATGCCATTTTGATAAATTTGCGCTTTTACCCATAATTGGTGATTACCTGCTTGATACTGCTTAGGTAGATTCCATTCAATTGGCCTTTTATACAGACACATAAGATGGATATACTCAAATTGCTTACCCCGTTCTTTTTCAAAGTTAACAAAGCGAAATTTACCTTCATCAACATCCGCTTTGATTTGATAAGCGCTACATCCAGCCAGTATTAATGATAACGCGGTTATAATTGTAAATTTATTCATCAGTTGTCTCCGTTATTGATTGTTAATATAGGTTATCTGCTTTTTAGTACAAATGGCTTTCCCTATTATCAGCTTAGTTTGAACTGTTTATCCGATCCAAAGCCTGTTGGGCTTGTGCTACAGAGCTCATATCTACTGACAAGAAGAAAGCAGGAAGATCTTTTTCTTGGTAAACCGCAACGAACTCACGTTGTTCATTTTCTCTTAAAATAAGTAATGTATAGACTTCATCCGCTTTTAGCTTTGCTATACCGGCTAAAAATTCACTTGGCCTGTTATCAATAAAAATGGTGTTGTTCAAAGCCAATATTTTATCTCCCGCCAACAAACCTGCCCGACTTGCCATGCTATTACTACTGACTTGTTTAACTAACAAGGCATAACCTGCTTGATAATCAGTCATCTTACCAATAAGGCCATACTTATTATCGAGCTTTTTCTCGCGGTAAATATCAACAATACCGGTGTTAATACCACTGACCTGATAATAAGAGGCCACTTCTAACAACAATTGATCTAACTCGTACTGAAGTGAAGGCGTTAAGGTCTGACTATTTATTAAGGACTGCGTTGTTAATGGCGGCGATAAAATTGCCGATAAGACAGTTTCAGCACAATCTATTTCACTTAACGTAGCTGTTGACGTAATTTCATAAATCGACTGTTTAGAATCAGTAGATTCCTGTGCTAGCGTTAATTTATATTGCTTAGCCTGTTCAACATTTAGGGTAACATTCAGTAATGGCCGCCCCATCATTGGCTCAATGATATAATCGTCGACTATCGTACCATTGGTTCTGGCTGAATTACGATCAGTAGGATTACCGAACCAACCATTAATCGAACCTGTTCTTGTACGGATTAAGGTTTTAATACCCGCTTCACCCGCTCGGCTACCGCCCGATATTCTTGGGGCAATATCAAGGGTACTCGCCATTTGAGTATTAATGGCACTAGTAGGTCGAGGAGAAAATACCGCTTGAAATCGATGAACGCCTGGCGACAGGCTTAACCTTGTTGGAGCTGAATTTCCATAAAGCTCACTCAGTGACTGACCATTGTGGCTAATTATCTTATAGCCTTTTATCCCCGTGAAGTATCGACTTAACGATGCACATTGCTTATCGTCGAATGAATCTACAATGGCAGTACCATTTATTTTATAGTGGCTTTCAGGCAATATTTTTGGCTGGTAATGACCTTTTAATAGCCGTTCTTTATTATCTCGTCGAACGGTAATCTCTATATCCTCGCCAATAGCTAAACGGTTAACATAGTGTTGAAACTTCTGATTGGGTGAAGCTTTTACCGTTAAGTCACTTTTATTGTTTAGATTTACAATCACATCACCACTGGCTAATTTTAAGGTATGGGCGACTGAGAAAGGATGAACGGTTAATACCTTCAACGTGTCATTGTTGGTATCATTACCTTGGTCAAACGTCAGACCAAAACTCCCCATTAATCTAAGCGGCACTATATTACTTGTTGCTACTGAACCCTTAATACTTGATGAGTTCTCAAGCGCTAACTTTCCCATTAAATTATATAAGCGTATCTCAAGATCTCCAGGTAAGGAGACCGAATTTATCATCTGGGATGTTAATGGCTGATGCTTAGCTACTAACACGCTGCGAGTGTCTGGATGACAATTTTGCAGATTTTTTTCTAAGACGAGTAAAGTTCCATCCTCTTTGTTTATCGGTAACAGTTGATAGTTAGCGTCGGCAACCACGGTTATTAAGAGCTGGTGGTCAACAGTTTTTTTAATCAATGCCTGCTGTTTATTTACATCAATACCATTGTGGTAACTGAGATAATCGGCTGTCCGCCAAGCCCTTACCTTTAAGCTATGTTGTCCTGGAGCGACAAACACGGTTTGGTAGCTATTATCTAAATAGGCGTTGTTATCAATCGCACTATTGTTATGTGACAACAGCTGGTAGGTTATCGCCTGGTTTTGTTGATTATTAGCGGTCAGCGCTAGCGTTGCACATTCATGAGTTGGTGGCGTTGCGGCGAATAAGGGCTTTGATAAAAGCAGCACTAATAACACACCACTATACTTATTAGTGAATAAGGCCTTAAATACTAAACTCATCGTTACCTCCTTGTTGATACTCGAGCACTTGTTGCATTAATGCGCTCCTGTATTTTAATATCGCTACCTTAACTTTCAAAGATGGTTCGTTAAGCAGCTTGGCTTCCACTGCAGAGATTTCTTGCAATAGATAGTATTGATTTACTTGTAGCTGGCTATATTCAGCGAGTTGTAATTCCATGCTTTGGTTTGTTTTTAATGCCATAACTAACTGTTGTTGTAATTGATAGTTATACCAACTCAAGCCACCTATAAATATAAATGACAGCGACGCAGCCATAGCGAGTAACGGTTTTTTCTCTGTAAATATATTTGTAGATTTACCCTGCCCCCTTGTACGATGAGTTGAAGCGGCTAAACGATGATTAATTTTCTGCCAATTGAGTTCATCGGGTGTTTCTAGCGCTATTTCATCTGCCGACTGTTGCAATGCAGTTATTTCTTTACGTACCGAATCAAGGGTTAAATATGAATCAAGCTGACGCGTTTGCTCAGTTAAGTCATCACCATTTATTTTGCTAATTAGCATACTTTTTTACCTCTGCATTCGCCCTTAACTTTTGTAAACATCGACAGACAACTGATTTTGAATAACTTGGCGTTTTTCCAATAACTTCCGCTATTTCGCTATGCTTATATTGCTCTGCTATATATAGCCACATAATCAAACACTCCATTTCGGACAAACGCTCGAACAAGTAAAGTAATAAATTGCGGTTCTCATAGTCGCTTTCCATACTATTTTCTAAAGACACCGCTTCGGATAAATGCTCAATGCCAATCGTTAAGCGTTTAATTTTTTTTAAAAAATTAAAGGTATTATTAAAGGCTATTCTTTTTAGCCAAGCAATAAAAGGCACCTGTTGATGAAAAGAAGCTAAATTGTCAAAAGCATCTACAAAGGTATCTTGTAATAGGTCATTAGCATCATGGCGGTTTTTACAAATCTTAAGAATTGCAGTAAAGATAATAGGAGAGAGTAACCGGTAACATTGTTCTAATGCCACCTCATCACCCTGCTTCATACTTTCCAGTAGCTTGTCATTCCATTTCGTCAAAACTGATCCCTTTTTAGCTGTCTTAATAAGTATAACAATTGGGGCGTGTAAAAGGTCGCAATTATGTTAGTTAAGGTATCATTAAAAACAGCTATCGCACCTTATCAAACAAGCTATTAAAGTCTTGGCCGTCGACAACTCGCTATAATTCGATAATTAATGCCATAAATTCACGATAAAACACCGTCAGATCAGCCCAACTTTTTATCACTGTTATTAATTAATTTTCATTTTTTATTTTTGTTTGAACTTACTAATGGTATACTCGCGCGCAAATTTTCAACAATTCCGCTTTTTTAGTAGCGACTTAAATAGAGTAAAGTAATGGCAGATTTATCTAAATATAGAAATATTGGTATCTTCGCTCACGTTGATGCTGGTAAAACCACAACAACTGAACGTATCCTTAAATTAACCGGTCAGATCCATAAAACTGGTGAAGTACATGATGGTGAATCTACCACTGACTTCATGGAACAAGAAGCTGAGCGCGGTATTACCATACAGTCTGCTGCGGTAAGCTGTTTTTGGAACGATCACCGTTTCAATGTCATCGATACTCCTGGTCACGTTGACTTCACTGTTGAAGTTTACCGTTCACTTAAAGTACTTGATGGTGGTATCGGCGTATTCTGTGGTTCTGGTGGTGTTGAACCACAATCAGAAACTAACTGGCGTTACGCGAACGACTCAAAAGTTGCTCGTATTATCATGATCAACAAACTTGACCGTTTAGGCGCTGATTTCTACCGTGTTTGTAAGCAAGTTAAAAACGTTTTAGGTGCTACGCCACTTATTATGACTTTGCCAATTGGCGAAGAAGATGACTTTGTTGGTGTTGTTGACCTTCTTAGCGAAAAAGCTTACATCTGGGATGACACAGGTCTTCCAGAAAACTATGAAATTACTGATATTCCAGCGGATATGGTAGAAAAAGCTGCTGAGTACCGTATACAGTTAATCGAAACAGCTTTAGAAGTTGATGAAGATATGTTGATGGAGTTCTTAGAAGGGGAAATGGTTCCTACTACAGAACAAATCAAAGCGTGTATCCGTACTGGTACTCGTGATATGACTTTCTTCCCAACTTACGGTGCATCTGCATTTAAAAACAAAGGTATTCAATTAATTCTTGATGCTGTTGTTGATTACTTGCCTTCACCTACGGATGTTAATCCTCAACCACTTACTGATGAAGAAGGCACGCCTAATGGCGAATTCGCAATCGTTTCTGCAGAAGAAACATTCAAAGCGTTAGCATTCAAAATCACTGATGACCGTTTTGGTACATTAACTTTCGTACGTATCTATTCAGGTACATTGAAGAAAGGCGATACCATTCTTAACGCTGCTACAGGTAAAACTGAGCGTGTTGGACGTATGTGTGAAATGCAAGCTGATGACCGTAACGAACTTACTTCAGCACAAGCTGGTGATATCATCGCGATTGTTGGTATGAAGAGCAATGTTCAGACGGGCCACACATTATGTGATCCTAAGCACCCTATCGTTCTAGAAGCTATGGTATTTCCTAAGCCGGTAATTTCAATCTCTGTAACACCTAAAGATAAAGGTTCAACTGAGAAGATGGGTCTAGCTATCGGTAAAATGGTTGCAGAAGATCCTACTTTTAAAGTTGAAACTGATATCGATTCAGGTGAAACGATTTTATCTGGTATGGGTGAGCTTCACTTAGATATCAAAGTAGATATTTTAAAACGTACTTACGGTGTTGAATTAGAAGTTGGTAAGCCACAAGTTGCGTACCGTGAAACAATCACTACCGCAATTGAAGATTCTTACACACATAAGAAACAATCTGGTGGTTCTGGTCAGTTTGGTAAAATTGATTACCGTATTAAGCCCGGCGAACCTGGTACTGGTTTCGTATTCAGCTCTGTTGTTGTTGGTGGTAATGTTCCTAAGGAATTCTTCCCAGCAATCGAGAAAGGCTTCAAAGGCATGATGGATACTGGTGTTCTTGCTGGCTTCCCTGTACTTGACGTTGAAATTGAATTATACGATGGTGGTTTCCACGCGGTTGATTCATCTGCTGTTGCCTTTGAACTTGCTGCTCGTGGTGCTTTCCGTCAGTCAATTCCAAAAGCTGGTGCACAGTTAATCGAACCTATCATGAAAGTTGATGTGTTTACGCCTGATGATCACGTTGGTGATGTTATTGGTGATTTAAACCGTCGTCGTGGCATGATCGCAGGTCAAGACGCAGGTGTTTCTGGTGTTCGTATTAAAGCTGACGTACCTCTTTCAGAAATGTTTGGTTACATCGGAACATTACGTACAATGACATCAGGTCGTGGTCAATTCTCAATGGAATTCTCTCACTACATGCCTTGTCCTAATAACGTAGCAGAAGTTGTTATCGCTGAAGTTAAAGCAGCTAAAGAAGCAAAAGATGCTGCTAGAAAATAGTAAGCATTAAAGTAAGAAAACAAAAAAAGGACGCTTAGGCGTCCTTTTTTATTGTCTTAAAAACCAAACGTAATTAACGTTTAGTATCACTAAGCTTTATTTTTTAACATCATTTTCTATGTCTGTTACTGCAATAACGGTTGCCCATGGATCACCCGATTCATCGATTTCTTTTGGTAAAGCTGTTTTCGTCGACGTGGCTACCGCTGCATTAATTTCAACCATTTCCGCTGTGGTTAAGTCTCGCCATTGTCCTGGTCGTAAATCACCCAGCTCGACACTCATAATACGCGAACGTTTCAGCTGTAAAACCTCGTAATCTAAATATTCACACATCCGACGAATTTGACGATTTAAGCCTTGCGTTAAGATAATACGAAAAACAAATTTACTTTCTACTTTAACAAGACAGGGTTTAGTGATGGTTCCCAGTATAGGTACACCTTTTGACATCCGTTGGATAAAGCGCTCACTGATGGGTTTATCAACCGTGACAATATACTCTTTGTCATGGGCATTTTCAGCGCGCAAAATTTTATTAACGATATCACCATCACTGGTCAAGAAAATTAATCCTTCTGAAGGCTTATCTAAGCGCCCTATCGGAAAGATCCTTTCTTTGTGACCAATAGCGTCAATAATATTACCTCTAACATGTAACTCGGTCGTACAGGTAATACCCACTGGCTTGTTATAAGCAATGTAAACCCGGTCAGATTTATTAGCCGGCATAGCACCAATTTGCTTACCATCAACAAAAACCACATCACCCGCTTGTACCTTAGTACCTAACTCAGGGGTTTTACCATTGATCGTAACTCGACTTTCTTCAATCAACTTATCAGCAGCTCGGCGCGAGCAGTAACCTGATTCACTGATAAATTTATTCAGTCTTTTTTCTTGATCGCTCACGAGATATTCCAAAGTTATGCAAAGTAATAAACGCCATTTTACCTGAACTTTAACAGACAGTGAAAAAGCATTATGGTTATTTAGCCTTATTTGACAGTTTTTGATTAATATTTACTGTAAATATCCCTCTTTGGTAACAACAACAGGGTAAGTCTACTTACTTAACTTGCTAAGTGTTTTCACTATGGCGTTATAAAAGCAAAGACTTTAACGTTATTTAGCTTTGTTCCACAGCTTTTGATTAATATTTACTGTAAATATCCCTCTTTGGTAACAACAACAGGGTAAGTCTACTTACTTAACTTGCTAAGTGTTTTCATTATGGCGTTATAAAAGCAAAGACTTTAACGTTATTTAGCTTTGTTCCACAGCTTTTGATTAATATTGACTGTAAATATCCCTCTTTGATAACAACAACAGGGTAAGTCTAATTACTTAACTTGCTAAGTGTTTTCACTATGGCGTTATAAAAGCAAAGACTTTAACGTTATTTAGCTTTGTTCCACAGCTTTTGATTAATATTGACTGAAAAGAATTCTCCTGGCTGCCAACAGCGAGGAAGTAGATCTAGTTGTTTACGCTCATGGGAGTTTGACACTAACAACTCTAAGATTTCATGGAGGCGCTCTTTACTGATAGTAGAGAAACTTTTAGCGGTTTCAGTAAAATATAAATTAGCAGATTTTTTAATGACTATCTCTTGTCCATGACTTATGAAGGCTAAGTTGCGTGTTGCCGTTCGGCAAATAGGATAATCAGCATTTGCAGGATAAAGCTGGCTAACGATGGCATATTCATAGCGGTCGTTAATATCTTGCTCATACGGGACATAGGTAACACCATAACCTTGTGGAAAATGGCCAGTAATTTTTGTCAGTGCATTAACCACTGCTTGACAACAAGCTCCCCGCTCCGCGTTTTGATTAAGAACATAATAAACTTTCGGTAATAATTTGTAGTTATAGCTATCTTTTGTCGACAAGATAATAGAACTGTATATTTGTGGTACTTTAAGAAGGTTGCCAATACCCTTTTTTGGGTTGACGGCACTTTTGAGTAAATGCTTAATGAACAATAATTTTTTATGCTCAACGACATTGTGCTCGTCGCGATCTTTTTTTGAATTACCAATATATATACCGGCGCCAATACCATCAATAAGATACTTAACCGTTTCTCGATAATTTATTTGTAAGAGTGCTTTACGCTCTTCAATAGGTAAGGTTCGATGAGGATCTTTTTGATAATCTGCACCACGCAAAATGGCTAGCGACTCGGGGTGGCTATTACCGATATCTTGTAATAGCGCCGCCATGACCAGTGGAATTTTTACTTTCTCTACAAAGGCTTGATAGGCCTCGGGATTATCTTCAGCCAACGTTTGATATTGCTCTGCGTTGATATCCCCCAAAGCACTTTTGATATAGGGCTCAACAATATGTTGATCCATGCATAGTCGGTCAAGTAAACGCAAACATAACACGCTTTTATAAAGCGGTTTATGTTGCTCGTTGGTTAAAGCAATTTTTCGCCCCTGGGTGGGGCTCACTAATTGTATGGTACCTAAAAGCTGGCTAGATTTACGATTACTGTCTTCAAAGCAATCACCCTCAGACAACTTGATGATCTCTTTACAGAGTTTATAGAGGTGTTGATGACGCTCATTACGTTCAAAGCGCAATTCCTCGTAATAATTGCGTTGTTCACGTTCGAGTCTTACCCGTAAAGCTTTAGCTTTATCCGTGGCTGTTTGCCGACTAACTTTTTCAATATTTTGCTTGAGCTCATCTAACTTATGCTCAATAAAAGATTGTTTTTCATAGTACTCAATCGCACGCTCAAGAACGGAATCATTTAATTGGCTGTGGCCATAAATTCTGCTTAAAAGACTTTTTACTTGGCTGGTAAAATAGCTGTCGCTATAGGTTTTATTTTCCATGTAAATACAACTTGGTGCCTGTGCTAAGTAGCTACTTTTTTTAATTATCTAAATGCTAGTTAATAATGCGATAACAGACAAGTGTTTATTAGTATCGATTGAGAAAAAGCACAACCTACAAGTTGTGCTTTTTCTCATTTAGCGTATTAATGCCTTAGTGTAGTAATAATGATGATAGCTAGATTATGCTAATTTAACTTAGACCTTTGATTTTAACTTGGTGTTTTTTACCGGCCAGTTGCTGGCAAATACTCACTAAGTCTGAATGTAGGCCACCCGCGGTAACATCACGACCCGCGCCTGGTCCACGAATAATAAGGGGGTTATCTTGATACCAATGGCTCTTAATTAAAAAGATATTATCACCCGGAGTTAAAGAGGCAAAAGGATCATTCTTAGCAAGCGTCGCAAGATAAACCTTAGCGCTCAATTGGCCTTGTTCGTTGACACAGAATTTTGCAATATAACGAATACAGGCTTGCTGTTTAGATGCGCTAGTGAGTTGTTCAGCAAAGTAACTGTCCAAGTCTGCTGACTTTGCTAAAAATTCTGTCGTTGATAACCCTTGTAAGGATTCTGGCACTAAATTTTCGCATTCAATATCATCAAGTGATAATTCAAAACCTGCCATACGCGCTAAGATCAGTAATTTTCGTTGCACGTCTCGCCCAGACAGATCTTCTCGTGGATCGGGTTCAGTGATCCCTTGAGATAAGGCATCCATTAATAAGGTTGAAAACGGTACACTGGCATCATAGGTTTCAAATAGCCAAGAAAGCGTGCCTGAAAAAATTCCTGATATTTCCGTTATCTTATCGCCACTTTTCAATAAATCGTTAATGGCAAAGTTAACCGGTAAACCGGCGCCAACAGTAGTACTGCCTAACCATAAGCTTTTATTTTCAGCCGCGGTTAATACTAAGTCATTATAACGAGCGGTACTGGCAGAAGCCGCCCATTTATTGGCACCAATAACATGAATACCTTCTTTAAAGAACTCACTGTATAAATCACTAAAATGTTCGCTAGGGGTGATATCGACAACAATTAATTCGTCGTAAGGATGGTTCGTTAACCACGACATCAATAAGACATTATCACAAGGCGTAGCATCTCTTTCATAAAGCGACATTGCTTGATTAACATCGATACCATCGGTATTAAGCAGTGCTTTTTTAGAAGTGACTAAACCGACTAAATGAACGTTCTCTAACACAGAGACTCGATTGAGTTGCGCGGGTAACAAGTCTAAAAATCGTTGACCTATATTACCAAGCCCTGAAACAACAACACCTATGTGTCGAGCGTCTTTAGTCATATCATAATGAACATTATTAAGTAACTCACCGGTACAACTCTGCTGAAGAATGGCGATAATACTATGCTCACTTAACGAGTTCACCACCTGCAGTACATGAGTATGTTTAAGGGCACGTTTAAAACGCGCTTGGATATTACCTTGATTTACCACACTATGACCAACAATCGCTATAATCGACACCGGTGTGAATGATACTTCGGTATCATGACTCGCCAGCCACTGACTCACTAATTTTTGTTGTGTTTGGTGGATAACCATAAAGCCTTGCTGAACATCACTACATATCGCAGAAAACTCATTACTGGCTTGTTCACCAAACGAACCGGCTAAACTGGTCGATTTTACCAGTAACAGATCGTTAAGCGAGGTAACCGACAATTCCTGTTTAGCAATTTGACCAAATTTTCCTATCTCTGTACCAGAAATTTCAGGATCAAAGCTACTTGCTACATGAAGGTGTGTGCTGTGGTTAGTGAGCGGCTGTAAGGTTTTTGCATGCAGAACCGGGTTACCTAAGCGGCCTAATTCTTTCGCGACACCATTAGGTAAGCGATGTAATTTACGGGCAAGTGGTACAATACGAGGATCGGCACTATAAATGCCATCAACGTCAGTCCATAGGGTAACATTCAGCGCGCCCGACAGTGATGCAATAATTGTTGCTGAATAGTCACTACCATTACGACCTAAAGTACAGGTTTCACCTTGAGAATTTTTAGTGATATAGCCAGTAATAACCGCCAACTTTCCTTTTTGTAAGTTCTGCTGAAAATTTTGACTACTTTGCTGATTGTCGACTGCACAGTCTTTATCATTATTGATAACCAGAAAGTCACGCGCATCAATAGCATAACTTGGACAAACTTTTTCACTTAACACCGCCGATAATAAACGCGCCGACCACAGCTCACCAAATGCCAGCATATCTGCATGGTGTTGGCTTGGCTGATCAGATAACCAAGCCGTTAATTGTGTTATATCATCAGACAAAACCTTGATAAGGTCTGCTGCACTGCTAGGGTTCAATAACTCACCAATTAATGTGCTTTGTGATTTCTCTAGTGTTTCAATAGCCAAAAACAGCTCGTCACTTTCTTCAAGTGCGAGTTTATAAATATTGAATAAGTCATCCGTAGTGTTTCCATTTGCCGAAACAACAACTAAATCATTTAATTGACAGTTTTGACGAATAATATCAACCACACGTTCAATACATTGGGTAGTTGCTAAGCTACTGCCACCAAATTTATGTACATGAATAGCATGCTTCGCCAGTTGATTATTCCCTGATGATAATTGTTCTACTGTATTTGACTGTGTCATTTTCACTCATTAATTCTTCTACTAAAAATAGTCTACAACTTTAAATTTGGCTTGCCGATAAAGCTTGTTCTAAGTCATTAATAATATCACTAACATCTTCAATACCGACAGAAATTCGGATTAAAGATTGAGTAATACCCGCTGCAATTTGTGCTTCAATTTCCATACCTGCATGGGTCATCGTTGATGGATGACTGATTAAACTTTCAACGCCACCTAATGACTGTGCCAAGGTAAAGAGTGATAAGTTGTCAAAGAGTACTTTAACCGCTTCAACACCACCTTTTATTTCGAAACTCATCATAGCGCCAAAATCTTTTTGCTGACGCTTAGCAATTTCGTGTCCCGGGTGATTTTTTAAACCAGGAAAGTATACCGCGTTAATTGCTCGATGATTTTCTAAGTATTTTGCAACAGCATTAGCATTTTCTTGATGCTGTTTCATGCGCAGTGGTAAGGTTTTTAAGCCACGTAATGCCAGATAACTGTCGAAAGGTGAACCCGTAATACCAATACAATTTGCCCACCACGCTAGCTCTTCACCCAGTTCTTTTTCTTTTGTTACTAACACCCCACCCACAACATCACTATGACCATTAATATATTTAGTTGTCGAGTGAAAAACAATATCAGCACCTAATAATAGCGGTTGCTGTAACAAGGGAGAAAGAAACGTATTATCTACTGCCACTAAAGCACCAACAGCATGACTGGCTTGAGTAACCTTTTTTATATCAACCAGCCGTAATAATGGGTTACTGGGTGACTCAATCAAAACTAATCTTGGCTTTTGTTCAAGCGCTTGCGCTAACGCTTGATCATCGTTTTGATCAACAACAAGCACATTAAATAAGCCACGTTTTGCTAGGTGGGTAAACAAGCGATAACTTCCACCATAGCAATCATGTGGAATAACAACCGTATCTTTTGTTGTCAGTAACTGACAAATTAAGTGCACCGCTGACATTCCTGTGCTGGTAACAATGCCTACAGCACCCTGCTCTAAATCAGCGATAGCTTGTGCAAACGTGCTTCGAGTGGGGTTGCCTGTTCTGGAATAATCAAATTGGCGCTTATTGTTGAAGCCTTTTAAAGCATAAGTACTCGATAAATGAATGGCAGGAACAACCGCACCGTGATGTTCATCACTATTAATGCCGGCTCTAACAGCTAATGTTGCTGGTTTTTTGCTTGTCATTTTTTGCTCCAATCGGGCAGTAAAATCAAATAGATGTTTGGACGTCTATAACTCTAAACGCTTTACTTTTGTCGGTCAAGAACTTTAGACTTCTAAACTTCTACACATTCGTTATTGACTCAACGCCAACAACCAGTAAAATCTAACTTATAAAAAGTAATTTAGCTAAACAAAGGTAATTAAATGGCAAAGTGGAATGGCGATTATATAAAACCATACGCCGAACATGGTAAAAAAAGTGAGCAAGTTAAAAAAATCACGGTCTCAATCCCGTTGCGGGTACTGAAAGTGTTAACGGATGAACGTACTCGTCGGCAAGTTAACAACTTACGCCATGCAACTAACAGCGAATTGTTATGTGAAGCTTTTCTGCATGCTTTTACCGGACAGCCTCTTCCTGATGATGGCGATTTAACAAAAGACAATACAGAGATGCTACCTAAAAGTGTGCGCGAAGCCTTAATAGCAAAAGGTATTACCGACTTCAGTCAATTTGAAATTGAAGACGAGTAGCTAAGGGTCTTAATACACTTCCTCAAAAAGACGCTCTGGCGTCTTTTTTTATGCCCATACGGTAAGCATCTACAATAGCCAATAACCAACAAGTTAGTAGTGTATAGGTTAATATACTCATTAAGATAGGGTCAACAATAATGGGATTTTTTGACATCTCTGCGATCAGTGCTTGGCTATTGAGCGCAACGTCACCTGATTTAACTTTATTAATAAGTGGCTGATATTGCCTCATCACTTCTTCAATATACAAATATACTGTCACAGAAAAACTTAAAATAAATAACGTAGCCCGTCGATAAGCGTGACACATTAGTTGGCCAATACCCGGGTAAACAAGTGCTGAGAGTAAAACGGCTTTCGTTGAAGTTTTCATTGTTATTCGTCCTACTCAATATTGTTATGCTTTGCCATCGGTGACATTATCTACAGAGGTGCAAGTATTAATGATTTGTCAGGAATATAGATGACGTACAAGAGGTAACTGCTCCTGCGTTACCCTATTTCTTAATTCCTACTTTCTGCGTCCATGTAGTCACTGCACCATGACCTACTATTTGTCATAAATAAAAAAAGGAGAGTCGAGCTCTCCTTTTACAGCGTTATTAATAAATACTACTGATTATTCCATATAGTTTTCAGGTAATTCTAGGGCTGCCACTCCAGACTCAACCGCCGCTTTAGCAACGGCAAGCGCTACTCGACCACACAAACGTGGATCCATCGGCTTAGGAATAATATACTCCTTACCAAAGGTCAAACTTTTCTCACCACTAGCATCTAACACTTCTTGCGAAACAGGTTCCTTTGCTAATTCACGAATTGCATGGACAGCGGCAATTTTCATCTCATCGTTAATCGTTCTAGCGCGAACATCTAAAGCGCCACGAAAAATAAAAGGAAAACATAACACATTATTGACCTGGTTAGGGTAATCAGAGCGACCTGTAGCAATAATAAGATCATCACGAACAGCAAGCGCTAATGAGGGTTTTATTTCAGGATCTGGGTTTGAACAAGCAAAGATAATTGGATTGGGTGCCATTAATTTTACATGCTCAGCAGAAAGTAGATTAGGTCCAGAAACACCAACAAATACATCTGCGCCATCGATAACATCTTCAAGGGTACGTTTATCAGTATTATTAGCAAACATACGCTTATATTCGTTAAGATCATCACGTCGGGTGTGAATGACACCTTTAGTATCAAGCATGTAGATTTTTTCGCGCTGAGCGCCACATTTGATTAATAGTTCCATACAAGCAATCGCTGCTGCGCCTGCGCCAAGACAAATAATGTTGGCATCTTTAATACTTTTACCTTGGATTTCCAAGGCATTGATCATTCCAGCAGCGGTAACAATAGCTGTACCATGTTGGTCATCGTGAAATACCGGTATTTTACAACGTTCAATAAGTGCTTTTTCAATAGCAAAACACTCTGGTGCTTTAATATCTTCTAAATTAATACCACCAAAACTGTCAGCGATATTGGCGACCGTATTTATAAATTCTTCAACTGTCTTATGTTTAACTTCGATATCAAATGAATTAATACCTGCAAATCGCTTAAATAATAATGCTTTGCCTTCCATTACCGGCTTAGCCGCCATACCACCTAGATTACCTAACCCTAAAATAGCGGTACCATTGGTAATAACAGCGACGGTATTGCCTTTGCCCGTATATTTGTAAACATCATCGGGATTTGCCGCAATTGCGCGAACCGGTTCAGCAACACCTGGGCTATAGGCGAGTGCTAAATCACGGCTAGTTTCAGCGGCCGTGGTTAATTCAACACTTATTTTTCCAGGTGTTGGGAATTGATGGTAATCAAGTGCTTGTTGGCGAAAGTCAGTCATGATTGATCCTATGCGTTAGGTGAATTTATTGTCTTATATATGCCATTTTTCACGTTTTATTTTGTTTATATACAGCATAGTTTTATAGACTCGTTATCAATCAAGATACACCTTTGTCTGTGATCTTTAAAAAGTAACGGGTATATACTATTGTAATCTTACATTTTGTTCCAACGTTATTCTTATATAAAAAAGTGCTAGAAGCTATAACAAACATACCCTTAGCCCTTTTGTATTGCACATCATAAAACTAAATATTCGCTATACAGCTTAATCTATTCACCGTATTTTATGACCACTTTTATAAACTTCTTTGACTTAAAAAATTTAGCCATCGATTTTTCTTTTTTTCAATACACAACAACGAATTTATCGGTTAAGTTATCCAATTAATAATTAATCTTCATCAACGTTGTCACTATCGCTTATAACCTTGATTAATTGCTTTTGAATTTATATTCAATAATGGCCATTGAAATAATTTATTTTAGGTAAAAAAAAACCACCTCAGGGGTGGTTTTATTCGTCTTATTTTAGAAAAAAATTATTCGCTCTAATTACTCAGCAAACGGGTTTACTAAAATAATGGTTTCATTACGATCTGGGCCTGTTGAAATAATATCAACCGGTACACCTGTTAATTCTTCAATACGCTTAATGTAAGCGATCGCATTAGCAGGTAAAGCGTCACGAGAAGTTGCGCCAACAGTAACTTCAGACCAACCTGGCATTTCTTCATAAACAGGTGTAATTCTGTCATAACCTTCAGCAGCTGTAGGCGGTACAGTAATAATGTCGCCAGCTTCAGTGCGGTAACCTGTACATATTTTAAGGGTTTTTAAACCGTCTAAAACATCAAGTTTAGTTAAACAAAATCCTGTTACGCTGTTAACTTGAATGGCACGGTGCATAGCAACCGCGTCAAACCAACCACATCGACGTTCACGTCCAGTAGTCGCGCCAAATTCATGGCCTACAGTACCTAAATGTTCACCGATTTCGTCATCTAATTCTGTAGGGAAAGGACCAGAGCCAACACGTGTTGTGTATGCTTTAGTAATACCTAAAATATAATCTAAATGACGAGGTCCAAAACCACAACCAGTAGCAACGCCACCTGCAGTAGTGTTTGAAGAAGTTACATAAGGATAAGTACCGTGATCAATATCAAGTAAAGTACCTTGAGCACCTTCAAACATAATTGATTCGCCGTTTTTACGGGCTTGATCAAGAATTTCAGCGACATCGGCAACCATTTTAAGAATAACGTCACGAACTGATAAAGCATCAGCAAGCACAGTGTCATAACAAACGGGTGCAACTTTGTAGTAATGCTCTAAAGAGAAATTATGGTAATCAACAATTTCTTTTAATTTAATCGCAAATGACTCAGCACAAACTAAATCGCCAACACGTAAACCACGGCGAGCAACTTTGTCTTCATAAGCTGGACCAATACCACGCCCTGTCGTACCAATAGGCTTATTACCGCGAGCGATTTCTCGCGCAGCATCTAGAGCATTATGATAAGGAAGAATTAACGGACAAGCGTCACTAATAAGTAAACGTTCACGTACAGGAACGCCTTTGGCTTCTAACATTGCGATTTCTGTCATCAAGGCTTTCGGGCATAAAACTACGCCGTTGCCGATTAAACATTTCACATTGTCACGTAATACGCCCGATGGAATTAAATGAAGTACGGTTTTTTCACCGTCTATTACCAAAGTATGACCTGCATTATGGCCTCCTTGATAACGTACGACGTACTTAGCTTTATCTGTGAGTAAATCAACAATCTTACCCTTACCTTCGTCACCCCATTGGGTGCCTAGAACTACGACGTTTTTGCCCATGTTTTCAATTTCGATAAAAAATTAGGCGGGGATTTTATCAAAAATCAAATAGTAGTCCAAGTAATAAATGATGATTTTTAATGCAATTTAAAAATATTCAATTAACTAAAGGGGTTATGAAAAACTTTTATGTCATTCTTTAGTCTAATAACTCAGTAACCATAAAATAAATGTGCCTACGACGAGTAAGCTAATGCCAATATTACGAATAGATAAGCTTGATTGTTGCGCTAACTTTTCCATAGTGTCGCGCCACTTATTTGGAAAAAGTGCAGGAATAAGCCCCTCAATAATCAGTACCAAAGCAAATACCGTTAATAGTGTCTCTACCATGTTATTACTCCTCAATTACTTCTATAGGTAACTAGCAGATACGAAAAAGCCATGACAAGTCATGGCTTTTTTATCAAAAAAGTAGCTTACTTTTTAATTGTAGCGCCTTCTTTTAAGTAGTTAAAGAAATCACTATCGGGTTTAACCACCAAGATATCACTTTTACTACTAAAACTTTTTTCATATGCTTCAAGACTACGGTAAAAACTGAAAAACTCAGGATCTTGTCCATATGAATCAGCATAAACTTTAGCCGCTAACGCATCGCCTTCACCACGCATTTCTTGTGCTTCTTTTTGTGCTGTCGCTAACATAACAGTTACTTTAGAATCTATCGTAGCACGGATAATTTCCGCTTGCTCTTGACCTTTAGAACGATGCTCTTTTGCTACAGCTGTTCGCTCTGCTCGCATACGGTCATAGATAGAAGCACTGACTTCAGCGGGTAAGTTAATCGCTTTAATACGTACATCAATAACCTCAATACCTAAGTCTTCACGACTACTTGAGGCACTTGCTAACGCTTTAGCCATAATGCCGTCACGGTCACCTGAAACAATTTCTTTAATGGTGCGCGTACCAAACTCAGTACGTAAACCATTATTTACTTTTTGTTTCAATAACGCACGAGCATTTTCTACTGAGCCAGAAGTACGTAAGTAGAACGTTGAAAAGTCAACAATACGCCACTTAACAAATGAGTCGACCATTAAATCTTTTTTCTCAGATGTTACAAAGCGATCAGGCGCTTCATCGAGCGTTTGAATACGAGCATCAAGTCTGCGAACGTTGTTAATAAAGGGTATTTTAAAGTGTAAACCCGGTTCATAAACAAGCATTTCACCTGAATTAGCATCACGTTTAATTTTTGTAAACTGAAAAACGATACCACGTTGTCCTTCAAAAACAATGAAAACAGAAGAGACGGTTAATACTGAGAATAATACAATTAGGGCAATAATAAAGTTTTTCATTGCTTAATTTCTCCCTTCGTTAAATCTGTCTGCACGACCTGATAAATCAGGCGCAGTACTTTGGGTATTAATCGATTGCGTCGCTCGCGTTTGACTCTCAGGTAAAGTACGTTGACCAGAAGACTGATTTTGCATCATTTTATCTAATGGTAAATACATCATGTTATTGCCACCTTCAACATCAACCATAACCTTACTGGTATTGGCATAAACATTTTCCATTGTTGATAAATACATACGCTGGCGAGTAACTTCTGGAGCAGCAAGGTATTCTGGAAGTAATTTATTGAATTTAGCAACTTCACCTTCGGCATCTAATACCGTTTGTTGTTTATAAGCGATGGCCTCTTGTTCCATACGTTTCACTCGGCCACGTGCTCTTGGTTCAATACCACGGGCATAGGCTTCGGCTTCACGTAAAAAACGAACTTCATCTTCTTGTGCTGAAATAGCATCGTCAAAAGCATCTTTGACTTCTTCAGGAGGACGAGCATCTTTAAAGTTAACATCGACAACAATTAAACCAAGATTATACGGGGCAATAATGTCATCTAATTCTTTCCAGACATCTTGACGCACTTTTTCACGGCCACTTGTTAAAATATCATCCATTTTAGAGTCACCAATAACGAAGCGTAAAGCACTGTCTAGTGACTGGCTTAAACTGTCGTCAGCATTAGTAACACTGAAAATATAATCACGGGCATCAACAACACGATACTGTATCTGCATTTCAACACGTACCACGTTCTCATCTTTGGTTAGCATAAAACCAGATGCAGGTAAGTCGCGTGTTGTTTGCATATCAACAGGAATAATACGTTCGGCGAATGTCCATTTCCAGCGTAAACCTGGTTCAACTGTGCCATCGTATTGCCCGAAACGTAATACGATACCTTTTTCAGCTTCTTTAATGGTGTAGAAACCACTAAAAGCATAAACAAGAATACCCACGATTAGCGCAATAGCGATACCAACATTCGATGCGCCTTTCTTGCTGCCATCTTTTGATGATTTTCCGCCAAAAATACCGCCAAACTTATTACCAATATCTTTTAGTAAATCGTCTAAATCTGGTGGGCCTTGATTCTTATCATCTTTCTTTTTCCAGGGGTCTTTATCATTATTCCCCGGTTCATTCCACGCCATGGTCTTCTCCACTAACTATAAATTTAAATAAGTGCTAAAACTACTATTTACCCATTACGGTAATATATCAGTCTGTTTACGTTCAATAAAGCCTTCTATATCAGCTTCACTCTGTTTAATTAATCTATCCCACTCTCTTGCAGGTAATTTAATTTTCAATAAACAATTTCCATCTTCGTCATACCGTTCATCAACAATAGAATTTAATTGATAAAACACACCACGTAGTTTACCTTCGCTAGGAGGTAAGCATAAGTTATGCTTGACTATTTTCTTGCCGAGTCGTTCAGCTAGCGCTTGAAAAAGTAATTCAATCCCTATGCCTTTTTGTGCAGATAACCATACTCGTATAGGTAGACCTGTATCGTCTCTGTCAATGCGTGGTTCAATATCTTCCAAAGCATCTATTTTGTTACAAATTAATAATTGCGGAACATCGCCCGCTTCGATCTCTTTTAAAACCGTTTCAACTTGTTCAATATTTTCAGTTCGCCTATCATCTGAAATATCAATGACATGCAATAATAGTTCAGCTTCACGGGTTTCAGTCAATGTTGCTTTAAAAGCGGCGACTAAATCATGAGGTAAATGACGAATAAAGCCAACGGTGTCAGCTAAAATTGCTCGGCCAACATCCTCAATTTCAATTTTTCGTAATGTGGGATCTAAGGTTGCAAATAATTGATCTGCTGCGTAAACGTCTGCCTGAGTAATAATATTAAACAGCGTCGATTTACCTGCGTTGGTATAACCCACTAAAGAAATTGTCGGTATTTCAGCGCGTGTTCTTGCTCTTCTACCTTGCTGGCGTTGCTTTTCCACACGTTCTAAGCGTTTACGAATATTTACCATACGGTCGCGAAGTAAACGACGATCAGTTTCTAACTGAGTTTCACCAGGCCCGCGGAGGCCAATACCACCTTTTTGCCTTTCAAGGTGTGTCCAGCCACGGATCAAACGCGTACTCATATGACGTAATTGCGCAAGTTCTACTTGCATCTTACCTTCATGTGTTCGAGCGCGCTGGGCAAAAATATCTAGGATGAGTGTTGTTCGGTCAACAACGCGGCACTCACACAATGCTTCAATATTTTTTTCTTGTGAAGGAGAAAGTGCATGATTAAAAAGTACCACATTGGCTTGATGTAACTTTACCGCCTCGGCAACTTCTTCAGCTTTACCACTACCAACAAAGAATTTAGTATGAGGTGTAGTACGTTTACCTGTAACAATTGCAAGCGCGTTAACGCCCGCAGAGCTAACAAGCATTTCAAATTCTTGTAAGTCTTCGCGCGCATTTTCATCAGGGAAATCGAGGTGAACAAGAATAGCTTGTTCACCTGCTTGATAACGATCAAACAATTGAGTATTACCTATAAACTAAATAGTTAAACCAAAAGAAACTTTTGGACACGTAATATTTGGTGTACAACCAAACTCAACGAAATCATTAATCTTGCTGTTCCTGACTATAATCACCAGTTTGTGGTGCTGGCATCGTAGAAACTGCCCGTGAAGGAACAACAGTAGAAATGGCGTGTTTATAGACCATTTGACTCACTGTATTTTTAAGTAAAATAACAAATTGATCAAAGGACTCTACTTGTCCTTGTAGTTTAATGCCATTAACTAAATATATTGCTACCGGAATGCGATCACGTCGTAAAGCATTCAAAAATGGGTCTTGTAAAGATTGCCCCTTTGCCATTGTTTGGCCCCTTTTTTGTTATTTTTAATAAATGTATGTAAGAGTTTTTTCTCTAGAAAACTAGTTACTTACTATGCAACTGTTTTTATTATACATCAAGGTTTAAAGTTTGCTTACTGAAGACATAATTAGTTTTAAATTATTTTCGTCTTCCATATGCAACCATTGTAAATTTGGCCAATTTCTCAACCAAGTTAACTGTCGTTTAGCCAGTTGTCGCGTCGCACAAATGCCTTTGAAAACCATTTCATCATGGTCGACTTCACCATCTAAATATTCCCACATCTGTCGATAACCCACACAACGAATAGCGGGTAAATTTTCATGCAAATCGTCACGCTGCTTTAACTTAACAACTTCTGATTCAAAATTTTGTTCAATCATCTGTTCAAACCTAAGCGCAATACGACCATGTAAATCTTTACGCTCTTTCGGTGAGATAGCAAATTGTAAAACATCACCACTGAGTCGTTCACCCTTAACTTTCGTTAAGTCGGTGATACTTTTGCCCGTTAGGCGGTAAACTTCTAATGCCCGCATTAATCGTTGCGGATCATTTTTGTGAATACGTTCGGCAGAAACCGGGTCTACGCTAGCAAGTTGTTGATGGATGTTCTCCCAGCCAAATTGTTCAGCTTCGTCAGCTATGCCTTGGCGAATTTTTACATCGGCCGCCGGCAGAGGCGAAATACCATCAATCAGGCTTTTAAAATACATCATAGTACCGCCAACCAATAAAGGTATGCGGTTATTCGCCCTAATTTTCTCAATTTCTAGTAAAGCGTCACGGCAAAAATCAGCGGCAGAGTAACTTTCACTGGCATCAATTAAATTAATTAATCGATGCGGATACTTTGCTAATTCTTCTGCTGTTGGTTTTGCAGTACCAATGTCCATATCACGATAAACAAGCGCAGAATCAACACTGATAATATCGCATGGCAAGGCATCATGTAATGCCATTGCTAACGCTGTTTTACCTGATGCAGTAGGCCCCATCAAACAAATGACTGGCGGTAATTTACGGTTTTTACTGTCAATATTGTTTGTTGATAAAGCGTCAGGCATCAATTTAAGTAGCATTCGTTAACATTCTTATTGATGATGTGAGGTCTATCAATACCGAATTCAAGCGTAGCTGCTGCTCAAAGGTAGGATTTAATTGTTGCTGACTCAAACGGAGTAGGCTTTTAGCTTGTTGGTTATCGTAAGAATCAGCGGATAATAAACTTGCAAAGGCTTGTTGCCAATCACTATTTGTTAATTCTTGTCCATCTTCTAAACACAAATGTGTTAAGAGCTTATTAACACTTAAATTTACATCTTTATTTCTTAACAAGGCCGGAAACTCTCGTACTTGTATGCTGCTCTTAGATAAAACACTCGCGACAATACCTATTTTTTTCAGTGCATCAGTCTGCGCTTCAACAAAAGTGACTTGTGCATGCGTTAACGATATCTTAATTGGCAATAGTAACGGCTGGCTAACAAAATTATGCTGCCATCTGTTTTTTACTTCGAAGAATTTAACCGCTTGCTCTATTTTGTTTAATGCCAATAAACGTAGTTCATTGTCTAACGTTATCACCGCATATTTTTCATCAATAATCTTGGTTAACACTAAGTGCTCATTTTCATTCACCTCGTGTATTGGCAGAGCGGCACTGTCTTCATCTGACTTTCCACTAGACAAAGGCGTCATCAATGTTTGATAAGCTTGCGCAGCATTTCTGCTCACTTGGTTATTACTGTGCGTATAAGATGAATAATTCTTTTGACTACTTGGCTTGCTACCTTGATAGGGTTCGCTTTGAACATCGGTAACTTTCGTCAATGGCTTAATATAATCACGCGTTAATTGCTGCCCGGTTTCATCTGACTCAAGCTGATTGTCTTGTCTATAATTTACCGCATGGCTTTCAGGCTGAAGTGGTAAAGTAGCCGAGGGTTGATCTTCTGATTCAGGCAATAAGCCAACATTAGCATTTTCGCTTAACGCGTTATGACAAACCGAATAAATAAAATCATGAATATAACGCCCTTGATGAAACCGTACTTCATGTTTTGCTGGATGAACATTTACATCGACTTCTCGGACATCAAGCACCAGAAACAGCACAAAAGCCGGATAAGTATCCGCAGGTAACAGATGACTATAAGCTTGACGAATGGCGTGATTAATTAACTTATCTCGCATCATACGGCCATTTACGTAACTAAAGCATAAATCATTTTGGTTACGGGCAAAGCTTGGTAGCCCTACCCAACCTGATAATTGTAAATCGCCATGCTGGCAGTCAATTTCCAGTGAATGCTCAATAAACTTTTGACCACAAATTTGTGCTACCCGTTTTGCGTATAAGCTTTTATTATTGACTGATTTAAAATGCTTAATCACTTTCTGATTATGTGACAAAATAAAACTAACATCAAAGCGCGCCAAAGCGATACGCTTAATAACCTCTTCAATATGAGTGAACTCTGTTTTTTCAGTACGAAGGAATTTTCGTCTCGCGGGGGTATTAAAAAACAAGTCGACAACATCAATGGTCGTGCCATTAGGATGTGCAGCGGGTTGTAAGGCTACCGCCATATCTCGCCCTTCGGCAATGGCTTGCCAAGCTGATTCTTGCTCAGCAGGTTTTGACGTCAACGTTAAACGTGAGACTGAGCTAATACTTGCCAGTGCTTCGCCACGAAACCCTAAACTACAAATACCTTCTAAATCATTTAAATCTTTAATTTTACTGGTCGCATGACGACTTAGCGCTAACGTTAGTTCATCTTTAACAATACCCGAGCCATTATCACTAATACGAATACGTTTAGCGCCACCTTTTTCAATGTCTATTTTAATGGTCGTTGCGCCAGCATCTAAGCTGTTTTCAACTAACTCTTTCACCACTGATGAAGGACGTTCTACGACTTCACCGGCAGCAATTTGGTTAGCTAGGCGTGCTGGAAGGATTTCTATGGTCATAAATTTTGATCTGTTAACTATTTATAATAAATTAATCGGCGCGAGGTATGGTTAAGGTTTGACCTATGCGAACGGTATTCGAGGTTAAACTATTTGCCATTTTTAATTCTCGTACTGAAACACTATAGCGTTGTGCAACCACAGATAAAGATTCACCGCGAGTAATTTTATGTTGTCGTGTTTCAATAGAGGCATAATAACTGCCCATCGGCGGTTGAATCATAAAATGGTCTTTAATACCTTTAAAAATACCTTTAGCGAGCTTGCGCTGATGAGCACTAGAGTTTAAATTCTGTTCTTCTCTATGGTTAGAAATAAAACCTGTTTCAACTAAAATCGAAGGGATATCTGAAGATTTTAACACACCAAAATTACCATGTTGGGGAACTTTCTTGTGCATTTTAGTAATTTTTTTCAGTTGTTTTAGTACGCTATTCGCCATGCTAATACTGACACCCTGCGAATGCTCTTTATTCATATCTGCTAAGGTTTTTGCCAAGTTATCATCGCGGGTATTTTTAATAACACCACCGCCACCACCTAAAAGCTCGGAGTTGTTCGAGCGGTTACGCAGCCATTTGGCCATTTCTGACTCAACCCGTTTGTGCGATACAATCCAGACTGAGGCTCCGTTAGGTTGAGGTGTTCTAAAGGCATCGGCATGAATTGACACTAAAAAATCCACTTGGTTTTTTCTGGCTATTTCACTACGTCGACCGACCGAAACATAATAGTCTCCATCGCGCACCATTACCGCCTTCATGCCTTTTTCATTATTAATATAGGTAGCAAGTTTTTTAGCAATCGCTAACGTAACACGTTTTTCATAGCTGCCTTTACCCCCTATAGAACCAGGATCCTCACCACCGTGGCCAGCATCAATGGCAATAAGAATATCTCGATGATCGTTTTTGGGGGTATGGTCGCCTTGGTTGATTTTTTCTTCATCGAATAAATCAATCACTAAACGGTTACCGTATTGTCCAGCTGGTGCAAGCGGAAAAACAGCCAAAGAGTAATTATCCGCTAATTCTAATACTAAACGTGTTGTGCCTTTAATACGCGATTTACTGGTGCGGATCAGTTTTATGCGTTTATCCTTTTTAAGGATATTCTTAAACGAAACATGATTCTTACTGTTGTTAAAATCTATGACTAAACGCTGAGGATTCTGTAAACTGAAATACTTATAATCAGGCTGTTCACTGAGATCAAAAACAATACGGGTATTTTCCGGGGCTGGCCAGACACGAACGCCATCGATGCTATTACCCTGCGCTTCAAAGAAAACACTAACGGTTAATAACATAGCTAATAATAACGATCGAATATTCATTTACTGCTGCCCTTTCCTTTTGCGTCTATTAGCGCACATTAACTAAGCGCATTTACTACGAGCTCACCCAAAGGGGTCTTTGCTTGTATGTTGATGGTTCTTTGCTCTTCACTATACGCTAAGTCGATACGCAAATCAGGTGCCTTGATCATACCTAGCCCCTTTTCTGGCCACTCAATAAAGCAACAGCAGTTATCTGCAAAATAATCTCGAATGCCCATATATTCTAGTTCTTCAGGATCTGACAAGCGATATAAATCAAAATGATAAACTAACCAGTCATGTAATTCATAAGGTTCAACGAGAGTATAGGTTGGGCTTTTTACGTGGCCAATATGCCCCATACCTTGCACAAAACCTCGAGTTAAGGTGGTTTTTCCCGCACCTAAATCACCGTAAAGATATACAACAATACCTTGTTTTAGTTCTTTTTTTACAATATCAGCTAATTTATTACCCATAGCTATAGTTGCTGATTCATCAGCTAAAAAGTAGTTTTTGTTTGTAAGCATTTCTTTCATCAATTATTTTCTAAAATTTATTATTTATAAGCTGCCGTATAACTGGCAATAGGTCACTTGCTAGCATACCAATTTTTCCATGCTTTTGCGCAATAATGTCAGCAGCCTTACCATGAATATAAACGGCCAAGGCTGTAAGCTTTGCAAAATCAGTTCGCTCTTGCAGTTCCTCCCCTTTTTCTGACGAGCTTTTTTGCATTAGCAATGCCGCAATAATACCTGATAACACATCGCCCATGCCTCCGCTTGCCATGCCTGAATTACCCGTTGTGTTCACCCAAACCTGTTGACCATCACTTATCAAACTCCCTGCACCTTTCAATACGCTCACGCATTGATATTGTTGGGCTATTTTTTTTACGGCGCTAAAACGATCTCGCTCTATTTCTGTCACAGTGCAATTTAACAGCGTTGCAGCTTCACCGGGATGTGGCGTTAAAACCCAATGGTTACTATTAATTTTATCCGTTAATAAATTTTGTTGGTAAGCTTGCGCCAACAAACTCAAACCATCGGCGTCAATTACACATAATTTTTTTTGAGCCAGCACTAAATCAAATAATGCCTGACTCCACTCATTTTGACCCAAACCAGGGCCAAGCACATAAGCCTTAGCTTTACTTAATGTCATTGATCCCACAAGTTGTTCTGCGCAACTAGGCGCTAACATTAATTCTGGGCGGCCATTAAAGACTAATGCTCGATTATTTTTATGACAACAAACACTCACTAATGCAGCGCCACTGCGCAATGACGCCTCTGCCGACAAACGTATCGCACCAGCAAAACCTTCTCCGCCCCCAACAGCCAGTAATAATCCAATATTTCCTTTGTGACTGCTTGCTTTGCGTTTAGGTAAAGCAGCAAAAAAGTCGTTGCCAAAAACCATGATATTGGTCTTCACTTGATCTGTAAATGCTTGACCTAATGCTAAATCAGCAAAATAGATTTCCCCAACATGGTTAATGGCTTGTCCCGTCACTAAACCGCACTTTAGAGCAATAAAAGTGACAGTACTGTTAGCAATGACTGCCGTATTTTCAACAACACCTGTAGTTGCACATAAACCTGAAGGCACATCAACACTAATCACTTTTGCCAAATGCTGGTTAATAGAAGTAACTAATGTCACTAGAGTTTCTGGTAGGCGTCCTTTAAAACCAATACCAAATAGTGCATCAATAATTAACTTCCCTTGAAAATTCGCTACCATTTCAACATTAGCCGTTTTTTGATCAAATATAATCAAGCCATTTTCAACTTTATTAACATTGATGTAAGCTTGGTAAGCGCGTAAAGCATCGCCGGATAATTCTTCTGGTTTTGCCGTTAGTAGCACAGAAACCTGAAAACCAGCTTGCACAGCTAAACGTGCAATCACAAACCCATCACCACCGTTATTACCTTTTCCACAAATAACTAACAGCTTTTGGCTAGCTATTTTTTGACCTATATCATTTTCATTTTGAAGATATTTTTGCTTTATATGCTGAAAAACAGCCTGACCTGCATTTTTCATCAATGAATACATTTCAATATTTTCTATAGCAGCAACTTTTGCTTCATTAGCTAACACTTGCTTCGCGGAAAAAGCAGCTTGTGGTAAGCTTGCACTCAACAGTTTTATTTCCATTTCTATCTCCCTTTACCAAATTGTACTGCGATGACATGTTAACTATGACAACACCTAATATTAACTATCAAGAATTAGCTGAAAAAATCAAGCTTTGGGGTCAAGAATTAGGCTTTTCGCAAATAGGTTTCAGTGATATTGACTTATCAAGTCATGAACAAGCCTTAACAACGTGGCTAGAAAATAATTATCACGGTGAAATGGATTACATGCAAAAGCATGGTTTAATGCGAGCACGCGCCCAAGAGCTTGTTGAAGGAACAACGCGGGTGATTAGTGTTCGCATGGATTATTTACCCCCCGAAGCAAAATTTGCCCGTACGCTCAAAAAGAAAGACCATGCTTATATCAGCCGCTATGCCTTGGGGCGAGACTATCATAAATTAATGCGCAAACGCCTCAAACAACTCGGTGATAAAATTAGTGAGTACTGTGAAACCTTCAACTTTCGCCCATTTGTTGACTCAGCACCGATCTTAGAGCGACCTTTAGCAGAAAAAGCAGGGTTAGGCTGGGTCGGTAAACATTCGTTATTAATTAACAAAAGTGCCGGTTCATGGTTTTTCTTGGGTGAACTATTAGTTGATATTCCGTTACCGACTAATGAAAAAACAGCCAATGAATGCGGTAGTTGTGTTTCTTGTATTAAAATTTGCCCAACCCAAGCGATAGTGGCTCCTTATGTCGTAGACGCTCGCCGTTGTATATCTTATTTAACCATCGAATTACGTGACTCAATTCCAGAAGAGTTTAGGCCGTTAATTGGCAATAGAATTTATGGCTGTGATGATTGCCAACTCATTTGCCCATGGAATAAATTTGCTAACATCAGTCACGAAGGCGACTTTTCCCCTCGCCAAAATCTTGATGATGTTGAATTATTAACCGTATTTAGCTGGGATGAAGCGACCTTTCTCAATAAAACAGAGGGGTCTCCTATTCGCCGTATTGGTTTTAATAGCTGGCAACGAAATATTTCCGTTGCCATCGGTAATGCGCCATATAGTGCAGAAAATGTTAACGCGTTAAATAATAAGTTAGCAACCGCAGAGCCTATGGTTGCTGAACATATTAATTGGGCATTGCATCAACAAGACAATAAGCGAATCGCTGCAGAACAGCAAAGTGACTTTCCAATAAAAAATCAACGATTAACCGAGCGCTTGATCCGCAGTGTTGAAAAAGGTTTACCTAGAGATGCTTAGCAGGCTCAGCTGATTCAGCTTGCTGCCACTTTATTTTTAACTGCTCTATAGACTCAACACCGCTGCCTTTAATGTTCGCAGACAAGAGTAAAGCAAACGCATCATCGCCCAGTTTTTGATGACTTTCATCAAATTCATTACTTTGTTTAATCACCACCAATATTTTTAACATACGCATCGTTAATTTAATATTATGAGGTGTTAATCTTAGAGCTTGCTGAATAGCCTTAAGCGCGGGCTGTAAACGATTTTTTTCGAAATGTTCAATCGCCATATCGTTCAGTTGTTTGGGTGAAAAATTAATTTCAGCACGCTCAAGACTTTCTTGCTCAATATATTTATTGATCACTTGGCTCGTTAATGAATCACCTGAGACTTGTTTACCGATAATCTCTAACATTTTCAGCGCTTCTTCGCGCATACCCAATTCGTGAAAGACTTTCACTTTATCTAGGTTGTCTTCAATTTGCGGTGACGCAATAAAATTAACATGGTTTTCAACAAGTTTAGTGGCCTTCTCTTTTTGTTCACGAACAATATATAACCGTGCTTGGATCACTAATAACTGCTGTTTAAACTCATTTGCGTCGCTATAATCATTTTGAAGTTGTTTAATATGCTTGTCTGTTTGCTGCAAAACTTTAAAGGATCGTTCGTCAGTAATAGCCGCCGCTAAATCAATGCCTGAACGAATAACATTTAAGAGTAATTCGGGTGAATCATGAATAGAATTTTTCGCTTGCTGGGCGATATTTCGTGTCGCTATATATTGTCCTTCATGGTCATGATTGAGTCGTGCTAAATCCCATGATTTTTTATTACGTTCAATATTTCGTGGCGACAACGCAGTTGCTTTTTTTATCTCATCGTAGGCTCTTTCATATTGCTCATGCTCAATATAATATTGCGCCAGCATATCATGAGCCCCAAATCGAGTAGCGGGCTTATTAATTAACTTTTCAATCAGTTCATTAATTTCGTTTATACGCCCTTGCTTTAACAAAGACTTTACATAGCCTAAATAAACCCAAGCGTAGGTATAGGTTTTCAATAGGCTTTTAAAAAAAGATTCTGCCGTTTCAAATTCTAAAAGACTTAAGTAAGCCTCACCTTTCATCCGCAATATATTGGGGTGATATTGGTGTAAACTTTGATTAACAAGATGGCGGTCAGCAAAATATATAACTTTCGAAAAACTCTTAGTATCAGTCGCTCGATACATATTGAATAATTGCTTTTTAGTTTGCAAGGTATGGATTAAACGTTGTTGCACTGTTTTAGGGGCGAGTGGTTTTACCCAAAAGTCATCGGGCTGTAATTCGACAATTGAATTAACAAGAGACTCATTCGTTTCAGTACTGAGAAAAATAAGAACTGTGGTTTTGTTAACATGACCTCTGAATTTTAATTCTTCGAGTAAATGAAAACCGTCTTTATCACTATTTACATTGAATGAGCAAATAACAATATGAAAACGTGTTGTTTCACATAACCTTATACCGTAATAAGCACTTTCTGCACATTTTACGTGATTAATGCCGATATCATACAATCCTCTTTTTAAGGTGTCATGAACTAACCGGTTATCGTCTATTATCAGCACGGTAAGTTGTGAAAAATCGTCTAATTCACTTTGTTCAGTAATTTCCATTTAACTTTTACCTTAATCGTGCTTCTTTTGAATCACTATTCGTCTTTGTTGACAGTTGTTAATTACCGTTATTTTTTCTTTACTTTTATAGCTTGTCCACGCCAAAATCTCATCAATATGGCGGAAACAACCAAGGCAGATATCATCGGCATTTAAACAGCAATTTCTTACACAAGGACTAGCAACATCCATTTCTTTTTCAACTTTAAAACTCATTTAACTAGTATCCCTGTAAACACATTAACCAAGCATTTAAACAGCAGTATCTTACACAAGGACTAGCAACATCTATTTCTTTTTCAGCTTTAAAACTCATTTAACTAGTATCCCTGTAAACACATTAACCAAGTATTTAAAAAAATTCCAACACAAGGGCTAGCAACATCCATTTCTTTTTCAACTTTAAAACTCATTTAACTAGTATCCCAGTAGTCATATCATATTGCCTCAGCAAACTCATTTAACAGGCGTTGCTGTTCGCTTAATTGACCAAATAACGACATAACTTGTTGATGTTCTATGACCGTATTTGACGTAAGACTAAATAATAGCTGTTGGCTAATATCAATAAAGTCGTTAGCGGTTAATATTTTACTGGTTGTAAACATGCCACTCGTTAGACTCATCGCTAATGGGTAATTATGTACCGCTAGTGCCGTTGATAATTTTTTCATCGCGTCATCAATATCAGCAAGGTAGTCATCTAGCATCAACATTGCCAATTCTGCAGAGCCCTGATTTTTTGCATAGTGTTCAAGGTTAAAAGGTTCAGGTTGATTTGTTTTCGCAGCGGGTGTTAAATCTAAGTTTGATAATACGCTATCAAGCTTTTCAGTTGTTTTTAACAGTTCAACGTCAATATTATTATGCTCTTTAGTCTTATTACTTTGTGCTTTTACTGTATTAATAGCAACCACTTTAGTTGGCTTTGCTTTTAACCAAGGCTGTAAAAGTAGCACCAAAGCATCGACATCATGCAAAGCAGGTAAAATAGAAACAGCCCACTTATCTGCCAATTTTGGTGAGTCTTCAACGGAGAAATCACTTTGATTAAAAGTAAAAATGTCACGGCGTACACTTTTTCCAGCAGACATTTTAATAAAAGGTGATTGTTCAAATTCGGTAAATAACAATAAGTATCTTCCAGAGCTCCACAATTGAGTCATCGTTTTAGGCTGACAGACAATTTTTACCTGTAGTCCTAACCATTGTAAAATACGCAGCAAAGTTAACTGTTTACTGGGATTTTCCACCGCAAAAAGCACTTCAACTTGGGTCGATAAATACTGATGTTTATTAAACACACTGGCAGAAAGTTGATGGTTAGTCGTTTGTTCTGTCGTTAAAAAATCAGCTAAGCTTTGCTGAAGTGTGAGTATTTGCAATGGCGTTTCTGTCTGTTCAAACAAGCCATATCGCTCTAAAGGCGCATTAAGATAAGGTTGCATAACAAAAAGCTTTGGCCGAATATCTATCGATAAACTTGATATCTGTTGCTGTATTTTTTCAACTGATTTTACATAAAGGTCACTGGCCAACATAACGACATCAATGCTTTTATCAATTAACTGCGCGGTACTCAGTTGTTCAATAACTTGTTCCGGATCAGCTAAGGTAGTTATTATGCCATTAGCTGAAGTGATCGCTTTTTCTGTAATACTGCAAATGTCGGCATCACTTGATAACAACAAAATATTGGCTTGCTTTAAATTAATACGCTCTACCGATATCTCTTGTGCTACATCAGCAAAACCTATCGGCAGAGTAAAGCAGAACTGGTAACCCTTTTCTTGTAACTGCACATTTTTATCTGTGACGTTAAGTGAATCAAACAGTAAGCATAAGTAATCAAGGGTATCGTTTGTATTGGTTTTTGCTGACTCAAGGCGCTCGTCTAATAATAAGCACTCGAGAGCCTCGGGGAGTTTTGCGATTGTTTTTTTACTGGTCACAGAAAAATCAAAACGAACAATTTGTTGGCCTTCATTTTTATCGATAACAAGGGTACTAATATGTAAATTAGCTTTAAATAAATCAGCAAGCAGTAATCGGCATAGGCCACTTAACAGCCGGTGAAATAAGCGTACGTCAACTTTCGCAGCAGTTAACAATTGTGGATCTTGTTGGTAATAAATTTTATTACGCTGTAAATGGGCATCGGCAATAATATTAAGTAAAGCCGCGTCAATTTCGTTGTGTAAAGCAACATCACTTAGCGTCATAGGTTTGACCGCAGATAAAAATTCACTTCGAATTTTATGTTGTTGACAGCAATCAAAAATACGCGCGAGTTGTCGATAAACTTGTACCGAAGTAACACCAGCACCAATAGAAACACTTTGGCTTTGCAACATACTGCGCACCACCATATTGGTTAACTTTGTGGTGTTTTCATTGTCTTGTGATTGTCGCTCTAAAATTTGCGTATTATGGGTTAATGAGAGTTGCTGTAGGGACGCTTTTAATTTCTTAATCTCTTTATTTTGTTGATTTATATTGTCATTAGCGGCTTGCTGCTCACTAAGCTGTTGCTGATACTCTTGCTCACTGTGCTCAGGGTTAATCATTGTTTCGAGCGCGGTTTCAAGCTGTTCGGCAATTTTTTTATTTTCCATTGAATTAAAACCGTTGGGGGTCAGTTTTTCATCACTATCCTTTGTTCTTTTTTCAATGAACTGCCTAAATAATTGCACACTCTCTTGGCCATATTTTTTTATTTTGCTTTTACTTTTAAATAACATCGACAATAACAGCAGAAATAGTAGTGCGATCAAACTAAGCACAGTCACTTGTAAATCTTGATTGTTAACATTGAGGTTTTGCTTTTCTAAAAAATCATTTATCTCAGTAGGCAGCCAATCGATTAATCGTAATTTTTTATCTGCAGATAAAGACCCTGGTGATATAGATTCAAGCACTAGCAGCTGTAATTTTTGTTGTTGTTGCTCAATAAATTCGACATATAAACGAGATAACCGTAAATGACTGCGCCACTTCGCTACCGAATTCTGTTGTGAAAATAATAATTGCTCTAAAGTATTAAGTTGCAGCGTTAATAACACACCCTGTTGGCTAACCGTGCTTTCTTCTGGGAGAAAGCTCGTTAATACTTGTTTTAGCTCGGTACTAACATCATCAAAATCTAAAATAGAAGACTGTAAATTCAATTGTTGAAAGGCTAATAGTGCACGGATAATGGTTTGTTGTAATTGTTGTAAGTCACTCAATTCTGTAATTTGCTTTACATAGGCCTTAGCGCGGGTTGCGGTGACTTTATCAGTGTATTTATCTGAATTGAGTTGCTGTAACAGCAGACTTTTTTGTCGCTGTTTTTCCTTAATCTCAACCGTTAATTGATCATTAATTAACTGCAGTTGAATAATGGTATTTTGCTTAAGTTGAGTGTTTCTCTGATGATTTTCACTAAGTTTATCAATAACACCTGAAAATTCTTTATGGCCAACATACATCAAATCAAGCTGAGCTTTATTATTTTTTACCAGTAAAGATATTTTATTAATTTGCTGTTGGGCGACCTCATAGTCAGCAGATAAATTTTTGGCATCAATACGTTTAGTTAAATTTTCTAAGGCTAGATAAGTGATTAAAATTTGTTGTTGTTGTTTATGCTTATTCGCTAACGATGGCAGTTCGTTCTCTACTAACGAGGTCACTTGATTATCACGAAGAACTAACAGAGCAGTTAAGGCGCTAAAAAGAATAAATGAAAGTAAAGCAATCCGAAAAAATCGTCCTGATAATTGCTGAAAAAAGTAACGAGTAGCGTCCATATTGATCAATACCTTCAACGGTAAATTTAGTTAAAAATACAGTGTAAGGAATTGTCACTAAGAATCAACGGTTTTTAATAACGATATGAGTAAGCTGTTTTAAAAATAACGCGCCTCATAGCCGACTAAGGTCAAATCAATCAGCGCGTTTACAGGTTCTTTTTATCTTATCAAACTTAACGTCTTTTGGTTACCCAAGCCCACTCCATTTCACAAACAATAGGCTGTTGATCAGATTCATCGGTAATCTCGACACTGACCATCAAACTGCCTTTATCCGAATTTTCTATTTGTTCAATGTCAGCGAGGCTTAATACAGCTACCGCAGACAAATTTCCCTGCATTCGCCTTTGAAAATGAAATGTCATACTTTTCAATAGCGGTACACAAGTGTCGGGAACATTCATCCCAAAAACGATACCCGTCGCCGACTCTGCCAATAATGCCGCAGCAATGGCATGAACACCACCAATATGGTTTTGTACTTTCTTTTTGTTTTCTAACGATAATACCGCTTTGGTATGAGAAACAGAAATCAACTTTATTGATGAAGTACCAGCATACTTTACTGTCGAACAGAAAATTTTAGTCAGTAAAAAAGAGCGCATAAAGCGCGGCATTCTATTAACTTTACTGATTATTTTTCCAAATTTGTTCGCCATAATTTATTTGCCTGCTGTTAATTTTAATTAAGTGTCGCGTAAACTGGTCTGACCTTCAAGTTTTTTTACCCTGTGGCAAACTTATAGTGAGTGTCCAGATAAAGGCGCGTGACAAACTTATAGTGAGTGTCCAGTTAAAAACGTGCATAAAAAAAGCGCCCTAAGCGCTTTGATTTATACATTATTACTGAGCGCTATAGTTTAAAGAAATGTTCTTGATAAACTTTCATTTCAGCAATTGACTCTAAAATATCATCAAGCGCTAAATGAGCACCCGTTTTTACCACTTTATCTAACACTTCAGGTTTCCAGCGACGCGCTAATTCTTTAACGGTGCTAACGTCTATATTCCGGTAATGAAAGTAATCTTCAAAATCAGGCATATATTTATTAATAAAGCGTCTGTCCTGTCCAATGCTATTACCACACATCGGTGACTTACCTTTTGGCACATATTGTTTAACAAACTTAATCGTCGCCTCGGTAGCATCGGCTAGCGTACTAACACTTTCACGACAACGTGTAGTTAAGCCTGATTGACCATGGTGTTCGATACACCACTGACTCATATTGTCTAACACCTCATCACTTTGGTGAATAGCAAAAACAGGTCCTTGAGCTAAAATATTTAACTGACTGTCAGTCACTATGCTGGCAATCTCTAAAATCACATCTGTATTGGGTTCTAGGCCTGTCATTTCTAAATCTAACCAAATTAAATTTGTCTCGTTACCTGTCATGCCGCTTCCTTAAAAATGCCAACTGTTTTACTGATACCAATATCATTAAGTTATCACCCACTTGTGCCCCCTAAAGTACGCCAAGGCTAAGTTGCTCTTAATCGTAATAGCTCACGATTATTCAATCAAGCGCCTTATCTTCATTTGTTTTCTTCGCCACAGCAAGGTAACAAACTAAGTGAGACTGATATTACTATTACAAGTATATTAGATGAATGGTGATTTAGTCAGTATAATACGTGACAATGAACTGTGATTAAAACTTTTTGTCGCATTACCCTTTTAAAAGACGAGTGAAACTCCATAATTATCATGATAAAACTCCATGTCTAAGCTAAAAAAACTGACTAAAGGTCAGACAAGGCGCATTAAAGATAATCAAGCTAAAAAACTGCGTAATAAACCAGAGCAAGTGCAATGGCAAGATACTGAGTTGGGAGAGCCTGAAAACGGGACTATTCTCAGTCGCTTTGGCCAGCATGCCGATGTAGAAGCAGAAAATGGTGATTGCATACGTTGTAATATACGCCGCGGTGTTAAATCTTTGGTCTGTGGTGATAAAGTTTTATGGCGCAGAGGTAAAGAAACACAACACAGTATTTCAGGAGTCATTGAAGCGGTTCATGAGCGAACGTCAGTATTAAGTCGTCCAGATGTTTATGACGGTGTAAAACCCATAGCGGCAAATATCACACAAATATTAATTGTCTCTTCGGTGTTACCTGCCTTTAACCCTGATATTATCGACCGGTATTTAGTGGCGGCAGAGCAAACAGGTATCACCCCCGTTATCTTACTCAATAAAACTGATTTACTTGATAAAGCCAGTAAAGCTGAAATTGAGCAACATCTCGATATTTATCGTGAGATTGGTTATCAGGTGATTTATGTCAGTAATGAATCTCAACACGGTATAGAAGAGCTTAAGAAACAACTTAGCGAACATACCAGTATCTTTGTAGGTCAATCTGGCGTGGGTAAGTCAACACTTACTAACACCTTGATGCCTGAACTGGGTTTAATGACAAAAATAGTTTCTGAGAACTCTGGTCTAGGTCAACACACAACAACAGTTGCTCGCTTATACCATTTTGAACAAGGTGGTGATTTAATTGATTCACCCGGTATTCGAGAGTTTGGCTTATGGCATTTAACGCCAGCAGAAGTTTATGGTGGCTTTATTGAATTTGAAGATTACTTGGGTGGTTGCCGATTTAGAGATTGTAAACACCAAAATGATCCTGGTTGTGCATTAATAGCCGCCGGTGAAGAAATGAAAATACATCCAAAACGTTTAGCGAGCTTTCAACGAATTTTAGCCAGTTTAGGCGATAATAAATTAACCTCTCGTTTTAACGACTAAATTAATATTAATAATATAAAGGAAATTCAGTGCTTTTAAATAAATTAAAAATCACCCTTCAATACATTATGCCTAAACATTTGATTTCGCGTTTAGCTGGAAAATTTGCCGCTGCAGAATGTGGCCGAGTAACCACAAAAGCCATTGAAGCATTTATCAAGCATTACGGCATTAATATGTCAGAAGCAAAGCTTAAGAATGCCGAAGACTTTACCACCTTCAACGATTTTTTTACCCGCGAACTTGAAGATGGTGCGCGCCCTATTGATAACAATGAAACAACCCTCTGCTATCCCGTTGACGGTGCTATTAGTCAGCAAGGCGATATTGAAGACGGACGTTTAATACAAGCAAAAGGTTTTGATTATTCATTGGAAACCTTGCTGGGTGGTTCATATAACACCGCAAAGCCTTTTCAAGGCGGAAAGTTTTCTTGTATTTATTTAGCACCAAAAGATTATCATCGTATTCATATGCCGATGGCAGCAACATTACGCGAAATGATCTTTGTACCCGGTGATTTATTTTCTGTTAACCCATTAACCGCTAATAACGTGCCTAACTTATTTTCTCGTAACGAACGTGTTGTCGCTATCTTTGATACAAAATCAGGACCTTTAGCTATGGTCCTTGTTGGCGCAACCATAGTTGCCAGTATAGAAACAACCTGGGCAGGTACGATTACTTCACCTAGAGCCAAGGGAATTTTCAGAGAAAGTTACCCGGCTGACGGCGCTGATGCGATCACTTTTGAAAAAGGTGATGAAATGGGACGTTTTAAACTTGGCTCTACGGTAGTGTCAACGTTTGGTCCTGGCATGATCGAGTTTGATGTTGATGCTCATCCAGGTACAGTGACCCGTTTAGGTGAACTCTACGCCAATATTGTTAACGCTGATTAACCAAAAGTTATTGCTCATTAAAGAGCCAGTAGTGAATTTTCCTGAAATACGCTATTGGCTTTTTGCTAGATTTTAGTAAATGTTATGGAGCTTGACGTTCAGTAAGACCAGCAATCAGGGCAATAAGTCTGGGGCGAATATGCCTTCGTGATTAATAACATCGCTAACCACTCTCTTTAATGTCTTTTCTAGATCGGAATTATCACGATTCCCGATAAGTTCACGGCACCCTGTAATCACGGCGCTTAGCCAAACACCATCGAAAATCACCGGTCGATATTTAATTAATATCACACTAAAAATCGCTACCATTTTTACTAACTACCTCGCTCGTACTACATTAAACCTTGAGCAAATAAAAAATAAATTCAATTTAAAAACCTTTGTTATCATAGTGATATTTTAAAACAAAGCCACTAACAACAAAAGGTGTTGCTCATTTTATCAACACAAGATACGATTGCATTCGTATATAACTTATAATTATTCATAGTATTAAGGATTTTAGATGGCTCGAGATAATACAAATATCAAGCCTACAGAAGCAGAGTTAACTTTGCTTAATGTTCTCTGGAAAGTCGGTCCAGCAACAGTTCGTCAGGTACATGATGTTGTCAGTAAAACGCAAAAGACAGGTTACACCACTGTTTTGAAGATTTTACAAATTATGCATGAAAAAACCTTGGTCATTCGAGACGAAAGTAATCGTGCCCATGTCTATGCACCATCAAATAGTGAAACCTTTACACAATCTTCATTATTAAAAGACCTAGCTTCAAAGGCTTTTGGTGGCTCAACGTCAAAATTAGTGATGCGAGCTTTAGATGAATCAACCAGTAAAGAAGAAATTGCCGACATTCGTCAATTACTTAATGAGCTAGAAAAGTAAAAACTGCTACACTTGTTATAGTACAATCTAAAAAGTGCTATAACATGGAAGGATAATGTCAGATTAATTTAATGAGTAGTCCATTTTTATACAATTTATCGTTAACCCTTATCCATTTTCTTTGGCAAGGGATTTTCGTTGCGCTTGCGCTAAAGTTGGCATTAACGTTTACTTCTTATAAAAAACCACAATGGCGTTATGCGATGGCGTCATTGGCTATGGTAGCTAATTTATTACTGCCTTTTTTCACTTTCTATATTATCTCTCAAGCTGACTTTCCACAATTTGGTCCTTTATTAAATAACAGCATCTTGCTGGGCGACATCATAAATAATGACGCCCAAAACACTGCTGCTTGGTACTCCAATGCGGTTGAATTCTTACCCTATTTATCATTAACATGGGTAACAATAAGCTTTGCCTTAGCGCTAAAGCTGTTCATCGAATTATATAATGTTAACCAACTACCAAAAATAGGCACCTCGCCGGCAAATGCTGAACTTGAAGCCAGATTTCAGCACTTAGTTGAACAAGTAAAATTAACCTGTTCACCTCGACTATTAATCTCACTTAAAAATGATGTGCCTATGGCAATAGGTTGGTTAAAGCCGATAGTACTTGTTCCCGTTACTATGTTGACAGGTTTAACACCCGCACAACTTGATATGTTGATATTGCACGAACTGGCACATATTCGTCGACATGACTATCTAGTTAACTTCATTCAGACCTTGGTAGAAATCTTTTTATTCTTCCACCCCGCTGTGCGTTGGGTGTCAAAGCAAATGCGTAATGAGCGTGAATATTGTAGTGATGATATTGCTGTGCAGCATTGTGGTAACCCTGTTGCTTATGCGCACACTCTGGCAGATACCGCTTCAATATGTGACAGCCACCGTCATCATTCTATTCCCGCTATGGCAATGGCGGCATCGGGTGGTGATTTAAAGCAACGCGTTCTGCGTTTAGTTGACCACGACCAACACTGCTCAACAACGACTCACTCAGGAAAATGGTTAGCGTCTATCGTCATTATTTTCTCAATTATTGCTGTGGGCAGTAAAAAATACATCCAAATTCCTAGCTTAGATATAGGCACTGATACCATTCCTTTATACCGCAGCGCCGATGATGACTTCAAAACATACACAGATAGTGGCGATGAAATAGCGTTACCTTCTTTGGCGCAGCAATTATTACACCGAGGCAATGAAAGTAATGCCTTAGAAAACAAACTACCCGCAAAGATGATAGCGCCATTTTTTCCTAAAAATACCAATAAAAATCCAGTAAATGCTGAGCTCGTAGTCGCACAAGCTTACTTTGAGAACAACGACAGTACTAAAAACACGGGTAATGCCAACAATCCCCAAGAAAAGAATACTGTCGATACCTTAGCGACAGTCGTAAACAATAAATTAGTCGGGCTTAAAAAGGCTAAATCTGAACCTTTAAGTAATTTTACTGAATCTTTGGCTGTTCAAAAAAATCAAGCTGAACAGCCTAGTACTCAAGTAAAGGTAAACAAATCTTTAGCTCAATTGGCATTAAGTCAAACGGTTACTATGGGTAAATCGCCAGCAGAATTAGCCTTTGAGCGCACTGACTCAACCAAAAAAGCTTCATTATTAAAAAACCCATACGCTGCACAAATAGCTGATTTGACTAAGCAGCCATTAGCCATAAATTCGCACTTAGCGCTACCAACAACTCGTCGTTCACAGATGATAGAGCAAGTACTTTCCTCGACAAGTGAATCGACAACTAACTACATGCCAGAACACGCACCCGCGCAATTACTGACATCAACATACCCGAAATACCCTGCCAATGCTAAGCGAAAAGGTATTGAAACAGATGTAGAAGTTACATTCACCATAGATAAAAATGGCTATGTACGTGATATTCAATACGATGGTGAAGGCAGAGTCAGTTATTTTCGTAATACTATTCGTTCATCATTAGAAAAATGGCGTTTCACCCCGGCAAGTTATAATGACCAACCGGTAGAAAGCACCATGTCTAAAATATTTTCTTTCAGTATTGCTAGATAATAAGATTACTCAGCAAGATGCTTTCTTCTCCCATCATGCTTTTGATGTGACTGCATTTTTTCTTTTTGTGCCTCCGTTAATATCATCATAAAACTGTGTTCTTTCTTTGCTTTAATTAAGGCTTTTTGTGCAATAATATCTTGGTATTGACTTTGTAAATCAACAAAAGCTTGTTCATTAAAGTGCTCTTCCATCAGTAACGCTTTACGTTGTTGATGAAAACCTTGCATGCTCTCTTTCAATACTAAACCACTTGTTTTTGCCGTTTTATTTATCACCTTTGCCTGCTCACGTTGTTCATCAGTAAGCGCTAGATACTTCGCCATTCTTTTAAAGTCACTTTTCATGCCACGCTTTGATTTGTGCTGATGGTTACCGGTATGCTTGGCATCATGACGGTCATTGTTAACGCCATCGCCGTTATTAATGGCCAACGCTGCGGTACTTGCTAAGGATAAGGTTAATACTGCACTTGCTAATAAAACTGATAGTTTACTTTTCATAAGATTTACCTCTGGGTTAAATTGATAATAATATCGAATAAGTTAATCAATCAATTACTGAGCGAGCCCGGTGAATCGATTCATTCATCTAAGTGAGGTAACTATAAACCTTGCAACGCAAAGAAACGCAAGGCAGTGTAAAGTTTTTGTAAAGGCAACAACAAAGTCAGTTTTCTAATAACACTTAAGTTAATATTAAGATACGCCAAATACCGACACTAACAAAAGATAACAAAACCTCATGAGCAAACAGAAAATATTAATCATCGATGACGACAAAGAACTCACTGAGTTATTAACTGAGTATCTCTCGTATGAAGGATTTGAATTAGAAGCCTGTCATGATGGTGTTAGTGGTCTGGCACGTGCTTATGATGAAAAATTCTCACTGATATTACTTGATGTTATGATGCCAAAACTAAATGGCTTTGAAGTATTAAAAGCCTTAGGTGGCCAGCATAAAACGCCAATTTTAATGTTAACAGCTAAAGGTGATAACGACGACAGAATATTAGGCTTAGAGCTAGGCGCCGATGACTATTTAGCGAAACCTTTTCAGCATCGTGAATTACTGGCACGCATTAAAGCTATTTTACGACGTATTAAAATAGTTAAGTCCAATGAAAGTACTATCAGCCATCAGCAAATTAATGAGGTCAGGCTTGAACATAGCACTCGTCAGGCTTTTTGCCATCAACAGTTAGTTGAATTAACCGGTACCGAATTTCAAATATTGGCTTTGCTGATGAATAATGCCAGTCAAATCGTCAGTAAAAATGAAATATCAGAACAAATTTTGAAACGTAAACTGAGTGCTTTTGATCGCAGTATCGACATGCACATCAGTAATATTCGTCGTAAGTTACTCGAGTTTTCTGCAAGTGATAAATTAAAAACCATTCGCGGCGCGGGTTATATCTTCCTCACAGGAGAGAGCACGGGGATAAATGACTAATGCTCAATAAAATTAGACAGTCATTTTCATCGATTGGCTTTAAGATATTTTTATGGTTTTGGCTGTTCGCCTTAAGCTCTATTATAGCAACACGATTTATCTCAGCGCAGTTAGCACAGAACAGTATTGTTTTGCCTGCGCACCATGGTGACCTCAAAAAATTGAACCGTATCGCTAAACATATTGAAAGGAATAATACTTCAGCCGATGGACTTTTGCGATATCGAGGAAAATCACCTAATGAAGCTATTATTATCAGAAATATTGATAGTGGTCAGCTCACCACCGATAGTAGCCGTTTTTTAAAAGACTTGGTTAGCTACCTAGAAAAAAATCGCTTTTCAGCCATCACCTCGATTCAATTTCCGAGATCTCGTATTACCGGCCCTAAAAATATCATTTTAGATAATCAACCCGTCGAACTATATTTAGCCATTAAAGGTCAGTCTCGACATTTTGATTCTTTTATTATGCAACTGCCCAATTGGTTGAAACTTGCCATCCCCATTGCGGTCAGTGCTCTATTAGCCTGGTTATTAGCACGAACATTAATTAAGCCAATATTGGCAATACGACGTGCGGCAACCGATATTGGTAACGGTCAGCTTGATGCCCGTATCGAACATGCCAATAAAAGAAAAGACGAACTGGGTTCACTTGCCACCAGCTTTAATACTATGGCCGACAAGTTATCATTAAATCTAACCGCTAATCAGCGTTTATTAGCCGATGTTTCTCATGAGCTTCGTTCGCCGATGACTCGCTTACAACTTGCGGTTGGCCTAGCTCAGCAAGCGATTAACAAACCCGAGCTGCAAAAAAAGCATCTCGCGCGCTGTGAACTAGAAGTTAGCCGTTTAAATGAAATGATAAGCGATGTGCTTTCTCTTTCTCGATTAGAAAACACCTTTCAAAAAATTAATTTGCAAACCGTTCATCTCGATGAATTATTAGCCGATATCTGCCAAGACTGCCAGTACCTTGCTGACGAAAAACATATCTTAATTACTATGAAGCACTTTTTCTCTTTGGATCTACCCGGAGATCAAAATTTATTAAGCAGTGCTTTTAGTAATGTCATTATTAATGCCATTAAATATAGCCCAAAGCACAGTGAAGTGGTCATTTCTATGGCGAGTGTTATTCTCAATCAACAAGACAGTATCAAGATTATCATTAGCGATAGCGGTAATGGCGTTCCTCAAGGTACCATCGAAAAACTTTTTCAGCCTTTTTATCGTGTCGATGAAGCCCGAGATAGAAACACGGGTGGCACCGGCTTAGGCTTAGCGATAGCGCAGCAAGCAGTATTAGCACATAATGGTGAGATAAGTGCTAAAAACAACGACTCTGGTGGCTTATCTGTAACCATTACTTTGCCGATAAGCACAACACTGACATAAAACTGATGAGCATAAGTGAATTATCACCGCTAATGTCATGCGACCTTAGGATTAAACAACATGGCTTTAGCGAAAATCAATTGTAATGACTATGGCAAAGAAAGTGAGCTTAGTGCTCGCTTATCAACTGAAATAAAACAGTTTTGGCAACAAGGTTATTTTTCATCTTTTAGTGGCGTCGATAAAATAAGAATAAATTACGCAACCTTTACTGACTCCAAAAACCAAGAAAACCTTGTATTAGTTACTGGACGGTCTGAAAGCTATCTAAAGTATCAAGAGCTCGCCTTTGACTTATATCAGCAAGGTTATAATATATTTATCGTCGACCACCGTGGTCAAGGTTTGTCACAACGTTTGTTGAATGATAGCCAAAAAGGCTATGTAAAAAAATTTGATGACTACGCCGAAGATCTTAAAAAATTTATTGATGAAGTTGTTTTAGAAAGTGCCACAAATAATGCCAGTAAAACGCCCGCTAAAAAACCACATTTATTAGCACATTCGATGGGGGGAGCCATTGCTGTGCGCATGATGCAGTTATATCCACTGTCAGCTAAATCTGCGGTGTTAACCTCGCCAATGATTGCAGTTAACTACGGCAATATCGCTAACTGGCTTGCCAAAGGGATTATTTATTTAGGTGATTTCTTTAACGCTTACTTAGCTACTGAAGCTAATTTTTTTATTGGACAAACAGCCTTTAACGATACACCTTTTGCTAAAAATGAGCTTAGTCAATCGACTGTTCGCTACCAAGTTTTTGTGGAACTTTATCAGAAAAATAAAGAGATACAATTGGGCGGCGTCACCACTCATTGGCTCAAAGAAGCCATTATCGCTAAGAAAAATATTTTTGCAGATTTAGCTAAATTGACTACACCTATCTTAGTCATGCAGGCAGGTAACGACACGATCGTTTGTAATAAAGCGCAAAACACTTTCTGCCAGCAATTGCACCAATACCACCAACAGTCTTGCCCTGAAGGCAAACCTTTCACTGTCGACAATGCGCGGCACGAACTTATGTTTGAGCAAGACCAGTACCGCAGCCCCGCCTTAAGAAAAGCACTGCAGTGGTATGATACACATTCAACTTAATGTTATTTCTATTGCGGTTCTTGGTCGACATTAACCGTTTTAATGGCTACCACTGAAGTGGGATCATGATGAATAAACACTTCGCAAGGCGAGAATTTCGCTTCAATTTCTTCTTCTATCGCTTCACCAATATCGTGAGCTTCCAGTAAAGACAGTCGGTCATCGAGCTCTAAATGAAATTGAATAAAGCGATGTGGGCCTGATTGTCGGGTTCTCAAGTCATGAACACCTAAGGTCGAATCATGAGCAATGACAATAGCGGTAATTTCAGTCTGCTCTTCTTCACTCAGTTCATGATCCATTAAGTTGTGCACACTTAAGTAAATAATTTTTAAAGCGCCACTCAATAGCAACACTCCAACAAGACAAGTAAAGATGCCATCTGCATATAGAGAGTAGCCACTGCTTAAAATCAACGCCGCTAATACGCCAAGGTTTAATAATAAATCTGACTGGTAATGCAAAGCATCGGCACTGATGGCAACGGAACGGGTTTTGGCAATCACAAAACGTTGCAACACCACTAATAACAGTGTCATCACGATAGCTATAATCGTCACCACTATGCCTATTTCTGTTTTAACAACCAGTTTGGGGTGAATAATTCGGTCAAAGCCATGAAAGATCAATAACAAGGCAGAACCGGTCACAAAAGCGGCTTGTACTAAACCCGCTAAACTCTCGGCTTTACCGTGACCAAATTTGTGTTTTTCATCGGCGGGTGCCAAAGCATAATGAAGAATAACCACATTCATCAACGAAGCAAATAAATCCAACATCGAATCGGTGGCTGAAGCCAGCATTGAGCTAGCATCTGTTACCACCCAAGCATATAGTTTCAAAAGAAAAAGTAATAAGGCCGTTCCAGTAGCAGCGAAAGCAGCTATTCTTACCCAAAAACTGTAATCATTTTTTTTTGATAAAGCTTCACTCATAGTCATTACTTTTCCATGCTTGCTACTTAAGCGCTAATTTGTACAATATAGTAATTCGTTTGGTATAATACCTTATCATCTTCGAATTTAAGTACATTTTTATGTTAGACGTCGTTTTGTTTCAGCCACAAATTCCGCCGAATACCGGTAATATTATCCGCCTCTGTGCGAATACAGGCTTTAGGTTACACCTTATTGAACCCTTTGGCTTTGACCTAGACGATAAAAAACTTCGCCGCGCGGGTTTAGATTACCATGAGTTTGCAGCCATTAAGCGCCATAAAGATTACCAAGCTTTTGTCGAAAGTGAACAACCTGAGCGAGTTTTAGCGGTAACCACTAAAACAACCAATTACTATGGTGATATTGCCTTTAAACCTGGGGACTATTTACTTTTTGGCTCAGAGACCAGTGGTTTGCCAGAAGAAGTAAGACAGCAAATACCCGATGAAGATAAAATTCGTATCCCCATGCTAAAAGACAGCCGGAGTATGAATTTATCGAATGCCACCGCAGTGCTTATTTTTGAAGCTTGGCGACAAATGGGCTTTGAAGGCTCAGTTTAAATTTACAATAGTAAAGATAAACGGAGCCAAACAAAGTGTAAAATTATTCGACAGTACGGTCGCGGGACAGTAAATCAGCAGCGGCTAGCTTTGCTGATTTGCCGCAATAAAGTACCTGATAGACTTGCTCGACTATCGGCATTTCTACGCCCATACGTTGTGCTAACATATAAACTTCTTTGGTATTACGATAGCCTTCAACAACTTGGCCAATATCAGCCATCGCTTTTTCAACATCAACGCCGCTGCCAAGTGCTAAACCAAATCGACGATTGCGTGATTGATTATCAGTACAAGTTAAGACTAAATCACCTAATCCAGCCATCCCCATAAAAGTACTTGCCTCGGCATTAAGTGCACAGCCTAAACGTGTCATTTCAACTAAACCACGGGTAATCAACGCAGTACGAGCATTGGCACCAAAGCCAATACCGTCGGCGATACCAGCACCGATAGCGATCACATTTTTAACCGCACCACCAAGTTGTACACCAATAAAGTCTTTATTTGCATAGACCCGAAAGGTTTTGCCACAATGTAATAGATCAGAAATTTCAGTGACAAAATCATCATCAGTTGACGATAATGAAATAGCCGTTGGTAAGCCAGCCGCCATCTCTTTTGCAAAGGTTGGCCCAGAAAGCACGGCCAATGAAATATCATCCCCCAGAATATCACGGGCAACATCTTGCAGTAATCGTCCTGTTTTATGATCTAAACCTTTGGTTGCCCAAGCTATTTTAGCCTTTGGTAATAAGTAGGGTTTAATTTGGCTGAGCATTTCGCCGAAGGCATGACTCGGTACAACCACTAAAATGTTTTCACTCGCTTGAACAGCACTTTCAAGATCGTTAGTCGTTGTTAGTGAGGGTGGAAACTCACTACCCGGTAAATATTTCTCATTTGAGTGAGACGCTTGCATTTGCGCAATATGTTGAGGATCTCGTCCCCATAATACGGTTTTGTGACCATTTCGAGCGAGACAAATAGCAAGGGCAGAGCCATAAGACCCTGCCCCCAAAACCGTGATTTTTGCCGTTAATTTCGACATATCATCACTTCCATTTTATTGTTACTACTAGCCGATTTTGAAGAAAAACCGTTAATTAGTGAGTTTCACTGCTCGCAGGCATCTGTTCAGTTTTTGCTTGTGCGGCACGTTGTTGAACATATGAAGCAAATAGTGCTTCAAAGTTTACTGGTGCTAAATTAATTTGTGGAAATGAACCACGACTCACTAAATTCGCCACTGACTCACGTGCATACGGAAATAATGTTGTTGGGCAGAATGCACCAATAGTATGAGCAAGTTGTGCTTCAGGTAAATTACCAATAGAAAAGATACCGGCTTGTTGGACTTCAGCTAAAAACGCCGTTTGCCCTTCAACAGTCGCGGTAACGGTTACTGAAAGAACAACCTCATAAGTATCTTCAGCCAATTTATTTGATTTAGTATCTAAATCTAATTGAATTTCAGGCTTCCAATCTTTTTGGAAAATAGCAGGAGAATTTGGCGTTTCAAAAGAGATATCTTTTGTATAAATACGTTGAATAGCAAATTGTGGTGCGGCTTGTTCAGTAGCGGCTTCTGGCGCATCAGCGTTGTTAGTGTTCTCATCAGACATAGTTTTTTCCTATTGTATTTATTATTTTATATAATGATGACTTTTAATCTTTTGCTAAAAGTTCATCTAATTTATTAGCGGCGTGAAGTGCGAATAGTTCATCGCAGCCCCCGACATAATGATCACCAATAAAGATTTGTGGTACGGTTACACCGCCACTACGCTTGATCATGGCATTGCGCAATTCTGCATTATTGTCGATTTTAATTTCATTAAAGCTTACTTGTTTCTCTTCGAGTAAAGCTTTTGCTCGCATACAGTAAAAACAAGTTACTTTAGTATAAATATCAACTGTCATATCAAACCTTTATTAGTTATTAGCTATTATTTTTTAACCAGTGGTAAACCGGCATTAACCCAAGAATTCATACCACCCTTTAACAAGCTTACTTTAGTAAAGCCTGCTTTAAGTAATTGATTAGCAACCGGGGTAGCAGTAATTCCTGCGGTACATACAACTATGATGGGTTTATCTTTATAGTTTTCAAGGGTAGCAAAATCATTATTTGATACTTTCTCTTTCACTAAATTTTTCGAATCGATGATACGACTCGCTTTAAATTCTTTTTCGGTACGAATATCAACTACTACACCTTCTTCACGGTTTACTAAAAAAGTAAGTTCCTGTGTAGATATTTGCTTAATAGGAGACATTTGAATACGAATAGTCGTCACAATAATAAGAACGACAATAACTGCCCAAGCAGCGCTTAGTGCTGGATGATTACCAGCAAAAATAATTAATTGATCCATAAAAATAATAAATATTGGTTGAATAAAAAGTTGACGATAGTATACAGAATTACCAAGCAAACCCAAAAAGAACTTTACGTGATAAGCGATTAAATCAATGAAAAGGTTTTTTTTGTTGATACAACCGATTGATAACGAATAAAAGCACACAATTCATTTGAAATATTTTGTCTAATACCACACAAGCAATTCTTGATTTGCCTTGGTATACTGGTGAATAATTAGCTAATTTCACCGTTATGGAAACTAAAATGCCAAATAAAAAACCTACCGTATTACTGATTTTAGATGGTTGGGGATACCGAGAATCTACAGAATCTAATGCTATTTTTCATGCAAGAACGCCGGTACTCGACGATTTAAATGCTCGCTATCCACATATGTTAATTGGCACCTCAGGCATGGCAGTAGGTTTACCTGACGGACAAATGGGCAACTCAGAAGTGGGTCACGTTAATTTAGGCGCTGGTCGTATTGTTTATCAAGACTTCACTCGTATTACCAAATCGATAAAAGATAAAGAATTTAACAGCAACAAAGCACTTAATGATGCGGTTGACCAAGCCGTTAAAAATGATAAAGCCGTACATGTTTTTGGCTTATTATCACCAGGTGGCGTTCATAGCCATGAAGATCATATTTTTTCAATGCTCGAACTGGCTAAAGAAAAAGGTGCCCGTAAAATTTACTTGCACGCTTTTCTAGACGGTCGTGATACACCACCACGTAGCGCAGAAGCGTCATTGATTAAAGCACAAGAAAAATTCCAACAGCTAGGCTGTGGCCAGATAGCTTCAGTAATTGGTCGTTATTATGCCATGGACCGTGACCAACGTTGGGATCGTGTCGAATTAGCCTACAACTTAATGGTTAGTGGTGAAGCGCAGTATAAATATTCAAGCGCAACTGAGGCATTAGCCGCAGCTTATACCCGCGATGAAAATGACGAGTTTGTTGCCGCTTCAGCGATTGTAGACGAGAACAACCAAGCCATAGAAATTGATGATGGTGACTCCTTAATTTTTATGAATTTTAGAGCCGACCGTGCCCGTCAATTTACCCGCTGCTTCACTGAACAAGACTTTTCTGGCTTTAAGCGTAAGAAGTGTCCTGCTATTGCTGACTTTGTCATGCTCACCGAATATGCCGGCGACATAAAAGCCAATATCGCTTTCCCTAAAGTGGCACTTGAGAACGTACTCGGCGAATGGTTAGAGAAAAACAATAAAACGCAATTACGTATTTCAGAAACAGAAAAATATGCGCACGTTACCTTCTTCTTCAGCGGTGGTAAAGAAAGTGAATTTGTTGGCGAACAGCGTATTTTAGTACCTTCGCCACAAGTTGCCACCTACGATTTACAACCAGAAATGAATTCAGCATTACTCACTGATAAATTAGTCGCCGCCATTGAAAGCGGTGAACACGACTTTATCGTTTGTAATTATCCAAATGGTGATATGGTGGGTCATACTGGAAAGTTTGATGCTGCCGTAGCCGCTTGTGAAGCGGTTGATGCTAGCGTAGGCCGTGTTGTTGCCGCTCTAGAAAAAGTGGGTGGCGAGTGTTTAATTACTGCTGACCATGGCAATGCTGAACAAATGGTTGATAACAATTCAGGGCAAGCACACACAGCGCATACCTGTGAACCTGTGCCGCTAATTTATATTGGCCGACCCGCTCAACCAGCAGAAAATGGCGCATTGAGTGATATTGCGCCAACAATATTACAGCTGATGGATATAGAGCAACCCGAGCAAATGACCGGTCATTCGTTAATGAAGTTTATCTAAGAAAATTATTATTAAAATGAAATTTACCGTGAAAAAAATATCTTTATTTGCATCAATATTCAGCCTTAGCTGCGTATTGATGTCGGTGAACGCCACTGAACAGTCGTCGGATAATGGTGATACGACCAATAAAACCAATCAAGCATTGTCGAAAGTTCAGCAGCAAATAGTTGAGCAAGAAAAATCGATTAAACAAACGAGTAATAAACGCTCATCTTTAGAAAATCAATTAAGAAATGACGATATTTCAATCGCTAAAATCGTAAAGGCGATGATTAAAACCCAAGATGATTTTGAAGATACTCAGCAAACATTAAAAGAACTCGCGCAAGAAAAAATAACCTTAACGCACAAGAAACAACAGCAAGAAAAAGTATTAGCCCAACAATTAAGAGCCGCTTATACATCGGGACATCACGACTATATTAAATTATTACTTAACCAGCAAAGCCCTGCTAGCGTAGAACGTACCGTTACCTATTATAAATATTTGAACGATGCTCGCATCAAAGAAATTGACCAATTTCAGATTGTCTTAAGTGATTTGCTCGCCGTAACAACACAACACCAAGAGCAAGCCAAAAAGTTAAATCTTATAAAACAACAACAAGCCGAACAAAAAGTCGTATTTCAAAACACTAAGCAAGAACGAAAAAACACCATTCGCGCATTAAATAAAGAGCTGCTTGGTAGCAAACAGCTGTTAGCTCAATTAGTGGCAGAAGAACAAAATTTAGTGGTGGCATTACAACGAATCGCAGCATTAGCACAGCAAAGTGCGGAGTTAGTTGGCCTAAAAAAACTCAAAAGAAAACTTTCTTGGCCGGTTAAAGGCAAAATTAGCCACAGTTTTGGCTCTCGTAAACAAGGTTACTTAAAATGGAAAGGTATTTTGTTAGCCGCTCCTGTTGGTAAACAAGTTAAAGCCATTCATAACGGTACGGTATTGTTTTCAGATTGGTTAAAAGGTTATGGTTTAGTCACAGTGTTAGATCATGGCGCCGGCTATATGAGCCTATATGGCTATAACCAAGCGTTATTAAAGTCAGTAGGAGACCGGGTAGAAACCGGTGAACCCATAGCGCTTGTTGGACAAAGTGGTGGGCAGAGTCAATCTGGATTATATTTTGAAATACGTAGCGATGGTCAGGCAGTAAACCCTAAAGCTTGGTTTAAATAAAGTAAAAATATAGCGCCTACTGAGTCTTATTTTTTCTGCTAATAAAAACAGTCAATCCGCTGTAATTATTTTGAAATACGTAGCGATGGCCAAGCAGTTAACCCTAAAGCTTGGTTTAAATAAAGTAAAAATATAGCGTCTACTGAGTCTTATTTTTTCTGCTAATAAAAACAGTCAATCCGCTGTAATTATTTCGAAATACCCAGCGATGGTCAAGCAGCTAACCCTAAAGCTTGGTTTACATGAAGATAAAAAGTTAACTTCTCCTCGATTTTAACTTTTTCTACTGATAATCTCGGTCAATAATGATGTTTTCCAAATTAAGAGTTCTTTTGCCTTTATTCCCACGACTAATTATTTTATTGACGTTACTAAGCATAACGCCTTTAGCTACCGCTAAAAACGCACAAGTTGCCATTATTATTGACGATATTGGTTACCGAAAAAGTGATGCTGCCGTGCTAACCTTACCCGGCGCAATAACCTTCGCTATTCTCCCCCATACGCCTTATGGTAAAAGACTGGCTTTAGAAGGCTATCATAAAAATAACGAAATTATTTTGCATATCCCAATGGAAGCAGAAAATGGTAAAAAGCTAGGACCTGGCGCACTAACCGTTAAAATGAATGAAGAGTCAATCCGCCATCAGTTAGCACTTGCTTTCGCTGAGATACCTTTTGCTATTGGCATCAACAACCACATGGGGAGTAAACTAACTAAACTTTATAATCCAATGATGTGGACCATGCGCTTTTTAAAAGAGCGAGATTTAATTTTTGTCGACAGTGTTACTACCAACAAAACCAAAGCAGAACATATCGCCCTTCAGGTAGGCGTTCCAACAACCCACCGACAAATATTTTTAGATAACGAATTAACCACTGACTATATTGATCAGCAATTTATGCAGCTTATAGAGCACGCCCAGCAATATAAATCAGTGGTGGCTATTGCGCACCCTCACCCTGAAACGATCGCTGCACTCAATCGTTTAATACCGTTACTCGCAGCCCTTGATATTGACTTAGTGCCCGTTTCATCCTTAATAGACTCACCCAAAATCCTGCAAGACCTGACTGTCATAACTGAAGACTAAAAATTACTGATGAGTACCGAGATAATCAATATTATCTTTTTTTAGTAAGGCTAATAAATATTTAACCGGAATCGCGTATGTTATGCCACTAGGATTAGTAATAACCGCTTCCTTTGACTCCTGCACAAACACCTTATTAATAATACCAATCACTTCTCCTGAATCAACATCATATAAAGCACTGCCACTATTGCCAGGGTAAGCGGTAGCATCAAGTTGATAAACCAAATAAGGATTACGTAACATTTTCAACATCTTAATACTAATTTGCTGAGCATTATCCACCGGGATTATCGTTGGCGTAATACTGGCAATAATACCGCGGTGGGTCACTGGGTATAGGCCTAAAACAGCGCCTATAGGAAAGCCCGTAAATGCAACATAGCTGCCCTCTCGACTAAATTCTTTATTTGCAAGTTGCATCGCGGGCAGTGGCGCGCCATGGATTTTTAGTACGGCGATATCGTGCAACTGCGAACTAGCAACAATATCAGCGGTTCGCACTTTCGCCGCTTTCCCAGAGCCAGTAAACACCGCCATCTGTTGAAGAATATTTGCATCAAGTTCTTTGGGTAAAACGTGAAAGTTGGTGACCACATAGCGGCCATTACCGATAACAAAGCCACTGCCATTCAAACTATTTTGCTGGCGACCCGATGGTGTATGAACACCAATACCCACTACTGACGGTTTTATTTTTTCAACGGTATCCGCTAAATCGGCTATTACTGAGCTGGTATAAAAAATTAAATAAACACTTAATATTATTTTCAAATAACGCATCTTAAACCCTCCATTCATTATAAATATTATTTATCGTCAATAAGTTTACTGCGTTTTACTCGCAAAAACAGCTATGATTACTCATAATTAAAATAATCATAACAATATGTTATATCCCTGTAGGCAGCTATTTCTTAAGGTCGTTCAACAATATGACAAAAAAAACAGTAGTTCCTATCTTCGCAGGTGGCGGCACAAGACTGCCTGCGCACGTTGGTATCTTACATGCGCTACAAGCTTATGACATCGACTTCAATCACTTAGTAGGGGTTTCAGGTGGCAGTATTGTTAGCAGCTTATTTGCAGCTGGCTTAAGCCCAGCTGAAATTAAAGATATCGCTTTAAATACTAACTATAACAAGTTCCGAGAATTTTCATTATTAAAATTAATTCGCAACGGCGGTTTAAGTTCAGGAGACCGTTTTGAGCAATGGATGGATGGCCTACTCAATGGAAAAACATTTGCCGAGCTTGATTATAACTTACATATTGTTGCAACAGATGTCGCTAAAGGTACCCCCGTGATATTCAACAAAGAGCTCACCCCTGATGTAAAAGTATCACTGGCGGTACGATTCTCGATGTCTATTCCCTTAATATTTAGTTTCAAGACTTTTGGCGAACATGTCATGGTTGATGGCAGTATTTTATCTGAAGACGCCCTGCATAGAGACTGGGCAAAAGACGGGACACCGGTCTTATGTTTTCGCCTTAAGGGTGAGCATGAAAATAACGAAGTTAATATTAAAGGTTTTTTCCCAATTTATAAGTACGTGACCCTGCTTATTCGTACCTTTATGACCACGATCTCGCGCGAATATATTAATGAAGCCTTCTGGCACAATACCGTAGTAGTTAATATTGGCAATTACTCTGCCGTTGACTTTTCCATGACAACAGAACAAAAACAAAGCTTATTTGATATTGGCTTTAAAACAGCAGAGGAAGTATTACCGATAAAACTGGGAAAAAAATAAATTTTTTAACAGTTAATAGTAATATTTCTCCGGTATTAGGTTATATTAATAGTATGTCTCGTGACGCAATGGCTTCTATCACGAAATAACATGAAGACAAATGGATGAGAAAATGAGTCTAAGCAAATTAATATTAAATTCCCCTATCATTGGCGATGTCGCAAAAAAAGTGGCGTCGTTTAAGGTCAATCATGATGCCGGAAATATTGCTGAGCACTTTACCAAGTTTCTCAAGCCACAATACGCCTCTACTAACAGCCTTCGTAACGAAGTATTTAAAATTCGTCATAATGTTTATTGTGAAGAATTAGCCTTCGAAAATCAAAAAGACGATGGCATGGAAATGGATGATTTTGATTCTCACTCTATTTTTGCTTTAATTCAGCACAAACCAACCAATAATTACACCAGTTGCGTACGTATAGTTCGCTCAAGCAATGAAGATGAATTGTTACCGATTGAAAAGTTTTGTTATGACGCAATTCAAAACAAAGAATACGATCCTAAAAGATTCAAACGTGAAGAAATTGGTGAGATTTCTCGCTTGGCCGTAAAAGCTGACTTCAGGCGTCGTAAATCAGATCGTTTTAAGGGTTCTGCCATCGGTGCCATTAGTGAAAGTTCATATTCTGAATCAGAACTGCGCTGCTTCCCATTTATTGCGATTGGTCTATATATGGTTGCTGGCACTTTAGCTATCGATACCGGTATAAAACATGCCTATGTAATGATGGAGCCACGTTTAGCCCGTAGTATGAAGTTTGTTGGCATTAAGTTTGTACAAATTGGTGAGCCCATTGAATATCATGGCTTACGTGCTCCTTATTATATTAATGCTGAAATATTTTTAGAAAACCTAACAAGTGGCTTTAAAAGCTTGTATAAAGAAATACAAAAAGATATCCGTAGCCAGTTTTAATTAACTATGTCGAATATTCACTGTTCATAATATCATCAGAGAAAATACTGATAAAAGTAGCGAAAATAAAATGTACTTCTTCTCTTTTCGCTACTAATACAACAAACCTTCAACTATTCAGACAATTTCCTTTTTTTCTCTATTTGCTCCGCTGATACCACCGTTATTTCGCTCAATATACGTTGGGCTTCTACTCTATTATTATTTGCTAATAACGTTTCTACATAGTTTAAAGCAATATCAGTATCTTTCCCTTTAGACAAATCATAAGCTTCTTTTGCTTTTGCTAATGCTTCGACTTTATTATCTAACTTTAATAAGACCTGAGCGTAAGTATCAACAACATTCGGTATTGTCGAATTAATAGCGTAGGCTTGTTTCGAATATTTCAGGGCTTGTGAATATTTTTTATCTTCCATATACAGCCATGATAAATTATTTAATGCCACAATATTTTTCGGGCTAGCTTTAATAAGTCGTTCATATTCAATAATAGCTTTGTCTTTATGTTCAGCTAAATACATATTTGCTAAACTCAGGCTAACGCGAGGATCAATGTTATTTTCTATGCTTTCCTTATCAGAAAACTGCTCTAACACCTCAATAGCTTGCGATTTTTGATTATTCCCTTCCAAAGCAAAAGCTAAAAACGTCGCATTATTACTAGTAGGCCTGGCCTTATACTGCTGCTCAAGTTTAGGTATTGCATCAATAAAATTTCTTTCCAGTAAGAAAATCCTACCTTCTATTCCTGCTTTTAAATCTTCATTAACATCAAATTTTTCTAATGATTTAAACAAATCTTTCGCATCCGCTATTCCACCACTATCTAATAAAACCTGCATTTTCACCAAATTAATCATTAGATTGTTAGGATGCTTTTTAGAGGCTTCATCTAATACACCCAATGCTCTGTCAGGAAATTTTTTGCTCGTCCAATAATTTGCTAATAAAAAGGCAGGTTCAATATGATAAGGATTATTCTTAAACCACTTATCTAAAATTGAATAGACATCTTTAGCATCTGGCTGTTTAGCATTAGCCATAAGTACTAACTGCCAATAACGTTTTGGGGTTCTTCCACTTAATTGATAACCATTCAATATCGTACTAGCTTGCCTAAATTGATCTAACTGTATAAGAGCTTCGGCTAAAAGCATTCCATGTTTAACATTATCGGCATTACTTTTTTGAGCCTGAGCAATCACCTCTAAGCCTTCTTCATTTTTGTGAAACTCAAAGTATAGGCGAAGTACTTCAATATTATTCGGATGTGCTTTAAGTGCCTGCTCTGTCAATAACGTAGCTTGTTTGGTATCTTTTTGATAAGCAGCCAACTTTACAATTTCAGTTAATGCGTACACATTATTAGGCTCTAATGCTAAGCTTTTCTCTAATGCAGCCTTTCCTTCCTCAAATTTATTATTTTTGAATAAGATTCTCGCTTGTAAATTATGTCCCCCTGCTTTATTTGGGTATAACTCCAACCACTTGTCTGCAATTTTAGTAGCTCTAGCCAAGTTTCCAGACTGAATTGAAGCAAAGGCCAGTGCAAGCTCTGCTGAAATCAATTCAGGGTCTTGCTGTAAAGCTAATTCTAATTTTTCAATGCCAGAAGGATCATTCATCATTAGTTTTAAAATACCGGCTCTTGCAACTTCTTCAGCCGTCATATCCTCCGCACTAGAGGCATAATTAGCCATTTCTTGTGCTTTTTCGTAAGCCCCTACTTCTAATAATTCATAGCTTAATGTAGATAAAAACTGTGCGTTTTCTTTATTATTTGAGTCGTAACCATTTAGTGTTTCACTAATATCATCAATCAAACCTAACTGTAATTGACTTAACGCAAGCATTCTTTTGACCGGATGTTCTGCGGGTAAATATGAAATCAAATCTTTCAGATGACGATGGCTTTGCTCAAAGTTTTGCAAATAAAAAGCACTTGCCCCGGCAACTAATTTCAAACTAAAAGAATTAAACCCTGAACTTAACGATTGATTAGCAAGAACGTTTGCCGTTTTGTAGTCTTTATTTTCAAAGCGTGCCATCGCCTTAATATATTGTAAAAAAGGTTGAGTCGGAATTCTTGCTAAAATAACATCAGCAATGGCCTCAGCCTCATCATATTGGCCATTTTTGATGAGTGAATCAGCGATAAAAAATTGCACTTTACCTGAATTAGGTTGTAATACTTGATATTGCTTAAAGCTATCAACAGCTAAAGCATAGTTATTTTCAACCGTCGCAATCTGACCTTGTAACATAAGTGCATCAGCATTGTTTGGCGTTGTCGTTAAAATTTGCTTCACAAGAGAACTTGCGTGATCAATATTTTGTGTTGAAAAAGCTAAATAGGCATTCGCTAACTGGCTGTAGCCATCTGATCCAAATAGAGAAAGTGCTTCATCAACTATTACCTGGGCAAGCTCATTTTTTCCAGATCTCAATGATGCTAAAGTTTTATAGGCGAGGTATTGAGTATTTGGCATTGATAAAGACTTTTCGTGTATTTCAAGCGCTAAAACATCGTCATCAGATTCTGTCAATATATAGGCACGAGCGAGTAAAGGGAGAACTTTATCAAAGTCATATTTTAATTTATTAGCGCGTTCTAACTCCTTCACCGCGTTTTCGGCATCACCATCGTTTAAATATAACCGGCCTAGTAAGAATCGCGCATGTGCATTTTCACCATCAATTTTAAGGGCATTTTTTAATGAAATAATTGCCGCGTTGTTTTGCTTTTCTAAAATTGAGCTCTCTGCTTTGGTTATATAGGTTTGTGCCGACTCATTGTCAGAACATGCAGATAAAACCATAACAACACTTATACATATTATCGACTTTAAAAATTTCATTAAACTTCCTGTATCTTTTTGCTGGATTAAATACTTACATATGATACTAAAGCATTAAGTCATCTTTTTATATGAAATATAAATAATCACACTTCAGTATAAATATATATGACAAATGCTTTTATCGTGTGTATTGTTATTTGATAAAAAAACTCTCTAAATAAAAAGGAATTTATTATGTTTAAAATATTAGGCTTTATTGTATCTGTACTCTTATGTTCACTTCCCGTTTCTGCAAAAATTAAAATTGAGAAACACCAGCTCCCAATCATTAATTACGTAAGTATTCCCGTCCAAACACTTGAAGATAGCTGGCTAGTATCGGCAAAATTAAGAATTCCACGAACAGATAACGCATCAAAGATGCCTGCAGTAGTCATTATGCATAGCTCAGGCGGTATAGATAGCACGGGTGATTTTTACGCAAAGTCGCTTAATAAAAATGGGATCGTAACCATTGAACTTGATCTATGGGGCGCTCGCAACCTAGCCGGAGGAACCGACAGACCAGCAAGTCCACAAGAAACTTTACCCGATGCTATTGCTGCATTACATTATTTAGCGTCAAGACCCGACATAGACTCATCTAAAATAGGTATTATTGGATTTTCTTGGGGTGGAGTTTTATCTATGCTAACAGCTACTGAACAATATATGGGTATGACAGGTAGCTCTCTTCGATATGCCGCCCATGTTGCGCATTACCCTGTTTGTTGGGTATACAATAATGTTCCTGGTTTTGAATTTGAAAAACTCACCGGTGCACCGGTATTGATTCAAACCGGGCAATATGACGATTACGACTTACCTGACACCTGTTCAAACATGGTGAATAATTTGCCTGATATAGATAAAGAGTTAACTGACCTGAATGTATATAAAAAAGCTTACCACGCATGGGATAGACTTGAACCGACATTAATCGTTGAAGATCCTTTTGCACATTTAGGACAAGGCGGCACTGTTACCTTAAAGCCGAATAAGAAACTTGCAGTTAAATCTCGTCACAAGGCTGTAAAGTTTTTCAAGAAAGCTTTTGATCTTAATGAGTAATAATATTTAAAAATATCAGCAAATATAATAAATACCCTGTGATGCCGGTAGCTTTCAAAATAAAACGACTGGCATCACAATACGAGTTTTAAAAAAGCAATAACTCCCTCTACAAAATTTTATGAAACTGATGCAAGATCAATAAAAACACGAATTTATTGTCATAAAAATACAAATAAAATTGTAATCAAGCCTGCAAATACAGCGCAAGTTCAGCAAATAGTTAAAAAGATTAACCAGTATAATTTATCCAATGACGACTCAAAGTTTTCAATTAGCACGGTAAGCTCAGGAAAAAATTGGGGATATTCAGCGCAAGAACCAAGTTTTGATAATGCCATATTAATGAAACTTTCACGTATTAAAGAACTCGATAACTACGACGACAAGCAAGGTACGATTACCTTAACTCCAGGTGTAACCCAACAAAATCTTTACGAATACTTACAAGAACAAGGTGGAAAGTTCTGGATGGACGCCACAGGGTCGTCTCCGGAGTGCAGTATTACTATCAGTTTTTTTATCAATTGACGATAAGTGTCACTAAGGCAATATATACAGTAGCCACAATTTTACTCGTCACCTTTAACATAATTAACCACCAATGTTGGATGATAATCACAGTCGCAGTAAATTTTTCAAATCAAATTATAATTCAAATACCAATACTCTTCTCTGTTATTTAATTCGCTTCTGCTATGCTCCATTTAGGTACGTAACTGTATATTCAAAATTTATATAAAATGCATAGGTATTTAAAGTAATGGACACTCTATTCGAAAAACTTAGTAATATAATATCCTCAAACGCTAGCCTTCTAACGACTACAGAGCAAAAAGCGCCTTATTTAAGAGGCACAGAAGGACTAACCCGTAATATTACTGCAGTTGTAAAGGTCGCTTTAATTCAAGATGTTGCCGCGATACTTAAACTTGCCAATTATTCAGCTATAGAAAAACAAGACCAGTTTACAGTACATCCAATATGTTCAGGAAGAAATTGGGGGTATGGTACCGGTTTACCCCCAACAGATATACTGCCTGTTATTATTATTGATTTATCTCGACTAAAAAAAATACACCTTATACCTGAACTTGATTTGGTTACTATTGAACCGGGAGTGACTCAGCAAGATCTCTATGAGTTCCTACAAGAAAATAATACCAATTATATGGTTCCTACCACAGGGGCAGGGCCAGATTGTGCCATTTTAAGTAATGCTATCGAACGTGGTTACGGTATAACGCCTAATACTCAGCATTTTGATGCTGTTACTTCATTGAAAGGTTATTGGGCATCAGGCGAGTTATTTCAATCAGCCATTAGTGATCTCGATAAAAGTACACACCCTGACGGTAGTCATCGAGACTTAGTGGATAAAACCTATAAATATAGTCCAGGACCATACATCGATGGTTTATTTACACAATCAAGTTTGGGTATAGTTACTGAAATCACTATCAGATTGGCTAGAAAACGAGAAGCTTTTAAGTCTTTCTTCATCAAAGTATACAATGACGATTTACTCACTGATATTGTGCCGTTAGTACAAAAAACGCTTCGTGATTATGAGGGTATTGTTGGCTCAGTAAACCTAATGGATAAAAGTCGCATATTATCAATGTTTGCTGATAATCCCAATGGAACTGAACAACATCAAGTAATGTCTTCGCAACAAATTAATAACATTGCAAAACAGCAAGACACGCCTTGCTGGACAATCGTTGGCACAATATATGGAACGACTTCAGTTGTGAATGTTGTAGCGAAAGAAATTAAAAATCTTTTTAAAAAAATAGAATGTAAATTTATCTTTTCAGATAGCGCTGTTATTAAGTTAGGTAACTTAGTTATTAATAATATGCCTAATTTTATCTTCAAAATAAGCAATAAATTAGTTGATGTTAAAAAGCAATTAAATTCATTTAATTTAGGTGAAGAAATAATGCTCGGTAAGCCAAATCGAGTTGCTTTAAAACTCGCTTATTGGAGAAATCCCCAACTCCCTAGTTTCAATAAAGATACAAATCATATATTTTCAATTGCTAAAGACAAATGTGGTTTGCTTTGGTATGCACCGCTTATACCCATGATACCTGCAGAGATGGAGCGTTACGTTAGCTTTATTAGAGAAACGTGTCCTAAATATAATATAGAGCCTTTTATAACCTTTACTAATTTACGACATGATTGTCTCGACAGCACTATTCCGATCGTTTTCGACAGCTCTAACCCTCAAGCAGTTAAAGACGCGCATGATTGTTTAAAAGAACTGGTGCTAGAAGGGGCAAAGCAAGGATGGGTGCCCTACCGGTTGAATATTGATCAGCAGCAATGGGTACTCGATAAAGATAAACCGTTTTGGAAAGCCGTACAGTTATTACAAGATAGTTTTGACCCAAATAATATACTTAGCCCCGGTCGATATAATCCAAGATAAACTCATTTAATATTCTTTATTATTAGAAAAGCAAAAGGCCTCCAATTGGAGGCCTTTTAATATATAAACTTAGTTTATATGAATAATTAAGACTGCTTACGACGTGATGCCGCTGCAAAACCTAATAAACCTAAACCAAAGATTGCAATAGACGTTGGTTCTGTAACAGCGAAGCCATGGGCAGTTCCCGAACCACCAATAGAATATGTATCATATTCGCCATTTGTTTTAGCAAATTCGCCTGACAAACCGAAGCCAATCATATCTACAAAGGTAGTTAAGATAGGATTATTACGAATATCTCTTGCAAGTAGGAAACTATCAGCAGCAGTACCACCTGTAACGTCCAAACCAAAAGATGAATCAGCTCGGTTCAAACCAGCCACAGCTAAATCAGCTGCACTTGCAACAACACCAAAATCAACTTGTGTAAATGACAACTCTAACCATGCTTGACCATTCATTGCATTAGTTTTATTACCGACATCAAGGCCTAAATCTAAATCAGGGGTATTATCAAGATAAATATTCATGCTAGCGGTAGCCAAATCAAGACCTGGTGTGAAAGTAATTATTGTAGCAGAAGGGTTACCAGCAGCATTATCTTCTGCAGAACCAGGGAAAGTAGCCAGCGAACCACCAGCCAGAAAATGATTAAATAAAGCATCATTATAAACTGGATTAGCAATCTCTGAAGGCGTTAAAGATAAACCTAAACCTTCAAATGTAAATGTCATCTCACAGCCATTACACTGAAATGAACCTGTTGCAGAGTTAGTATTCAATTCACCGTAGCCAGTAAGGCTGTAATCAGTAAGACCATTAACATCTGTAGCAGGAATACCTCCACCAAACATAGTTGATAGGCTAGTAGCATTATTACTGCTGTCTTCCCACCACTGTACGAAGTCAAACGATGTTGAGAATGTGCCTTTCTTATGATCAGCATCAATATCGGTTAACTCAGTAAATGTAACTCCACCAGGTAGAGAAACTGTCCCTGCATTCGCAAAACTTGCTGTAGCTAGTATTGCTGCTGCTACCATTCCTTTATATAAATTTTTCATATCAATACCTTTATGTTGTTCGTTATATAATTATGTTTTAACTTCTACAGATTACAATGCAATTCGCCCGCCAACTTTTCAAACACTTGTTTATTATAGAATTATTTTACATCCATCAGATTAAAAACATATGATTGTAAAAAAACCTGACATCTTATTTATTAACATTCGTTAATAAAGCTTTGGCTTCTTCAGTTCTATTCATTTTAAGTAAACAATCTGCCATATGTTTTATGATACCTTTATCATCTGGTGCAAGCGCATTTGCCTGTTTATAGTAACCAAGAGCTTTAGAATAGTCTTTTTGTATATAACTCACAAAGCCCAGAGTATCTATAACTTGTGGATTTTGTGGTGCCAATTCAGCTGCTTTATTTACATGTTGAATAGCTAAATCCATATCATTAGTGTTAACCGCAGCATAAGCCAAATTATTATGAATTAGATAATTATTCGGCACCTTCTTAACAAGTAGTAGATATTGCTCTTTTGCTAAAGCAAGATCTGTCGACATATATACTTGTGCCAAATTTGCTCTCACATCAATATTATCTTCTTGTTCAAGAAAAGTAGTCAGTGTTGTAATAGTGCCATTAAGATTACGACTACCCGCATAGGCCATAGCTAGCATCAATACATTTTTTTTATTACTTTCTAATTTTACTAACTCTTCTAAGTAAATAATCGCCACATTAAATTTTTGTTGTGCTAAAGCAATTTGCCCACCTAATCGAGTGAATATAATGGGTTGATTATTGTCTTTAATCTTGTAACTGTTGAACTTAGTTTCAGCGAGTGCGATTTGATTGGTAAATAATAAATAATTGACTTCTAATAATTCTAATACACCAATTGAATTAGAATTATTTAAGCCCTTTTGAATAACTTCTAGTGCTTTTTGATATTTTTTCTGCATTTCAAGTGACAAAGCATATTTAGTAATCGCTTGTATATCTGCACTATTTTTGTCTACAGCCATACTATAAGCTTTTTCAGCTTCAACAATATCTTGAGCGTCTAAATAAATGTCTCCCATCAAAATATAATGGAGGCTACTCTGCTTGTTATCGACTTTGTCTAATAACGCAATCGATTTGTCATACTCTTTAATTGCAGCATAAGATTGTGCCAAAGCAGTTGAAAGTTCAATTGACTCATCTGCGGTCCACTTAGACAAGAGGTATTCTTGTACTTTTAGCTCTTTATCTTTTGATAAAGTAATCAAATTACTTAATGCACCACCGTGCTTACTATTAATTTCAATAATTTGTTTCAATAAGGCTAGTGCTTCGAGGTTATTGTTTTGCTTTTGTGCAAGTTGGGATAACCTAAAACGTGACGAAATATTCTTAGGGTATGCGTTTATTACTTCTTTAAGCTTAGACTCTGCTAAATCAAAACGTTGTCGTCTTATGTCAACTTCAGCCAATGCTACTTTTAAATCTGGCTCATTTGGATAACTCTGTATCCAAGTTATCAATAGCTTTTCAGCTTCATCCAATTCATTTTTTGAAATCAAAGATACGGCTAAAATGATTTTTGATTCTATATTCTGTGAATTTAAATCAACTGCCTTTCGTAACTCTTCTAAGCCTTCGGCATTATCTAGGGACAATTTAAGTAGCCCTAACTGAGTAAGTTTATCAGTATTGCTTATTTGGGTAATGTCTATATTGCGTAAAACTTCCTTTGCTTTTAATAGGTCACCTTTTTTTGCTATGGCTTTACTGGTCGCGGTTAACATTTTTATATCAAAATCTGTAATATCAGTGTCAACTGAATATTCACTGGCAATATCATTTAAATACCCTAATTTAAGACGAGTAATTGCCAATATTTTCTTGCCTATGTGTCCATGTTCTAGTTTTTTATCTAAAGTAACTAAATAACGATATGCTTGCTCAGTGTTGTTTAGTTTAAAGGAACTGATACCACCTATTAGCGTTGCTAATGATCTATCGGGATCAGCATTCATTGATTTTCGCGCATAAGCTTCTGCTGATTCAAAGTCATTATCATAAAATCGAGTAACCGCTTTTAATTCATTCAAAATAGGGTGATTGGCATATAAATTTAAAAGAAAATCAATTTCGCCTTCCGCTTCTTTAAATTCTTCTCCTTTTACTAATGCCGATGCTTTAAAAATTCTCACATGATGTGCTAATGGATGTAAGTTTAAATAGTCGTTATATACTGAAGCAGCGGCTAAATCGTCACCTTTTGATCTTAATAGATGCGCTTTCAATAATATTGCCTCACTTAGGGTATTATCAACTTTTAGCAGTTCTTCAACCGCAGCCAGCGCACCATCAGAAGAAGTACTAGACTTCAGCCACAACATACCCAACTTTGAATATAAGTTATCTTCACTTAGTTCACTTGCCTGTGCAATATAAGACTGTGCTTCTTCAATTTTACTGTTTTGAATATACATCATACCAATATATATATTGACTATAATTTGTTGTTGTTCATTCAAATTATTAATCGTTAACAATTCTTTAAGTTTATCTTCTTTATTTAATAATAAATACGTTCGAGATAATTCATGAATAATTGATTTAGCTTCTAGGCCACTAGTTATTGCTTTTTCAAATTCACTTTCAGCAAACAACACGTCTCCTGTTTGTAAATAGGATTTCCCTAATAGCCCCCTAATTTCAGCATTATTTGGATCTAATCTATGTGCATTTTTTAATTCTACAATGGCTGCCTTATATTGCTTGTTAACAATTAATTGCTTAGCTGAATCAATATATTCTGCAGGGTTGTTTTTATCACCGCAGGCTACAATACCGATCAAACACATGGATGTTACAATAATTGCTTTTTTTATTTTTAGATTATTTCTCATGCTTGTTCCCTGTTAATAAGTATTTTTCATAAACGATATTTATTTTGTCGAAAGCCTATTTCATTAACGTTAATAGTCCACAGCTGTCTATGATTGATTTTTGTGGCTTTAACGTTTTATAACATTCATGTCCAGTAACAAGCACAATCACATCTGCCCATTCGAGTATTTCCTCAATATTGTCAACTCGATCACATTCCCACGCAGGTACATATGGATCATGGTAACGCACCTCAACACCTGCCTGTTCAAAATGTTTTAATATAGGCTGTGCTGGAGTTTCTCTACAATCATCTACATTGGCTTTATAAGCAACACCGAGGATACCTATTTTGGTCCCCCCATTTTCTTTTAGTCGTTCAAGCACTTTTTCTGCCACAACAATTGGCCTTTCGTCATTAACTTTGCGTGCTAACCTAATAAAATCACCTGCTTTAGTATTTTCAACTAAAAACCAAGGGTCAATTGGTATGCAATGGCCGCCAACCCCTGGCCCCGGATTTAATACATTAACTCTAGGATGACGATTAGCTAACTTAATAACTTCATTCACATCTACTTTAAGCTCTTCACACACTTGTGCTAACTCATTAGCAAAAGCAATACCTACATCACGCGAGGTGTTTTCAACTAATTTGACACACTCCGCTGTTGTTAAATCGGTTAAAAACACCTGACCATCAACAAAGCTTTGATATATAGCTTTAACTTTTTGCTGAGCATTAGGATTCGACGCACCAATAATTCTATCGTTATGCACTAACTCATATAATGTTTGCCCAGGTATAGCTCTTTCAGGGCAATGAACAACATCAAGTTGTAAGCCTTTAGCTGCTAATCGTTTTTCAACTTCTATACTGGTTTGCGGTGAGATAGTAGATTCAACGATGACTGTTTGCCCGTTCTTAGCGACTTTTGCAATCGCATCAACCGCTGCAAAAACATAAGAGCGGTCACATTGCTTATTTTTATGAGGTGTTGGAACTGCCACTAAATAAGTTTCACAAGAAGGAATAGTCATTGAAGCCACTAAAAAACCTTGTTCTACAACTTTTTTTACCAGCTCTGGCATGCCGTCTTCATCAAAAGGACACTCTCCTCTATTAATTGAATCAACCTTGTCCTTACTTAAATCAACACCCGTTACAGAATAGCCTGCTTGAGCAAGTAAACTTGAAATAGGCAAACCCATATATCCCATACCAATAACAGCGAGCGTTTCATTCTTAGCAACTATAGGTTGTTCAATAAATTCAGTATTATCAGCAATCACTATATCAAGAATAGCCTCGGCTACATGACCATCACCAAAAGGATTATCCCAAGAGTAACTGTCACGGCTTAACCATTTTGCTGCCGCCTTAACCGCTTTTACAGCATCACGCCCAACAAGCTCACTTGCGCCAACTTCAACCGCTTCTGGGCGTTCAGTATTCTCTCTTAAGGTTAAACTCGGAACGCCTAACAAACATGCTTCTTCTTGAATTCCACCAGAATCAGTTAAAATTAATTTAGCGTGTTTCTGTAATTGAATAAAATCTAAATATCCAACAGGGGCAATTAATTGCAGGTAGCTAGGCACTTCAATATTGAATTCTTTTAATTTTGATTGCGTTCGAGGGTGAATTGGCCAAACAATGGTACCTGTATAATGCTTATGCATTTCATCAAATAAATGAAGTAACTCTAAAAGGTTTGATGCTATATCAACATTAGAAGCGCGATGAGCTGTAACTAAAAAATATTCACCTGCATGCAAATCTAACTCAGATAAAATATTGCTTGTTTTAGCCGAAATATCTAAATGCTGAAATAGGGAGTCAGAAACAGTATTACCTACTGTATATATTTTATCGCTAGCAATACCTTCAGACTTCAAGATTTTTTCTTGATTAGGACCTACTGCAAATAAGTACTCACTAATATGGTCCGTCATTATGCGGTTTGTTTCTTCGGGCATAGAACGGTCATAACTACGTAGACCCGCTTCAATATGGCCTACTTTAATATTTAACTTTGAAGCGGTTAGTGCGCCGGCTAAAACAGTATTAGTATCACCTTGTACTAAAACAACATCAGGCTTTTCTTCTAATAAAATAGGTTCCATTTTTATTAGAATGTTACCCGTTTGATTACTGTGTAACCCTGAACCAACCCCTAAATTATAATCAGGAGCAGGAAGGTGTAATTCGTCAAAAAAAATACTGTCCATTTCTTTTGAATAATGCTGATTAGAATGAATAATAAAGAAAGGTATTTCACGCTTTTGACATTCCCTTATCACAGGAGCCATTTTTATAATTTCTGGACGAGTACCAACGATAATGCCTATTTTCATTTTGATTTCCTATTCTCAACTATAGAGTATTTATCCATGTACGCTTTAACCATTTCTTTCATAGCGTACTTTTCATTAACCAACTGATAAGCATTGTTAACTTTTATTAATTGGCTTTCTTTATTATTTTTAACTTCATTTAATTTATTTGTTAGTGCATCACAATTATTAGACTCTACAAACCAGGCCTGTTCTTCCGTAATAAATTGAGAAATACCCCCAACGTTTGTACATATAACCGGGGTTTTATTCGTCATGGCCCCTAAAATAGTCATCGGCATCGCTTCATATACTGACGAAAATACAAATATATCTGAATTGTTAAGAATAGTAGTTATATCATCCCTAAAACCTAATAGATGTATATGCTTTTGCATTTTCAATGCTTCTATTTGCAGTTGTAGCTCATTAAATAAAGGACCATCCCCAACAATATTCAAACTACAGTTGCCAAAACTTGGTATCGATTTTACTGCCTGAGCAAAAGCATTAATTAACAATTTCTGATTCTTTACTTTGTCTAAACGGCCAACGGTAACAAACACTTTAGGCTCAGCGCTTACAAATTCTTTAGCTTGAGGTACGGCAACACCATTAAAGATCAAGGTAAGTTTTGACGACTTCACGTTAATATCGTTTAAAACCCATTGGTATAAATCATACGAAACAACAATATATTCGGTGATGAAATTCACAATGAATTTTCTAAATAGGTTGTGGGGCTTACTTTTACCCGCAGGATCATCGCCCCCTCTACCATGATCACTATGAACACGGATAGGAACGCCTGCCATTTTTGCCACTAAATGATATTCAATGGTGCCGAAGTTATATGTATTTACTACCCGTGGTTTAAGCTTTTTCAATAAAGAATATAACTTAACGTGTGTTTTAATATCGTTACCGGGCTGTTTATCAAGAACAAAAACTTTAATTTTTTCGTCTATTTGATCAACCATACTCATGTCATCAGTTAAAGAGACAAGTACATGTTCTACATCATACTGGGAAGAATGATTGATTAAATTGGCAATTACTTTTTCAAGGCCTCCACAGCCAAAAATATAGACAAGATGTACTATTATATTTGCCATTTTAAAATATCTGCTTTTCTCTTTAATATTTATGCTTTACATTCCAATAAACTAACAACACAATAAAAGGTAAGATTAATAAGTGTGACTATATTATCGTAATAGGTATCTAAATTGAATGTAAAAAATAAACAAACTCAGTTAAATACCGTTCAAATAACCATCAATCCACTTTTATCTAAACAAGTTATCGCTTTAAAAGAAAAGTGGCAAGCGCTAGAAGCTAAATCTTCACCTTTATTCTTTTTAAGTTGGAAATGGATTGGGCCTTGGTTAAAACAACTAGACGCGTCTGAAAAGTTAATATTAGTGCAAGCCACCCGAAACAATCAAATCGTTGGTTTAGGTGTTTTTGTTGAACAAAAAGTAACACGTTACACTGTACTTAAAAGTACACAATGGTTTTTAAATAGAAGCGGAGTTGGTAGTAGTGATCAAATATGGATTGAGAATAATAACTTTTTAACAACCGATGAAAACAAAGAACTAATAATAGAATCTATATGGCAAACCTTACTTTTACAACACAACAAAGTAGATGAATTTATAATCGCAATGTACCACAACACACCCAAACAATTTAAATTACCTGCATCATCAAAGTACAACATAACAAGAGCATACACTGAAAATGGCTACTATCTTAATCTAAAAGATACAGTCAGCCTTGATGATTATTTGTCTTCTTTATCTAAAAACACTCGAAAACAAATTAAACGAAGCTATAAGTTATTATCTCAGCTTGGAGCGTATGAGTTTTCGATAGCAGAAGATCCAGAAAAACAAAATAAAATATTAAAAAAGTGCAAGCAATGGCACGTAGAGAAATGGCAACGAACAGAGACACCAAGTGGTTTTATTAACCCTAGTTTCACCAGTTTTCATCACAACCTAATGAATGAAGCACACCCTACAAATAAAACCGTTATTGCTAATTTAAAAATTAATGGTGAATTACTGGGGTGTTTATACTGCTTTATTGATAACAATTGTGCTTACTTTTATTTAAGTGCCTTTAAACCAATTGAAGACAATCGCATAAAGTTAGGGCTAAGCCTGCATACCTTATTCATTCAGTGGTTAATTGAAAATAGACCCGCTATTTATAAGTATGATTTTTTGGCTGGAGAAGCAAGATATAAAAAGTCGTTATCAAGCCACCAAGATAATCACAGCTATGTGGTAGTACAAAAAGACTTAATAAAATTTAAAGTTGAAAATTCACTAATACAATTAAAAAACAAGCTAAAAAAACTATTCTCATAGTAAATAATTAGATGCCAGCTACATTCATCCCTACATCTAATTGTTCCTTCATACTTAAGAAAAATAACTCAATCACGAAAATATTTTTTAAGGTAAATTTTTAACCAAAAATGGACCTAAAGTATTAGCAACTGACAAAGGTAGTTTTTTCCACATTTTAATCGCCAAATCAAACTTTGCATTACTAGGAGATAAATTAGGTAATTCACCACCTTCAGGCACCCAATGATACCAATAGCATTGCTGTGGTTCGGCGCCCCACTGTTTTTTAAACTTATATGTTCCTGCATCAATAGTTGAGCGACCAAAATCAAATTCAGTACAGCCACTTTCAATAGCGTGAGACAGTATTTGCCAATAGATATACATATTTACTGAAATTCGGTTCGCATAAGAAAGCGTACTTGCCCAAGGTATTTCCATACGGTCTTTATAGCGGATTAAAAATCCAGTAGATACGGGTTTTCCTTGCCAATAAACAACAACTAAAGAAGCATTTTCACTAAAAGTTGCAAAAATATTTTTAAAAAATGATTTACTATAAACAGGTGTTCCAAGATCTCTCATGTTTTGACAAAAAACAGAATAAAAATCATCTAATAGCTCGATACCGCCAATTTTATGTTCAACACCCTCACGAATGGGGCGTTTAATTTGAGATCGTCGTTTAGAACCAATTAATTTCCCTAATGCATCAGCAGATTCAGGTAAAGTAAGTACCATATTCACTTTATCGGTGGATACGGCTATAGCACTATTTTTTCGTTCTGTTTGTTCCCGATACTGAATATGACTAACGCTGCTTTCACTGCCTTGTTGCTGCAAACGTGTATTTAAGCTATCGGTAATTTCTTGATTATCAGCCAGTACACCGCCATAATTAAAAAAAGGCATTGATACGATGTAATGTCCAAATAATATACTTTTTAAGTTTACGCTAGGTAGCACACCACAAATTTCATTATGTTCGTTAACGGCATAAAAATAATAGCATTTATGATTAAACGTTTTTTCTATTAATCCTTTCCAAGCGGATAGATGATAAATAGAAGCCCCTTCATGCTTGTTCACATAATCATCCCAACGCTGATTATTTTCAGTATCAAGCAGATTAAGTTTATAATTGAAAATGTAGTTTTTGAACATTTTTTTTCCGTAATTAGTTGTATTAAAACTAAATAATTATTGACTGGCCATTCTGGCTACTTTATAAATGTAATAATTCAAAAGATATAAACACTTCTTAAAGCTTAAGTCTGCTTAGCGAAAACTAACATGGTTAACGAAGCTATAATATATTTCCATGGTGTAATCGCATATGGTTTGAATCTTAGCGCTTGTAATTGTGCTTTAATACATTGGCTATACAGTTTGCCAGAATGATACAGTAAGTAACCATGACTAAACCATGCATCGTATAAATAACCACTAAATTCACTTCTACTTATTTCTTCACCGTTTTTACACTTTAAACCAAATTTCATTACATTTCGTTCTAAAACTATTGCGTGATAACATTTATTTTGAGGCTTTGTCATTATGCTATTTGGATGCCTTCTATAGTACGCTAAACAAGCGTCAAGAAAGGCAATTTGATAGTTCGCGGTAATTCTTAGCCATAAATCATAATCTTCAGCAATTTTAAGACCGCTATCAAAATAAATTTCATTTAAAACGTTTCTTCTAAACATTAAAGTAATAATATGAATATGCATCCCTTTGAGTTGTTTGCAGTAAACCCAGCCAGATTTTTCTAAATCTAAATTTTGAGATATAATAGACGCACTTCTTCCATTTATTTGAAAATCATGATCTACTTCAAGGTAATCACCACAAACAAAATTATATTGAGGATTATTTTCTAAAAACTCAACTTGAGCAGCTATTTTGGTAGCTGGCCAAAGATCATCCCCATCAAGAAAACAAATATAATCACCATTGCATTTTGTTAAACCATTATTTCGTGCTGATGAAACTCCACTGTTTACTTGTTTGAAATAAAAAACATTAAAAAACCTTTGAACTAGCTTCTGACTTATTGTTTCAGTTGAGTCAGAAGAGCCATCATTAATAATAATTATTTCAATATTATTATATGTTTGTTCTATTATACTTAATACAGTGGCTTTTAAATACTGTTCGCAATTATAAGCAGGGATGACGACAGAAATTAATGGAGATAAACTCAAAATTAAACCTTATCAATGTTTAGTAATGCTAAAAAATTTCTCACGCTTTTAATTTAGCTAAAATTGTTTTCAATTTATTCACCTGTTTATCTACTATTTCTCTATTCGTAATTACAAATAAATCATTATCAATTAAACTGGAAATTTGTTGACATATTTTATATATATCAGATTTTGAAGTTTTCCTAGGAAGAGGGGCATCCCAATTACTCGACCAAATTTTACAAAATTTAAGTAAATGTTTAACTTCACTTTTTATAATTTCTTTAGTATTTAAACTACTATAGCCTCTATAAAGGCTATTAATTTCTGTAAGAGCAACTTCATGATCTAAAACACTCAACCAATCATTCCACTTGGTGCCGTTAATATGCTCATATGCAGTATAGCCTTGCCAAGGTACACCAAAACAATCCGCAACAATCGCCCCATGCATTGCTTCAGTAATGATTATTTCACTTGCTTTTATTTCATTAACAAAATGCTCAGTATTATTTGTCCTAATATCAATTAAGTGAATACCTAGTAAATCACACACTTCTTCCCATTGACCAACACCTAAGCTAATTGCATGTGGAATTATAGAAACTTTATATTTTTTTTCTACATTTTCTTCAAAAAAATCTTTTAATAAATATGCAGGGTCAATTACGGCTTTATCTTCAGATACTCCTAATGCCTTACAGGTTATCTTTCCTCTTACACAGAGAATATTCCAGTTATCATTAACCTCAGGTGCAGAACCGTAGCCCCAACCTGAGCCAATAACTGTATACTTATCTGCTTTTGGGAGTTTATCATTTAAAATAGATCCAATACCAAGCACTAAATGAGAGCTATCATCGTCGAAAGCATTTGGTAAAACTTTAGGCCATATCCACTCATTTAGGTCATCACCAAAGTTAGCAATGTCCTCTTTATAAAAAAAAAGTTTCATTTTTCTATGTCTTCCACTTAGTAAGTTATTGTACTATAAAATTTTATCATAATAGTTAATCAGAAACACCGATGCCGCTATATTTTGTTATTCAAGAATAAAGAACAAAATTTAAACTACCTATATTGTCGACTTAATATGCTTAAAAGCATTACAATAATATGACTTACTTTTTAGACCTTCTCTTTAAGGAAGACAAATGCACTTATATAATGACCAATTCTCAAAAGAACACAATTTTAATGAGAATAACTCTCCTAATAAAGTTTTGATAATATGTTCAACACAAAGATGTGGCAGTCATATGCTAGGTCATGCCTTATTTGAAACAAAAGATTTTGGATTTCCCCTAGAATACGCTAATGCTGTAAATTTAGAAGAATGGAAAAAAAGATTAAAAACAAGTTCTATTGGAGAAACCATTAGCAAATTAAAAAAAATCAGGACTTCAAATAATTCTGTTTTTTCCATAAAGTTGCATTATCAACATATTGAACAGTTTGGTACTTTTGAACAAGTCCAAAAAGTCTTTCCTAACGCATATTATGTTATTCTTTCAAGAAAAGAACTTTTAAAACAGGCTATTTCATTAGTCATAGCTGATCAAACGGGTGTTTGGATTAATGGTCAGGAGCAAACATCTTCTACTGTAACGTATGATTCAAAAGAAATAGATAGACAATTACGTGTTGTAATCAAAGAAAACGCCTCTTGGCGATATACATTGGCACTCACTGGTAGTAATTATATTGAAATGAACTTTGATGATGTGAAAATTAATATGCCACAATCTATCAAAAAGATTGCAGACTTTATGGGCTTAAACATTACCAAGACCATAATACCTGAATCCCCTACCACTAAAAAACAAAGTTCAGCTATCAACAAAGAATGGGAAAGTCGTTTTTTAAATGAAAAACACTTAGTAACGCCTCTACACCATCCTAAATCATTTAGTAGTAAAGTCTTGTCAAAGATAAAAACTAGATGAATAAGTCCATATTATTAATCGCTTTTGATTCTTATCCAAGCCAAGCTGTATCCACTCAACGAACAATGGCTATGTTCAAATATTTAAATAAAATGGGCTATCACACGATATTATTAACAGCAAAAGCAAATACTTACCCTTTCAAAAGTGCGGATAACTCATTTGAAGTAAAAGAAAATCAGTATATATATAGAGCAAGTGCATTTAACGTTAAAGAAAAACTAGCAGTTAATGGGAAATATATTGGTGCTTTAGCTACTCCAGATCATTTTTCACCATGGATAATTTCTTCAATTTTACTTGGAAAAAAAATAATTAAAAAACATAATATTGATTTTATTTGGTCAACCTATCCGCTCCCAAGTGCACACGTAATAGCTAGTTTTTTATCCATAACTTATAAAAAAATCTGGTTAGCTGATTATAGAGATCCTGCTCCTTATATACATACAACTAATGGTAAGTGGTTAGATATGATCCACAAAAAAATAGATAATATTACTTTTGAAAACGCAAAAAAAATAATATTTACTACTAAAGAAAGTAAAAAATCATATGAAAAACACTTTGGTGTAAGTAATAAATTTTGCGTAATTGAAAATGGCTACGATGAATCAACTTACATAAAAGCATTAAAAATATTTAACTCCTCTCCTCAAAAAGAAAAAGAAAAATTCACTATCTACTATAGTGGTAGTTTATATAACAATGGGAGAAGCCCTGATAAAGTTTTTCACGCTATACATAAATTAAAACAAAATAACGTCATCAGCCAAATGAATTTTCAGTTAATATTTCAAGGTAATATAAATTTTGATGATTATTTGGAAATGATAACTGAACTTGGTATATCAGATGTTATAAAATTTAAATCACCTGTTTCTCATATTCACTGTATTGTTGAAATGCTCAATAGTGATTTATTGCTGCTTATCCAAGGAGAAAATTTTAATATTCACGTGCCTACAAAAATATATGAATACATAAGAACAGGAAAGCCTATAATTATAGATAGTCCTAGCAAAAGTGCAACAGCTCAACTTGCTAATAAATTCTCTCAATGTAATTTAGTTGACGGTGTTGATGAAATAATAGAGGTTATTACCACAAAAATACGTAGGAAAAAAACATCACATTTAACCAATATTTCTATTTCTAATCAAATTAACATGACCAAAGAATATTCAAGAGAATATAAAGCAGAGCAACTAGATAAAATTATTAAATCAATAATCTAAATTATTAGCCTTCCTTATTGTGAATGATTTTCATTACTTCACCCGCACACCAATCCCAATTATATTTTTTAAATAGCTTTGCTTGTAGTTTATTATCATGAGGCTTGGATAAGACATTAATTAATCCGTCAGACATTTCCTTTATATCCCCAGACTTAATTATATCTCCTAAACCTGGCTCTGACGCCATTATTTCTGGCACACTGCCCACATTTGTTGCTACTGCAGGCGTCCCACACGCTAAGGCTTCAGTTAAAACATTTGGACTCCCTTCTCCACGACTTGATAAGCAAAAAACATCTGCTGCGTTATACCAAGTAACTAATTCACTATTTGCAACAGAGCCAACAAAAACAACCTTATCATGCAGAAAATATTTTTGAATTATGTTGTTTATTTGGACTCGGCAATCCCCTTCTAGACCCTGAGAGCCTACTATATAAAATTTAGTGTTTTTTAGGTGTTCATTACTTATAACCTGAGGTAAGGCGTTTATTACAACGTCAAAACCCTTTCTGAAAATCAACCCTCCGATACCCAGTATTACTTTTTCGTTCGGTGGTAGGTTTAGTTTTTCCCGACATTCCTGCTTATCTTGGTAATAGAATTTTTCAGTATCAACTCCATTTCGGATCACATGAGTTTTCTTCCCAGTATCCGATAACTCATCGGCCTTTTTGGCCATTTCGTCGCTTAATGAAATAATACGGTTCGCTTTTTTAAGGTAATGGGCAACAATATACTTCCTTATACCTGTATCCCCTAGATGAAAAGCTTCCATACCGCGTAAGGTTACATTAAAAGGACAACCTATTTTATTTGATAACCAGCTCCCTGTAGGTAAATCAGGAAATGTCCAATGTAAATCAATTAAGTCAAAATCGTCGCCTATTTGCTTTATTATAGATTGAACAGCTTTACGGTATGTTAAAATCTCAATAGATTTAAGATGCCCTGGAATAGATAAAAATCTAGGATGATGAATATCAATACCTTGCAGTTGCTCAAATTTTGGAATCTTTGAAAAGTGCGAAAATTTATCTACATATTTATGTAGCGGCGAATTTGGGATTGGGTTAATTACCGTAATATCAGCGTATTTACTCATGGCTTTAAGCCGATTCAACACAAATATCCCATGATTAGGCTGAAGTGCATTAGGAAATAAGTAACTAATCGCTAATATTTTTAATTTTTTCATAGTTAATCTGTGTTTTTTCTTAACCATTCTTCAAGAACTACTAATTGCCATAAAACTCGATGATGATCGAATTTATCATTGTTATGCTCATCTATTAGCTGTTGGATGCGTGACAATTTAAAATATTCAGTCAAACGAGTTTCATCTGATAGTAACAAGCCTGCTGTATATTCACGTAGGTCATTTTGAAACATTAATTTTAGCGGAGTTGGAAAACCCATTTTTTTACGATAGATGATTTTTCGTGGCAAGATCCCCTCCATCATTTTCTTTAAAGGATATTTACCTTCGCCATTCTTAATTTTATGCTTACTTGGTATTGTTGCTGCAAATTCAACAAGACGATAATCGAGAAAGGGAACACGTAACTCAAGTGATGCAGCCATACTCATACGATCAGCTTTTATTAATAAATCGTCTGCAAGCCATGTTTTAGTATCAAAATATAGCATTTTACTTAACAAATCCTTCCCTTGGGTTTTATTAAATAACGAAGAAGAAAAATTTCTACTGCTAATCTGGCTTGAATGCTCTATTTCAGTTTTAAATTCTGATTTATATAGTGCCTCTTTATGATGTTCTTCATAAGTAGACATTCCTTTATAACGTTGTTCTATAGGTAAAGTTGCCATATTTAGATATTTAGATATTTTATGGCTTTTACTTAACAGCTTATTTGAAATACCGGCAAAGAGTTCACTCCCTTTTTGCCCGACAACAGCACGGTACTTTTCCAATACATTCATATATTGGTATAAATCGTATCCCGCAAAAATTTCATCTGAACCTTCACCAGATAAAGCAACAGTTACTTTTTCCTTGGCTAATTTTGAAACAAAAAATAAAGAAATAGCCGCTGATTCTGTAACAGGCTCATCCATTAAGCTTATAAATTCAGGGATAAACTCTTTAAATTGAGCTGGCGTAATTTTTATCTCATGGTGCTCGGTATTAAATTTATCAGCAACTTGTCTAGCATAAGGGGTCTCATCAAAATTTTTACCAAAATCATATCCTATAGAAAAAGTTTTAAGTGGCTCTTTTACTCTTTCCGCTAGCAAACCGACCACAGCACTAGAGTCAAGACCTCCGCTGAGGAATATTCCCAAAGGCACATCACTTCGTAAGCGTAAATCAATAGCGCTTTCCAATAACTTTTTACTCTCTTTTAGATAGAAATCAAAACCTTTGTCATCTTTAGGATCATTATCAAAGGTTAAATCCCAATATTGAGTAATATTTAACTCATTACCCATATCAGTATTTTCTTTGAGTACGGCATAATGACCAGGCATCAATCTTTTAATACCTTTGTGTAATGTATTCTCTCCGGGAATATAGCCAAAACTCATATAACTATCAATTAGCTGTAGGTTAAGGTCTGGTTTCTTATCTAAGCCTTTTAAAATAGCTTTAGTTTCTGATGCAAAAATGAACTCATTATCGGTATGAAGATAATAAAGAGGCTTTATACCAAGACGATCTCGCGCCAAAAACAACTCTTTTTTATTACCATCCCAAATAGCAATAGCAAACATACCATTAAAATGTTGCAAGCATTCATGACCATATTCAATATATGCTTTAAGAACAACTTCAGTATCGGTATGAGTTTCAAACTGATGACCTTTTGCAATTAATTGCTCTCGAACTTCAATATAATTATAAACTTCTCCATTATACGAAATAACACAATTTGAAGCTTTATCTTCCCTTGGTTGGTGCCCTGCAGGTGTAGGATCAATAATACTTAACCTAAGATGGCTTAATGCTAATTTTTTATCATCATCAAACCAAAACCCACTATCATCAGGACCTCTATACGGCATGGTGTCCAGCATAGAAGAAAATCTATCATTGTTTATTGTTAAAAACTTACTTTTTATTCCTAAAATACCGCACATGAACAGAAAACCTTATTAATTTAATTAAACCAATCAGTAAAAAACAGCCTCATAGATAACAAAAGAATAAATACCTACACCCATAACTTATGTTAATTATCTGACTACACCTTTAAAGGCAAATGCTAACCTCAAAACAAAGAAAGATTCCCTATCTTCCCAAGGTGTAAATCGAGGCAAAGCAAATAAATTACTTTTATTTTTATTTATCACCCCCCAATCAGAACTTAATGCTGCTTTAAATTTTAATTTCTTTAGCATATCAATATGACGTTCATCAAAGTCCAAGTTTAATTTTCCATTAGGATAGGCTAGAAGTTGTATGGGTTTTTGTATAATACTCTCAAGTATTACCTTACTTTTATTAATTTCTTGTAATGCCGTATCATCTGACTCTTTCATTAAAATAGGATGTTGATGGGTGTGTGCACCTATAAGCATTCCATTATCACTCATTTCTTTAATTTGGTCGTTAGATAAAAATCTATGGGGGATGTTGGGGTGACCACATTGATTATATATTATATCGATTAAATGATGACGCTCTTCTATCGTTTTATATTTTATTATTTCAACTAGCTTTGTTATTGATATTTTTTTATCTTCTTTTGTGCTGATGTTATAATTAATATTTAATAGTTTAAGTTTGGGTATATTAGTTTGATTAATTGCTTCTACTATTTTATCAAACCAAAGGCAGCCTTCATTTATGCCTGCTGTAGAAATAAAAAAAGCCCCTGAAATTCCATTTTCAATAAGAATAGGAAATATAATGTCATAGCTATCAACGTACCCATCATCAATAGTTATAGCGACCGCTCTTAATGGTAAGTTTCCATTCTCTTGAAGCTCTAAGGCTAAATCTAGCGGAAGGATATTGAAGTATTCTTTCAACCAAAAAATCTTTTTTTTAAAAAATTCTTCATCAAGAGCGTCAACAAAACCACAATTCATCTGCTTTGAGGGTAAGACACGATGAAAGTTTAAAACAATTAACTTTCTAGTCTGTTTCGAAGAAAAAGTATCTGAAATTAATTTAGTAACAATTTTAAGCCAATTCATTTCAATTTTGAACTAAAGATTTATAGAGAGGTAAATAATGATTCACGCTTTTTTCCCAATTCCTCTCTTTTTCAACATATTTTCGTCCCTCATATTTCATAGATGCTTGCAAATCGACATCATCAAAGATACACAACACTTCACTTGTTAAAGATTTAACATTATCACTTTCAAACAAACACCCATTTATTTTGTGAGTGATTAATTCCTGGTGTCCATCAACATCAGATGCTAAGACTGACTTGCCTTGTGCCATAGCTTCTAAAGGTTTCAAAGGTGTTACTAACTCGGTTAAACGCATTGATTTCCTTGGGTATACTAATAAGTCAATTAAGCTATAGTAGTCTGAAACAGTATCATGTGGCACACGACCTGTAAAAATTATATAATCATCAAGTGATAATAAGGCGACTTGTTCTTTTAACTTTTGTTCTTGCACGCCTCCTCCAACTAAGAGTAATCTAAAGCTATCATCTTCTTTAATTAATTCTGTCATTGCACTAATTAATAAATCTAAACCTTCATAATCATAAAAAGATCCAATAAATCCTAAAACTTTGCATTTGTTTAACCGTAGACTATTTTCTAAATCAGTTTTCTTTCCTTTGATTAAGTCGAATTGCTCTAAACTTACCGCATTGGGAATAATTGTTACTTCTCGTTTTGTAATTTTCCGCTTTTCTATATCATTCTTTAAGCCTTGGCAAATAGTTGTGATTGCGTCAGCCCCTTTAAGAACTTTGTTTTCTAATGCACGTGTTAGTTTATATCGAAAATCACCTTCTTTACACGAACCGTTATCAACAGCAGCATCTTCCCAAAAAGCTCTAATTTCATAAACAAATGGTAAGCCAAATTTCTTTGCAGCCATCATTGCAGCCATACCATTTAAAGAAGGTGAATGAGCATGAATAACATCTGGTTTTTCAATTTCGATAATATTCAAAATTCTTTTCTTTAAGGCTATAATCACCAAAAACTGATTGAATATAGGTATTGAATTCATGAAACCGCCAACAGGCTTGGTTCTATAAAAATGAAAGTCTTCAACTTTTTCTACTCCCTCCAAATAGTCGCCGTGCTTAGTGCTAGTTACATGGCAGGTATGCAGACCTAATCTTCGTTGCATTTTCAGTATAGAGCGTGTACGAAATGAATATCCATCATGCAATGGAATTGAGTGATCGAGTACATGTAAAATTTTCAAATTTACTTCCTTATTATAGCTCTCCTAGTTTTAAACTATGAATATGGAAAACTAAAGTTCCTAACAATTGATAACTACAGCGCTAACAAGATACTATCTTTCATGAAAGATGTATTATTAAATTTAATTAATTACAAATATTTTAACAAGTTATGGTCTTATTGAAGTGGCCAACTTATTTTGGCTACGGATTTGTACACAAGCTAGTATGTTACCTCTAATTCTTTTGGTATCTGGTGCACAACTGCACTACAGATAATGCTTTTAGCATTTACGATTTCATTGAATTCAATCCAGTCTTACACAAATTTGTCATGATAAAAGAACTTAATTTATTGAACAAAAAAAACTTACTCAGCTTATTCTTTAGAAGTTAGTGACTTTTCATAATATCCTGATATTTGTCGATAAGCGCTACGTATTGCTATTAACGATGGTTTCTCTACAAACCTAGTGGTGAAATAAGCTAATAATATAGAAACACAAATTGCTGTAATAATAGATATAATTGGATCAATACCAAGCCCATAAAACTTATTAATTATTACGTAACCTATATTCTGATGTAATAAATATAAAGAATAGGATATACCTCCTAAAAATATTAATGGCTTTACTGATAAGAACTTTAACCTTCCCGAAATTGCAAAAAAGAAAAACACATAAAACGCTAAAGAAATTAAAAATACCTTTTGAGAAAATACAAATAATGTAGATATTAAACATAAAGCAAGTATAGCGTATGTAAGCTTATTGGCTGATTTATTGACTACTTTGTAAAAACATATACCAGCAAGAAAATAAGATAAATATTCAAGAATAAAAAGTTTATTCAGCCAGAATGAAATTTCAATAAAACCTTGAGATTGTAATATAGAAATTAGAATTAACGGACTAAATAGATACTCAGTATACCTTAGTATACCAGTTACGAAGAAAGTGAATATCCAAAAATAGAAAGTTAGTTCAATCGTCAAAGTCCAATATACGCCATCAATATGCTTGCCCCCTATATACTCATGAAACATAAAGATATTCATGATAGCTTGATGTATATTAACTTCCCTTCCTGGCAACCCCCAAATAAATACAATAGTAAATGTTAATATGGCTGAAAACCAAAATGTAGGGTATAACCGAGAAAAGCGTGAAACTATAAAGTCCACTGGCTTATTAACCCTATTCAATGTCCAATAAATAACGAAACCACTAACCATAAAAAACAGTTGAACTCCGAACTTTCCTAGTGCTGCCCACTCTACTGATAAGGCCTCATGACCATAAATATTGTTATAGCGATAAAAGTAGTGAAATATAACTACAGCTAGTGCAGCTATCCCTCTTATAGCATCTAACTCTACAAGCCTATTATTTTCCATAAAATCCCACCCCCCATTGGTGTTGAATATACTGGCCTGTAGTGATAATTATGTTATGAACAACAATAATTAACACTACTATATTTTAACCAATTACACTACAAAATTGGTGTAAAGTAGCTATGCACACCCATTCAAAATTTTTGGTATCATAATATCACCCAGTTCTCTTTTGTAATGAGCAGGCTCCCAAAAATATTTTAATTCATTCTCTGTAAGCTTATCATCTGATTTTTCGTGGCCTAAATTAGTGAAATCGCAATAACTGATCTTACTGGAAAAAACATTTTTCATTAAGGTTCGCCAACTATTGAAAGAATCTAAAAGGTCATTTTCGGCCATTATTGTGTAGTATTCTCTATGGTAAGGGTTAATGAAAATGTTAACTTTAATACCGTTTTCCATCCAAACTCTTATGTATTTTTGTAATATAGATAAGTGGCTTTTTTCGTGTGTCAGCATTGATTTTTCATCCCAAACCTTATTTTTAAACATATTATTTAACATCTTAATTTTCTGTTTAAATAGAACGCCTTGACCTTCAAACTTGATTATTGGTTGGTAGTCGTTAGCTGGATTAAATCCATTTTTTAGTCTGTTGGCTGCAAATTGATTTTGTTTAAATATAGTTATTATAGAAGCTTTTAGTGAATCTAAAGACCAAAGCGCACCATATTTGTCAGATAATGGGCTAATATTTAATGAGGGTGGGGTGAACTTATAGTTCTTAGTTGTTAAAAAATCAGCAAAATCAATTGCTATAATTAATTCTTGTATATCAGAGTTTTCAATAACATTTTGAGTATATTGTAGTTGTGAAATCACTCCTATACCTGGAATACCTAAATTGTAAACTATTAACTTGTCATTAAAACTTCCATGCATTGGGTCTAGCCCCATTTCTACTCTTGAATTACCAACTATCAGTAAATTTGGATTAGCATATACAGGTTGATATTTTTTGAATATTCTAATTCGTTTCGAGGATTCAGGTTTGACAGTATTGAACCCAATAAATCTTTCTATATTAAAAATATTATATGGGTTAATAAAATAATTGAATGTACCAAATATAATAAATAAAGCTAATGAGATAGTAATTAAGTTTCTTAAGTAACGATAATGTGTCATATAAACATCCATATCAAAATTGAAAATAAAGAAATTCAGATACTTGAGACAATGTCATTATACCTGTAATTAATGCAACAGAGATTATTGTTGCCCATACTATATTTTCTTTCCATTGAATATCCTTACCTATTGAAAAATATAGCCAATAGGTGTTTTTTATCTCGTATGCTCTTGGGCTTAACGACCCTTTGTGTTTAGAAAACAAATCCTGTGTATTTGGCAACAATAAGGTCATTGGTAGTAATATTAATATCCAAATCCAAGTAAATACAAAGCTATTCCCACCACCTAAGTGTGCTTTTATACCTAAACTTGTAACTACTTCTTGTAATGAACCTAATCTAGTCATTATGGCATTCGGAATTGAAATTCCATTCACTCCACTCATACCTTGTAAAATAGTAATGGCAGCATCGAAAGTAGTGGCTCTAAAAAATACCCAACCTACGACTACAGCTGTGAAGGTTAATCCCCATGCAATTAATTTTTTAAATGAATTAGGAATAGGTATTGACCAATACTGAGTATACTTTACCCAAGCAAGATTACTCATTAAATAGAAACCATGTAAGGCCCCCCAAAATGCAAAATTCCAGCCAGCACCGTGCCAAACACCTCCAATAAACATGGTAAGAAATAGATTTTTATATCTAGAGAAAGTTCCTTTTCTGTTACCACCTAGAGCAATATAGACATAATCTCTTAAAAAGTTGGAGAGTGTAATGTGCCATCGCCTCCAAAATTCGGAGATATTTATTGCCTTATAGGGAGAATAAAAATTCAATGGTAAAATAATACCAAATAAACGCGCTAGTCCTATTGCCATATCTGAGTACCCAGAGAAGTCAAAATAGAGTTGAAATGTATAAGCTAAAGCACCTCCCCAAGCTATGAAAAAAGTTATAGGATCACCAGTGGTCGCTGCTGCATCGAATACTATATTTGAATATGGAGATATTCCATCAGCTAGTACCGTCTTTTTGAAAAAACCAATAGAAAAAATACTTAAGCCAATAACAATGTTTTTTAAATTGATCTTAAACCTATCATTTTGCATGAATTGAGGTAGCATTTCTTTATGATGAACAATAGGGCCTGCGATTAATTGCGGAAAAAAAGTTACAAATAAACAATATTGCAAGAAATCATATTCGTTGGTTTCATTTCTATATGAATCAACTAGAAAAGCTACTTGCTGAAATGTAAAAAAGGATATTGCTAGTGGTAATAATATGTATTCAAAGTTAAAACTTAGTTCTGTAACATTCTGCAATTGTTCAACAAAGAAATTAGCATATTTAAAATATGCTAATGATCCTATATTAACGGTGATTCCAAACCATAGAGTACATTTTCTTAATAAGGGACTATTTCCATGACCTAAGACGGTACCTAATGTATAGTTAAATATTATAGAAAATAAAATTAAGCTTAGATATGCAGGATTCCACCATCCGTAGAAAAAGAAGGAACATAGTACAAGCCATGCCATAGCTGGCCGGTGTTTATTCCGATTTCCTAGAGCAAAGAAAATAATAAGAGTTATAGGTAAGAATAAAAAAATAAATTCGAATGAATTGAAAAGCAAGTGAGTCCTTGTCCATTGTAAAAAATGTAAAACTGAAACTACTTTATCAGATAACAAAGGATTAGTAAGCCTTTAATATACCACATACGAGTATATGCTTCTGACGATTATCACTAAACAATTGTAAGCGTATAGCTAACGGCACCTGCTGTTAGCTATACGCTTACGATCTTGGCTGCGCATAGTTCCCATAAATTTCTCCAAAATTGTTTTGAAGTAATTTACGTAACCCAAGGATCATTTGTTAGATGCATTTAGCCAGACGCTCACCGTCAAAGTGACGATGATGATTTAACAGATTTAATGCCGTGGAATGTGCAGCTAGACTTCGATTATAGCTAAGCGCACTGCTTAATTGTGCGCTTACGAAGTAATTAGATGCAAGTATCTTTGTCTTATAGGGATCTAGTTAGGCAATTCGGCATAGTTTTTCTTTCGGTATAAACAGTAAAAGCCAACGGTTTGCTGGTCGACAACTATTTACAATTTTGTCTAGATGAACTTGCTAACAAGCCTGAAAGCCTTACTCATCTGCTGCCTTGGAACTTCAAGTAAGGCTAGATGCACTTCCCCAGACGCTTACTTTATATTAATATTAAAGTTCAAGTTCAAGTGCAAGTTGAGAGATATAGTAGTCCGTTATTGAGATTTTACAGACATACCACAACATATTAATTTGAGGTATTCTCTCTTAGGGTTTGCAAACTATCTTAGCATTACAGACTTATAATAGACTCTACTTATCAAGTTATATTGTTACTTTTCGCCCCCACTTACGTGCGGGTTGCTCTATATATCTAAATGAATAATGAGCAATAATGACCGAAACAATGACCAGAGAGAAACACTCAAAATAAACAATATAGTTGTCAGAGGTAGTATATATCCCCACAGATTTTAGCCAATTATTGATTTGAATAACTAACCAGTGCCACATATATAACGAATAAGATATATTGCCCAAATAAATACATGGACGATATGAAAGTACTTCCCCAATTTTACAATCCATCACAGATAAATATACTATCAGCATTACTGCAGAAGGTAAAAAAAAGAACCACAATTGCTCTATTAACATAGCGCTTACCATTATTGGCAAAATGAGGTAGCTTAACTTGAAAGTACAACATTGGAAGTACGTCTTTAATTTTAACCTTAAGAAAAAAAACAAAAAGCCCAAACTGAACTCAAAGAATACTCGAACCATTCCGCCTAGAGACATACCGCCATAGCTACTCCAATCGAGTACAAAAATAAACAAATGGTGTGCAACAAAACATAACAACGTCAGCATTATTATATGATTTGTATTGTTAATAAACGATTTAAAATAAAGCATAAAGGGAAATAATAGATACATGAAAAATTCAGCACTTATCGACCAAGATACTGTATTCCATGAAATATCTACCAATCCCCAGTTTTGAATCAAAAATACATTTAGTATGAACGATTGTAATGTGAAAAAATGTTCCGAATAACGCTCACTAAAGCCACTTAGCGTTAGCACAATTAATAATGTGAATAACAAAGTAACAATATGTAAAGGATAGATTCTTGCTAACCGTGCGCTCATAAAAGTCACAAAAAATGATTTAATTCCTAACTTACTAAAATTTTGCTCTTCATATACATAAGCAAGAATAAACCCACTAAGTATAAAAAACAGGTCGACTCCCAAGCTTGAATATTGAAATAAACTAAAAAATAACAAGCCTTGTTCTGCATACGTTGAGTTTATATGCATAAGTACTACCGCGATTGCTGCAAAACCACGTATGCTAGTTAAAGCTGGAATATTTTTTTTTGTTTTCTGGGGAGTAACCGTCATTAATCCAATCTTCCATCATATGAAGCGCCAATACCTTGACCTTGATCTAATCGTACCTCACCACCGCGGTCTTCATTGTATTGAAATAAAACAGGGTAGAGGGTTTTAGTTTTGATAAAGGCTTCATGGTTTAAGCTGTTAAATAAATTAAATTCCGTTTGGACAGAATTAATAATATTGTCATGCCCATCTAAAAAAAGGTTATTCATACCACTAATTCGAAATCTCTTACCCACCTTAGGGTATTTATCTGAAATAAGTTCTCCTGCACTAGGAATAGAGAATTTAAAATGAAATGAGTTGTTATAGGCGATCAATTTTATATTCTTTTCATCTAACTGAAAAAGGTAACTTTTATCAGTATTTGAATAAATACTATTATTATAGAAATATAAAGTTCCACTTCTAGGTACTTTAGAGTTATCACCACCAAAGTGTATAATTCGATAATTATTCACAGGGTCTTTCTTTATCAATGTATTGCCATATACATAGGCATTGGAAATTTTGCTTTTAGGACTCTCTACTAAGTCTAGAATGCTATTTTTCCCACCCTCAACCCAATTATATCTAAAAATCAATGTCTCGGCACGGGACTTAAACTGTTGTCCATCATTTAGAAGTTCTCCTATATAATTAAACTCTACTATTGCAACAGAGCCTTTTATGTTATCAAAATAAATATTGTGTGCTTGAGTGCTGTATTTCGATACACCATTATTATAAATCTTACTATTTTTTAACGTTATGCTGTCATAGTGACTAGCAAATAAACCATTCTCATTGTTATAACTTATAATTTTGTTCAGGGTAATTGCGCTCGCAAATCCAACTCGAATTCCTGCCGCATTATTTAAATACTTCATAGGCTTAATTGTACCTATAAACGGAACATTCTTAATTGCGTTTCTAACCTCAATATTTTCGACATAGATATGTTCTGCCTTCTGTCTGCCGTATTGACCAATTAGAATGATTTGGCGGTCCTCATTCCACAAGTACTTTCCATACATATTATTCGCAGATGCATTTTCACCATCGAAAATAGGCGGATTACCATATTTATCTGATATACCTATAACCAATATAGGCTTAAATTTTGTGCCCGTGCCAGTTATATAGAGTTTCTCATAATAAGCTGCACGGTCTTCTCTAGCAAAAATACGAACTACATCACCAGAATTGAGTTTATGTAAGGGTACTTCATGAGTAGAGTAATATTCTTTATTCGGTCCAATATTATATACACGAGCTGTTGGTTCAGTAATGACCACAACACTTTCAGCAACTTTCGAAAATTTAACATTTCCTTTATAAGCAGATATTTTAACATTATAATTACCCATTTTTTTGTAAATATGGATTGGTTTTTTTTCTGTAGAATCTATGATGCCATCATTTTCAAAATCCCACTCCCATCTACTAAATTCGCTTTCAGAAGTGTAACCAAATTGTATAGGATTATTTATTATTCCTTGGTCTTTATCGACGGTAATATTTATACTGAACTGATTAGGAATGAAGTTTGCGCTTATTTTCAAGTCCTTATTAAAAACAAATGAACATTCTGAGTTTAGACTACATAATGATGACCCTTCCCATTTATCAAAAATGCTACTTGATAAATTATGAACTGCCAAACTTACGTTCGAGTTTGACGGTATCAAATATGCACACTTTTCCCTACAATGTTCTTTTTTATTTCCATAAGAAACAACAACCTCGCCCCCTGACTGCACTACTAAATATAACTCATTGAATTCAAATTGATCTTTACTACACCCTAACAATATATTTAGGAAAACGAAAAAACATAAAAACTTACCGATTCTTTTCATATTAGTTATCACTACACCGATTTTTCTTTAATAAAAAAGTTAATATAAGTTTTTCTATTGTATTTGGCTTTCCAATAAAGAACCAAAATAGATAGATAATTACAGGATACACCACAAGCCAAAATATAAAACTAAACGTCAGGCTCATAAGGGAACTATCAAAAGCAAAATACTCTTTCATAACAAAAGCTAAATAATAAATTAATATACAAGCAAAAAAAGACGAAAGCACTTGATAAAGGGCTTGTCTTATATTGAAGTTCAAGCATTTCGACACTCTATAAAAAAAAGCGATTCCCATTACTATACTGCTTATCAATTTAAAATACAGCATCATATCTATACTTGTGTAATACATAGCCAATGGGAAACTAAATATATAATATATAACTAATATCCATTCACATTTTACTGCGAATAACAATTTCCCCTCTAGTATTAATATTTGTTTACTATATCCGGCAATTACATCAACAGAGAGAATAAGTGTTAAAATAGGTAAATATAAAGTAATTGTTTCCCACTTACTCGACAATGCAATGTCGACAAATTCAGAGCTTATGGTCAATAAACCAAAACAGGCAGGCCATACAATTAAGCTAACAATTTGTAGCCCTCTAGTCACATTTTCAATATATTCTCGCGGATATTTTTTATTTTTTGAAAGCGAAGGGATTAAACTACCAATAACGGGTGTTGTTACTTCCGTTGAAGGAATAGAAGCGACTGTTTGGGCCATTGTATAAGAGCCCAATTCTTCCGATGAATAATATTTACCAATTAAAATAGAGTCGAGTTTGTTTTTTATAAAGATAGCAAAGTTACTTCCAAGACTTAATTTAGAGAATTCCCATATTTCATTTTTACTCTTAAAAGAAAATTTAGGACGAAATGGGTGGATGAAATAACTAACGATTAATGAAGTAATTCTTATAGCTATTGTTCCATATACTAAAGCCCAATAACTTTCTAATAAAACGGCTAACGCTATATTAACAATCGAGCCAATTAATTTTGGAGTGATAATGTAAATTGAAACTCGGTTGAATTTGAGCTCTTTTTTAAGAATATCTGCACTTATATTTTCAAATCCACCTATCATTATTGATACTGAAATGAGCTTTATTGGGAGCACTAAATCTGGTGTGTCATAAAACTCGCCGATAAGAGGAGCAATTAAAAACAATGCACTGCCAATAAAGATCATTTTTAAAACATTAAATGTCCATGCAGTGTTTAAATCATCGGTAGTCAATGACTGTTTTGCGATGATAAACCTACCAATTCCAAGGACAAGTACAGTTTCTAGAAAACTCACGCTAATGTTAATTAGCGCCATTACCCCATAATCACTCGCAGAAAGGTAGCGAGCCAATATAATTATACTAAAGACACCAAGAAACCTAACTAGCCATTGACTCAGTCCAAGCCATACGGCTCCTGTAGCAGCGTCCTTTAGCATAATAAAATACGCATTATGTCAATAACGATTTATTTTTAAAGATATGTTCAGATAAGCCTTTAGCTTGACTGGCAATAGAAAAATTTTGCTTAACGTGAGCTGGCCCCTCGGTATAACAAGTATTCGCTAAAATATCATCATCTAAATATGTTTCGATCGCCTTAACAAATTGTGAAACATCCAATTCTGTTAGTATTGTCCCAGTTTTATCTACAATTTGATCTAAAGCACCTTGGCTATTAATTGTTACCACTGGCTTACCCATAGCCATAGATTCTGTAATAACATTACTTAGACATTCTAAAAAACACGCATGGATTACAACGTCGGCGACTTCAAAAAAAGGAAAAATGTTATCCTGTTTACCAGCAAAGGTGCAGCTATTAGTAAGCTGATTCATTTCTACGTAGCTTTTTGCTGCCTCCATTGTCTGCCCTTCACCAACGTGAATATATTGAATATCACTTCTTTTTTCATTTAGCGCTTTAATGACTTTCAAGATAAATTCTATATTTTTTTCTGGCCTCATTTGAAAAACACTTAACACTACTTTCTTCTTAGGGTCTTTTACGTAGATTATTGATTCTTTCTTAGCGTTTTCTAAATTAGAAGTATCAATACCATTTCTAATTAAGGTGACCTTAGAATCACTTATTCCTAAAACATCAGGAAAATTATTTTTTGCTTCCGTATTAATTACAATATATTTATCAAATGAAAATATTGACAGTTTATGTATTACTTTTTTAACAAAAGATTTAAATTTAGAACTTCGTAAACTTTCATAATCTACTGCATAACGGCTATACATAGTTACTCTGATATCTCTAAATTTGAAAAACAATACGTGAAGCCAGAAAAAACCTCTATCAATGTATATGACTTCCTTAATGTTTTTATCTTTAATGAACTTATCTAGTTTATTCTTGTTTTTCAAATCAAATTTATGACAATCTAATTCAACCACTTTTAAATAAGATTGATCATGTTCAAGGTTTACTTTAGGGTAAGCAATATAACAATCAATCCCCCTATTCCTCAGAATCTTAGCTACTTCGCTATACGACTGATGAGCTCTTCTAAGCATTAAGCCCGTACTATCAGCCCAATTCATTGCAAATAAAACACCCTTCATGGAGCATTCCTCTTTATCTAAAAATGTTATTAAGTAAATTAAATCAGCCTTATTAAACTACACTTTACTCTTTAGTTCACCGATCACTTTTTCGATATTTTTCAAATACTTAAGTGATGCGTATCTTGTTGGCCCTATATAATGTACGAACGTCTGGTCTAGGGTGTTTTGGTGAGGTACATCATAATGCGCGGTATTTAATACACTATTAGGTTCTATGTTAGAGACCATTACATTACTTGAAAATTGCTCTGTTCCCCACTCTTCCCATCTATTTCCAAGCTTTGAATAGTAGTGTTGACTAAGGTCTACAAGCTTTGTTTTATCTAATTTCCCTTTAGGAAAACCCGCAAAACCAGAACACCCTCTGACATACATTGAAAAATCTTCTGGTAAAGTAGTTAACAATGATTCACAGAGTAGTTGTATGTGCTTATTGCTGTCTTTTCTAGATTTTGCAAATTCCACACTTTCTTGAAGAGATTTAAATGCTTTCCCTTGGTTAGTACCCAAAGTGAAAGCTGTTTCTGATAAAACAGCCTCTATTACCTGTTCTGGTTTTTGGTTTGTAATTGTATCTGCATCTATTTGTATTATATAACCGTTGTTATTATTACTTGCGATAGCAAAAATACGTTCCCAAGTTCCTCCTCTTGGTATATTTGAATCAACCATTTCATCAGCTTTAATAAAAGTTACGTTTACTAAGTGATGCTTTAATAACTGTTCATCTAAGTCTGTAATATCGGGATCTTTTACAATCAGAACACCTTTGATAGGAACAAACCTGACAAAGCTCTTTAAAGCGATTAAAAGCATATTGATATCTTTGGATCTTACCATTGATAATATATATAAGTCGCTTTTATCATTGAAGTTACTTAATGGATTAGTTTCTAATATTTTTTTCGCTTTATTATTAAACCTAGACTTGATCAGCTCTTCTTTTATTCTATTTATTATTTTCAACATAGTTTTCAAAATCACCTAGTTATTCGTTATTTTACTATCTGCAATAGCTTCTATATTTATTCTTTCAATACAGACAAGAATACCAATTAATACATAAATTAGATCATAATATGCAAAGCTAAGCAAAGCTCCAGATGTCATATACACTAATAAAATTGTCTTTATAGCTTTAGCCAATTCCCTAAGCCAACTATGGGTCCCATTTTTGGCTAACCTTGCACTAAGCCGAAACGACTTATACAAAATCAAAAGAAATATGAAAAGACCTACAAAACCGGCATCCCCTAATACTTGAAAATATATGCTATGCGCGGCTTTCCCTTTTTGACTGGTTGTATTTTCTGATGTGATAAAATCAAATTTATGAATATCTATGTAATATAATTGCCACACGGCTAAATGCTGAACTGCATTTTGGCCTCCACCAAAAACTGGATTATCAATAGCTAAAAGTGTTGCCAATTTCCAAGCAGTTGTTCGACCAAGAAAAGACTTATCTTCTTCTGCATGCTCAATTGTTTGCATTCTACTCGTCCACTGGTCTGAATTAATAGTTAACGCTAGAGAAATAAAACTAAATGCAATAATTAAAAACAAGAGTTTTCGTTTCACTTTTAAAAAAATCTGCCATCCAACAATAATTAGACCAACAAATCCACCTCGTGAAAAAGAGCCAATAACACATACAACAGATAACCCGGCGAGTCCCAAGAATCCTAATTTGACATACTTGTACCGCACTTGAGATGCCATATAAAAATATAATGGTAGAACCATCAATATCGCTAGAGCAAACAAATTATTATCTGTCATCATCGAGTTCTCGATACCAACTATTGTATAGTTGCCAGCAGAAACTACATATTTCAACCCTTCAAAGAATATATTAAAACCAACCCCAATCAATAGAGCGATTAAAAATGTTTCTATCCGATTTTTTGTTGTCAACAACGTCATGACTAACATGCTAAATATGATAGCTTTAAAAAAGTCTGCCCATACCTGCCAAGTTAGATCGCTACTGCCCATTCTTAATGTATTCGAAATTGTAATATGAATTAAAAACAAAATAAGTAAATAAAATAAACTAGTAAAAGGAGGTTTTTTTAATGAATCTTTGTTAATAAGCATGGAGATAATAGTAATAATAGCTAGTAAAAGCGTGTAACGAATGTCTGTTGCAAAGCCCCATAGCATATTTTTAGGAACGGCCATAATGGTCCATATCCAGGCACATAAACCAATAAAAGGATTTCTAAGTGTTAAAAAAACAAATGGTAAAAATAATAAAATAAAAATTGTATCTTTCATTTACTTATCTTTCTCAATAACTTTTTTTTGATCTTTCCTGTCTTGTTGATCACCTTTAATTAAAAAAAAGATAACAAACATCATGCTTATAAGAAAAACTATTGAACTCATTTTAATTCACCAAATAATGCAAAGGAGTGATTTTTATAATAGCCTGAACATAGTCGAATATTGTATTATTTCGAAAAAAAATATTCATACTACTCATGATTTTGACCAGAATTTTTTTCGAGAAAAGAGCTAAAAACAAGTAATGACCATAAGGCTGTATCATTATTTTTTAGTCCACTGATATGTTCCTTAATAATTTTTTCAATATAGACCATATTAAAAAGCTTTGATTCTTTCATTACTTCAGAGGTTAATCGAGTTTGTATCATGTTAGATAAGGGCCCCCTAAACCAATCACATAAAGGTACGCAAAACCCCATTTTTTTACGATATAAAATATCATTTGGCAATCTTTTTTCTAATTGTTTTTTAAATTCAGCTTTAGTTTCTGAGCCAACAATATTTTTTGATGAGTCAATATTAAATGCCCATTCAACAAATTTATGATCAAGTAGTGGAACTCTAACCTCTACACTATGTTGCATACTAGCCCGGTCAACTTTAGTTAAGATATCGCCGGGTAGATAAGTTTTAAAATCTATATATTGCGCTCTTTTTAGAGAATCGTTCCCTTTAAATTTATTTCCATAATATTGAAATAGCTCCAAAGAAGAATACCCATTAAGGTTTTTCTTTAGAACATCAGAATAAAGAATATTGAGCTGGTCTTTTCTTTGAATTGACATTGTATTATGAAAAGCTTCAATGTCATCCATAGCCAAAGATTGGAAAGTAGTTTTTGCCCTTAAAAATCTAGGTGCCCAATCAAGTTTAGGATATATTTTAGCTAGAGTGCCAAAAACTATCTTTCTTACAGAACGAGGAAACCTATCTCTTATCTTTTGTTCGTTATTATGCATCAAATGGTTACGATATCCTGCAAACAATTCATCTCCTCCATCACCAGACAATACGACGGTTACCTTTTCTTTGGCTAATTCACAGACTCTAAAAGTGGGCAAGCTTGAAGGGTCTGCAAAAGGTTCATCATACCAATCAATAATTTGGTCTATCAGTTCAAAATCATCTTCATTAATCGTTCTAGTATGGTGACTAGTTTTGTACTGCTCAGCAACCTGTTTAGCGTATTCTAATTCATCAAACTGTTTATTATCGAAACCAATAGAACAGGTGTTGACCGGAGTCGTTTGTAGAGAAGCCATATGCGCTACAATAGCACTTGAGTCTATTCCACCAGATAAAAATGCACCAATAGGAACTTCTGATTCCATTCTAATACCCACAGCTTCAGATAAACGTTTATCAAACTCTTGCAGCTCAATTTTTTGTTCACTACTTTCATTTAATTGTAAATCCCAGTATTCATGCTGTATGATTTTTGTTTTTTTTCCTTGTTTTAAAAGAAGAAAGTGACCTGGTTTCAGTTTACTCACTTTACTGTATATTGTTTTAGGTTCAGGGATGTATCCTAAGGAAAAATAATCTTCTACTGCTTGATGATTAAACTCTTTATTAACTTTTCCACTTTGCAATAATACTTTAAGCTCAGAACCGAAATACACGGTCCCCTTATCTTCAAAGTAATACAATGGCTTGATTCCTAGTCTATCCCTAGCAATAAATAAGGTTTTTTTCTTGTCATCCCATATTGCAAATGAAAACATGCCCCGAAGTTGATGAACACATTCTTCTCCCCATTCAACCCATGAGTGTAAAATCACCTCAGTATCACTGTGGGTTTTAAATTGATGTCCTTTAATTTTAAGCTTTATAGCTAATTCTTTATGGTTATATATTTCACCATTAAAAACAATAGTGACAGTTCCATCACCAGTTGTTATCGGTTGATGACCAGAAGAAATATCTATTATAGATAAGCGTCTGTGTGCTAATCCAATCCCGTTATCATAAAAATATCCCTCATCATCAGGCCCTCTATGTGATTGAGCGTCATTCATCTTCTCCAATAAAGATATATCTACGTCAAGAGAAGAATAGTTAAATATACCAGAGATTCCACACATTTTAATTTACCGACTCATAAAGTTTTTTATAGTTTTCAGCCATAGCTTTACAACTATAATTACGTACCGCATCCTCTCTAGCATTAGCTGCTAAGTAGGTTCTTTTGTTTTCATTGTGATACAAATATATCACTCTTTCAGCCAATGCTTCTAAACTATTAGCCTCGAACAACAAGCCGTTTTTTCCATGATTGATCACTTTAGGAATACCACCAACATTAGAAGCAATAACGGGTAATCGACATGCCATTGCTTCCAATACGGTCATTGGCATTGCTTCATATTTTGACGGCTGAAGAAAAAGAGAAAAAGTATTCAGCTTTTCCACTATATTAAAGCTTTTACCTAAAAATAATATTTTATCGTCTAGCTTTTCTGAAGCTACTAAAGCTCTCATTTTAGAAAGTCCTGGTCCATCTCCAATTATTTCAATGGTAATATCTTCGAAAATAGATGGTTCATTTTCACGTAAATACTTACCTAAACGAATCAGTAACTCGTGATTTTTTACATCATCTATCCTACCAACAGCACCTATGACAAACTCATATGGTGTAACATTTTTATAACAAAAAACATTTGTGTCTATCCCGTTAGCTATAAATATAATTTTTTCAGCTTTTATTTTCAAAGTATCCTTTAACCAATTAGTTAAATCATTTGAAACTGAAACAACTTTAGTAGCAAAGGGGAGAGAGATTTTTCTTAAAAGGTTCCGTTTTCTATTTAATCCATCAATATCATCTACCTCTCTACCATGTTCAGCATGGATTCTAAGAGGAACTCGAGCTAACCATGCAAGTGACTGATATTCAACGGCTGGCAAATTATATGTTTGAACAACTTCAGGCTTATTCTTTAACAACCAAAAAAATATTTTCCTGTGAGTTTTAAATTCTCTTCCTGGCAGTTTTTCTAGCTCAATTATATCAACCTGTTTATTTAAAAGCTTACCAAAATCTGTTGCTATCTCTAAGCAAATAATACTGTGCTTAAAATTGTTAGGCATTGTATTTATTAAATTTATTAATACTCTTTCTAAACCTCCGACATCTAACCTCAAAATAATATGGCAAATATGAAATTGTTTCATCATTTGACTAACCAAATCTATTTAATCGTTTGTAAAGGTTGGTTAAACCCCAGAAATATTTATGCTTATTCATTAGATAAAAAAGTCCTTTTAAATGAGAAAAATGAAAAATTGAAAGCTTGAAACCACGAGACAACTCTTGGGCGTCATGAATGACTTTAGCTGAAGGAATATAAGTAATTTTAAAACCATTTTCCCAAACACGTAAACAATAATCTACGTCTTCTGGTGAATAGAATATATTCTCATCAAACAAGCCGATTTTATCAACTGCCTCTTCCGTTAAAAGCCAACAGGCTGAAATGGCATAGTCTACATTTGTAGGTATAGTAGTTGACTGTAATACATGTGGTTTTGATTCAATTTTTTTCAAAAATAAGAAACGCTTTAACTTATGAATAAGCGTTGGAAATACGTCGCAAGACAATTGAAAATTACCACTATTGTAAGAAAGTCTTGGTACGGCCATACCAACACCTTTGTTAGCTTCTAAGTAAGTAATTAAGCTTTTTATGGCATCGTGGTTAATATAAGCATCAGAATCTAATACTAAAACAAATTTTCCTTTGGCTTTTTTTAATGCGGCATTTCTAGAATAGGTAGTACCTGTGTTTTCACTAAAAAAGATAGGTTTAATTAACTCTGGATGTGATTCTTGATATTTATTCTCATATTGTTTAATTAATTCGACACTGCCATCTTTTGAGCCATTATCTACAATAAAAACTTCACTTTCTTCATCAAATTTTAAAAGCGAACTTATTAGTTCGTCTAAACATCGCTGTATTGGATTAACAGAATTATAAGAAAGAATAACGGTAGAAATGAGCATAATGTATATAATCCCTTATTTAGCCAAAGTTAGCTGTTGTTTAATATCAAAAAAGTGCTGAAACATAAATAAATCTAATTGTTTATCTGCTTCGTGCTTACTCGCTGAAGACAATACAATAACCTCTCCGCCAAAGTCAGTCATCATTATTTTATTCATAAGTTGTAATAACTTAAATTTAATTTTATTTGCTGATAAAATACTATTTACTTTATATATAACCCTAACCTTACGCTCTTGGCCTTGCATGTTTACAATAGTAAAAGAGCTATAAGGTATTAGCTCACCCTTTGCAGTTGTTATTTCATTAGCTGAAATACCTTTAATTGACCAGAAATCAACATCAAACAATCTGTTTTTATAACTGATAATTTCTTTATCATCAGTTTCATAAAGGTATTTAGCGACGAATATGTCGATATTACTTTCGGTTGATGATGAGATATAAGTAGCATCGGCATCAGGAAAGGTTGGCATCCAATTATGATTAAACTTAGTAAGAATCATTGAGCTCAAAGGAGAATGAGAAGCCGATTTATTGATTTGCTGAGAAGACAATTCAGCTATATGATTTTCATATTTATACTTTAATACGGGACCAATAAGTAAAAATGATAAAGCTATAGCGATGAAGGGTAATGAAGGAAACTTTTGAGAAGCGCATTTCTCGTTGGTGTTAATGGGCTTTTCTATTTCGTTTATTGGATCCGACATATAGTAGCCGATGATAAATAGAACAACTAAAATAATACTGAAAAACACCCCACCATAAACGAAGTGATCAAAACCTACGGCGGCTTGCATGTTAGACAAATGGCCAATAAGTATCATTAAAAAAGCTCTAAGGCCATTACCTACAATAGAAACAATGCAACAGAGTAATACAAAGAGTATTTGCTTATATAATTTATTAAAATTTAGGTAAGAATATAAAACACCAATGGTAATTGTTGAAATCAAAAAGCGTATGCCACTACATGCTTCTGCTACAAGAAAGTTTCCATTAGGTATTTGTATGTACATACCGTCTCGAAATACTGGTATACCAAATACTTTAATCATAAAAACAGATATATCGGCAGTAATAAACTGCAGATAAGGGATTAAAAAATCCCCTATAGGAATTGAAAGGTATAAAAATGCTAGAGGAAACTTTAACGATAGCACAATTTTCCAGCCAAAAAAGGCCCATGTTAAAACAATGAACAAACTGAATAAGGCAAATTGCTCAACAACATTAATATAAGATAAAGCACTAATAAACCAAAAAAATGAAGTTAAACCAACAAAGAACAGTGCTAATACAGAAGGTTGAGTGCCTACTTTTGCAAGCAAGTGTTTTTTGCGATACACCAACCATAAAACGATGGGTAAAATTAAAAAACCATGCCCATAGGTATTAGAGCTTTGCCAAATATCAATAAGTTTACTAAAAGAGCTATTAAAAGCAAAAAACATGCATAATATTATGCCACTGGTGAGTGAAACATTAGTAACAAACTTATTGTTTAGCATAGTTAAGTCATTCCATTTTCTTTGGTATTTTTATTTAAATAAACACTCTTCATTGTGTCCCACTGATAATCCTTTAGCAGTCGTTCTAATTTACCTTCCATACGCGACAAATTTATGTAGTGCCTGAACTTTGATTTTAGTGGCGCATCTTTCACTCTTGGTTGTTCTGGATCTATTTCCCAAGGGTGAAAGTAAAAGCTGTAAGGTTTTTGTTCCTGTTGGTGGAATTTATCAATACGTTTCTTAGAAAGCCAATATGGATATAAACGAAAATAACCGCCACCACCAATACCTGTATTGATATTATTCTTACGCAGGGTTGGTATGGGTATTTCAATTATTTTTTGTCCACCAAAGCTTTCTGAACGTTCATGTATAAAACGAGGCCAATTCGGCACCCCATATAAGTCGTGTTGAATGGGATAAGTACTCGAGCTATATTGGAAGCCTAATTCAATTAATTTTTCATAAACCCATGTATTAGTATCATTAAGTGAAAAACTTGGCGCACGATAACCTATAACTTCAGTGCCAGACAATTGTTCTAAAATATTTTTACTTTTTACAACATCAGTAACAAAATCGTCTTTACTCATTTCAGTGATACGCTGATGTGCAAAACCATGGCTTGCTAATTCATGTCCTTGGTCAACTATCGCTTTAATCAAGTTAGGGCAACGTTCTGCGACCCAACCTAATGTAAAAAAAGTACTTTTAACATTATGCTTTTCAAATAATTCAAGTAACCGATAAGTATTATGTTCAACACGTAATGGCGTTTTTTCCCAATCGGCTTTAGCAATAGTATTTTCAAACGCAGATACGTGAAAGTAATCTTCAACATCGACTGTCATCGCATTAATAATTTGGCTCACAAATATAACCCTTGTTCCAATATAATATTACTCACAGCAAGTAGAGAGAGCATTTTATTTATCTTCCTTTGCCAAATAAAACAATTTCAACCGTTCTAATTAAAATTAATAAGTCCAACATAAAGCTACGGTGCTTAATATAATACAAATCATATTTAAGCTTCTCTAATGAGTCTTCTTCTGTTGAACCATAAGGGTACTTTAATTGTGCCCAGCCTGTTAAACCTGGCTTAACATTATGACGTTCGTTGTAGTAAGGTAAGTTTTTAATAAGCTGCTGAACAAATTCAGGACGTTCAGGACGCGGGCCAACAAAGCCCATATCGCCACGTATTACATTGAGTATTTGTGGTAATTCGTCGACACGGTATTTACGAATGAATTTACCAATACTCGTAGTCCGATCATCATTTTCGGAGGCCATTTGAGCACCATTTTTTTCGGCGTCAATACGCATACTTCTGAATTTATAAATATTAAAAGCTTGTCCATCTAAGCCAACGCGCTCTTGTAGATAAAAAATAGGGGCTTTCATGCCTTCGTCTAATTTAATAAGTATGGCTGTTATTAGCATAACTGGCCAAGTAACTAAGGTTAAAGCAATAGCAATAGCCGCGTTAAAAACCCAATCTAAGGTATTGCGTAAATGGTTACCTGAAGCAAAACCATTTGAATAGATCACCCAACTTGGATAAATAAGGTTTACGGCAATTTGACCTGTTTCACGCTCGATAAAATCGAGAATTTCGGTAATTTCTACGCCACGTATTTTACAGGCAAAAAGTTCATCAACCGGTAAATTATCACGACGTTCATCACTAGCAACAACAATTTCGTCGATACCATGCTCTAGTGCATAATTAACCAGAGAACCTTCTAATGCAATCCTGTTTTCGTTAACTATGCCTGTTTCGGTGTCACCTGGCATAATAACAAAGCCGTGCATGTAAAACCCCTGCCTGTCGACATCTCGGCGCATACGTTTTTCGATAATAGAGGCTCGATCACCTGCGCCAAGCACTAATACCACTCTTTTACTGAAACCAAAAAAGTCAACTTGCAGGGTAAAATAACGAAAAGCACTATCAATAATAAGACTAAATAATGCCGCCAGTGCAAGTAATTCAATTTTTAAAGCGTGTTGACCATATAAGGGATTAATTAGGGTCACAATAAAGAAGCCAATCGCTACAGAAACAAGCAAACGCCTGACAATACCACGGTAATTTTCACGAAGCTTCGAGTTATATAAACCTAGAGCTAATAATGATAGTTGTACCATTAGCGCGAAAACAATCGCGCAAATAGCCAATAAATTAGTAGGTATGTTTTGATGCTCGACAAATAAAAACAAGCTATTTAAATAGACAGTCAGTAATAATGAACCCGCGAAAAAAATCAGTTCAATAATAACTAAAGATTTACTACCCGAAGATAGATCTCGAAACTTTGGGCTAGACATATGAATTAATTATTCCCTTTATTATTAACAGATTCAACTTGTTCATTTATGATTTTTAGTAAAAAACACCCAAAACATAAGCGTGTAAGATAATAGCAATAATCATAAGTTTTTTACACCTATTAAATGTTGTGCAACCTTTGTAAAAATCACATACAATCAGATAGCTTAGTATCAATTTAATAAATTCGATGTATAAAGAAGGTTATAACCATGGAAAAGAATATGCTCGGTCAACTAAAAACAGCAATACTACTAACTATAGCTTATGTTATTTCAGGTTGTAGTACATTAACCTTACCACCAGCCACCATACACCAATCGAATACGGTTGATGTTAGCACTTATAAATATTTAATTGGTGCCGGTGATGTTGTTAATATATTCGTATGGCGTAACCCTGAAGTTTCAGGCACATTTGTTGTGCGTCCCGACGGAATGATAACCACCTCTTTAGTTGAAGATATACCTGTATCAGGCAAAACACCTACCGAACTCGCGCGAACTATTGAAGAAATTCTAGCAACTTACTTGAGAGAGCCCGTAGTTACCGTAACCGTAAATAATTTTGTTGGCCCATTTAGTGAGCAGATACGTGTTATTGGTGAAGCTGCAGAACCTAAGTCAATCAATTATATTCAGCAAATGACATTGCTCGACGTAATGATTCAGGTCGGTGGCTTAACTGAATTTGCTGATGGTAATGATGCTATTTTAGTAAGAGTGGAAAATGGCAAACAAAAACAATATGAAATTTATATTGAAGACTTAATTAAGAATGGCGAGATAGCGGCTAACGTTGACGTTTTGCCCGGTGATATAATTGTTATCCCTGAAACTTGGTTTTAGTTTTAGTTAAATAAGAAAACAATCGCCTATTTTATTAATTGCCTGTATTTAGAGGTCAGGAATGCAAGAAACACTTGAACAAATTTTAGATTATTTAAAAGGTATGTGGATAAAACGCCGCTATCTTATGATTGCTACTTGGCTTATTTGCCCTTTAGGTTGGTTAGTAGTTTCACAGCTACCAGATACTTATGAGTCAGAAGCGCGAGTGTTTGCTGATACCCAATCAATTTTAAGACCTTTATTAAAAGGTATGACCGTTGAGTCAAATCCGGATGTACAAATTCGTTTAATGGTAAGAACTTTATTAAGCCGACCCAACTTAGAGCGTATATCTAGAATGACGGATCTAGATGTACAAGCTAATACGCCACAAGAGTTTGAAAATTTAATTCTTCGTTTGAGGGACAATATTTCCATAAATAAAACAGGTGGTAGTAAAGATAATATATTCACCATAAAATTTACCGATAAAGATCCAATAATGGCGCGTGATGTTGTTCAGTCTGTGATCACGGTTTTCATTGAAAATACCCGTGGCGAAAATCGTCGAGACTCCGATTCAGCGCAAAAATTTCTTGATAGCCAAATTAATGAATATGAAAATCGCTTATTAAAAGCAGAAGCACGGCTTACGAATTTCAAACAAAAGTATAGTGAAGTACTGCCTAATCAATACGGTGGCTATTACCAAAAACTTAATAATGCAAAAGAACAATTAAAGACTATTGAGCTTATTCTACTCGAAACAAAAACGCAATTAGCTGGTTCAAAAGCCAAGTTAGAGCAACCTGCTGCCGCTAACTCTTCTCAACAAAGTAATATCGTTGATTCGAATAGTGTTAAAACTACCTACGATGATCGTATTGCAGAGTTAGAAGGCCAATTAGATTCTTTACAACTTAGGTACACAGAGCAACACCCTGATGTAAAAGAAGTTCAGCGTCGCCTTGAGCATTTATCAAAGAAAAGAAATGAAGAAATTGAACAGTACTTATCGAGTAACAATGATGATAACAATGACTACGCACCAATTAGTCAGAACCCGGTAATTCAAGAAATTCAAATTCAAGTTAATCAGCTTGAAGGTCAAGTTGCTTCGATGGAAGTTAGAGCGAACGACTATAGAAATACGGTTAAGGAACTTGAAAATAAGATTCATACTCTGCCTGAAATCGAAGCTGAGTTAGTAGGCCTAGACCGTGGCTACGATATCACTAAAAAACAATATGAAGATTTACTTAATCGTAAAGAAAAAGCGCTGATCGGACAATCTGCTGATGAAACAACCAGTAAAATCAATTTTAAAGTGATTGATCCTCCTCTTGCACCATTAAAACCAGCGGGACCTAAACGTATTTTATTTTATGCCGTTATCACCTTTTTAGGTGTTGGCGTGGGTTTAGGGATTTCATTTTTATTCAGTCAAATAAACCCAGTGGTCACTTCAAGTAGCCAAGTAGCTCGGGCAACGGGCATTCCTATTTTTGGTATTGTTTCTGCTACTGAAAATATAGGCCTGCAAAGTAAAGATACTCGTAAAACTATTCTATTTTTTGTTTCTAATAGCTTGCTGATTTTACTGCTGTGCTTTTTTGTGGCTTACACGTTATTTCCCGATGTCATACAAGCGCCGATACATAGGATTTTTAATTTATGAGTACCATAGAAAAAGCGCTCGCAAAGCAAAAAATTGCTCAACAAGGAAATCCGACTATAGTCACTGAGGATGCAGTTATAGCTGCACCACAAAAAATAGCAGAAAGTGTAGCGAAGGATACAAGCTCAGAAAACCATAGCAATAATGAAATTTTAGAACTCAACAAAAAAGACCTAGAAAGTCGTGGTTTCTTAATCGATAACGGTACCAGAAAAAGTATTAAAGATGAGTTTAGGCTAATTAAACGTAAGCTCTTAAACAATGCCTTTGGCTCAGGCTCTAAAACGCTTAAAAACAGTAATTTGGTTATGATAAGCAGCTCTAAACCGAATGAAGGCAAAACTTTTATTTCAATTAACTTAGCGCTAAGTATCGCTTTAGAACAAGATAAAACAGTATTGCTAATAGACGCAGATGTTCTACGCCCAAGCATAAATAGAGAATTAGGTTTTAAGCAAGTCCCTGGCTTGATTGAATACTTACTGGGTGAGAAGCGCGATATTTCTGAAATAATGTACAGTACCAATATTGATAAGCTTAAAATAATACCTGCAGGTGAACCTCATCATCTTTCTAATGAGTTACTCGCCAGTGACCGTATGGAGTCTTTAGCTAAAGAACTTGCAGAGCGCTACCCTGACCGTATTGTAATATTTGACTGTCCACCGTTAATTGGCGTTACAGAAACGATGGTCTTAGCCAATTTAATGGGCCAAGCACTGGTCGTAGTTGAAGAATCAAAAACGCTCTTAGCAGATATTCAAAAAGCGACAGAAAACCTCAACGAAGATTTAGCACTGGGTTTAGTGCTAAACAAAGCAATCAGATCTCACAAGGATATGTATGGCTATTATGGTTATGGATACGGCACTAAATAAGACAGTATTAGCTGCAGCAATCTTTGCCATTTTATCTGCAAATACTTTCGCAGGGGAATGGCAGTTTACACCACAGTTAATTATTGATGAAACCTATACAGATAATGTTAATTTATCTGTTAACGACACAACAGCAAGTTTAGTTAGTCAAACAGGTGTTGAATTAAGTACTCTGTTTTCATCAAAAAAATTAGATTTTACCTTTGATGCAAAAAGTCTTTATGCAATTTACAGCCATGACCATGATTCCGATGATGACTATCATACATTGGACAGTTCTTTTCGCTTAAAGCTAGGCCCTAAAGGACTTGCTTTAATCGGTAGTGCTGCAATATCAAACCAAGCACGTAATAATTCCAGTAATGCGCTCGCAGATATTGTTTCTGGTGACACCATCAGAGTTGAAAATTATTCGGGTGGTTTTCAGTACACGATTAATAATAGTGATTTTATTGTTGGGTCGGGCATTCAATACCAAACAACTAAATCACAAGACGGTATAGGTGAACAAGAAGGCTATGCTGTACAGTTTTTAAGTGAAAATGGCTCTGCTGCTCGAAATGTATATTGGGATATGTCATCTGAATATTCTGATGCGACTAATCAAGGCAGAGACGGACAGTTATTTAAAGGCGAAGTTAAAATCGGTTTGATTACGGGCTATAAGATAACTCCGTTTATACGATATTATGATGAAACTAATGATGGTGATCTTGTTGATAATAGTTCATCACTTGAATCAGACTCTTATGGCGGCGGCTTACGCTGGTTAATAAGCCCTAGGCTCCTATTAGACCTATCTTATAACACACCTACCGGTACTCAACTAGACCTTGATGGTAAAGAACAACAAGACTATGCTGCGGCCACAATTCGCTGGGAGCCTAGCCAAAGAACGACCTTAATAATTGATTACGGCCAACGCTTTTACGGAGAAAGTTATGGGTTTGACTTTGTACATAAAAACAAGCGTTTAACCAATACCATTACTTATGTCGAAGAGGTTCAAGCATTTACCCGTAATAATTATGAAAGTGTCGCCTTAGGTAGCTTTTGGTGCCCACAAGGTGATATAGCTGACTCTTCAACCTGTTTTGTCAATAATAATGATAATATCGATTTTGATAATTATCAGCTAGTCAACTTAAATGATTTTGTTTTAGTGGAAGATTTAGGCCTTTCATTAAACAAACAGTTACTGTGGTCTTCAGAATTAGCACTACCGCGAACCACTTTCAGCGTTGAGCTATCAAAATTGACCCGCGAAAATTTAAATACCCGTACCCAAGATGAAAATAAAAAGGCATCATTTGCGATTAAACGCAAAGTGAGTGGTAAATCAAATATAAATTTCATGCTTGAATATACTGACACCCACTTTTTACTTGGGCAAGAAAATGGCCGTCAAGACCGCTACCGACGTTATAGTCTTGAGTATGACAAATCCTTAAATAGTAAACTGACCGTTAAATTAGGCGTAAGCCATCTTAACCGCAGTTCTACGACGCAATCATTCAATTATGAGGAAGACAGAATCACCCTCAAATTCAATAAAGGTTTTTAGCAGTATGTACGAAAATTATTATGGTTTTAAAGAGCGTCCTTTTCAGTTAAGTCCCGACCCACGTTTCTTTTTCGCGTCAAGCAACCACCAAAGAGCAATGTCTTATTTACAATATGGCTTAGATCAAGGCGAAGGTTTTATTGTAGTTACTGGGCCTATAGGCACGGGTAAAACAACAATAGCGCGTAACCTTTTAAACAATATTGCTGACGATTCAATTGTTGCCGCTCAACTTGTCACGACTAAGCTCGACCCGCAGGAATTACTTGAACTTGTTGCTTTTGAATTTAAGATCTCGGTTAAAGGTAAAAGCAAAGCTGAGTTACTACAGTCAATTGAACAGTTTCTTATTGATTTGAATCGCCAAGGTAAGCGGGCTTTGTTGATTGTTGATGAAGCACAAAATTTACCTATAGAAACCGTTGAAGAACTCCGCATGTTATCGAATTTTCAGCTGGATAATAAACCATTGATACAAAGTTTTCTTCTCGGACAAGAAGAACTTAAAGATATTATTCAAGCGCCTAATATGGAGCAATTTCGTCAACGTATTATTGCATCTGCGCATTTAAAACCACTGACTAGTGACGAAGTTAAAGAATACATTAATCATAGATTGCAGCAAGCAGGTTGTATTAAAGAGGCACTCTTCTCAGATGAAGGCTTTAACGTTATTCATGAAAAAACGTTAGGCGTTCCAAGAAAAATCAATATTTTTGTTGACCGTTTATTATTATTTGGGTTTTTAGAAGAGCTAGCTTGTATTGATGTTGACGCAATTAACGAAGTCGCGTTAGAGATGCAAGTAGAGTTAACCGGTTCACTTCATAAAGTACAATTAGCCAGTAATGAACCTAGCCAGGCTAGCGCACAGCTCATCGTTAATTCAACTGAGAATGTTGAAAACATGAAAGAAATATTAAGAGAAGTAGAAGAGATATTAGAGTCGTCGATTAAGCAGAAAATTAAAATGGCGCGTTATGTTGATAAACTCCTTAAGCAGAAGAGTCGTTTATATGCTGAAAGTAATATCGATGAAAGTATTGAAGCTAACTCAGAACTAACGGCTGATACAATTGCCGATACTAATTCTGAACGAAGTAGTGAAAACGATAAGAGTTAACATCCTTAATTAGTGGAGAAGATTTTATAACAAAACCTTCTCCGTATTTCAAATCATCTAGGTTTCGTTAATTGTTAGGCCATATTTTTCAATTAATGAATACAATGTTGGTCTAGTAACACCCAGTAATTCTGCAGCTTTTGACATATTGCCTTCGGCTAGCGCATAAGCTTTTTGAATAGCCAGTGACTCTGCTTTTTCTCGCACCGAACGCAAATTCAAAGACAACTCAAGTTCAGTATTCGTATGATCAAAAAAGCCTAAGTCAAAAGCAGTCACTTGTGTGCCAGTCGTCATAATTACCGAACTTTTTACTTTATTTTGTAACTCACGAATATTACCCGGCCATTTATGAGCCTTAATAGCACTTAAACCGTCTTCTGAAAAACTTTTTACATTACGTTTATATTCAAGTGCGTACATCTGTAAAAAATATTGAGCCAGAATTAATACGTCTTCATCTCGATCACGAAGAGGGGGTATATTTAAGGTTATTTCACTAACGCGGTAAAATAAGTCTTCACGGAAAGTTTTATCTTTAACCATTTGTTCTAAGTTTTGATTGGTTGCACAAACGACTCGAACATCCACATTAATTTCTTGTCGACCACCAAGGCGTTCAATCGTTTTTTCTTGTAAGAAGCGTAATAGTTTTGCTTGCAAGCTAAAGGGCATATCACCAATTTCATCAAGAAATAAAGTACCGCCTTCTGCACACTCTATTTTGCCTTTAGTCGCACGATGAGCACCGGTAAAGGCTCCTTTTTCAAAACCAAACAATTCACTTTCTAATAAGTTTTCAGGGATAGAAGCACAGTTAATAGCAACAAAGGGCTTATTACTGCGCTCACTGGCAATATGCACGGCATTGGCGGTTACTTCTTTACCTGTGCCGCTTTCGCCCAGTAATAAGGCAGTAATTTGGGTTGGCGCAATACGTTTTACCATCATGCGGAGGCGGTCAATAGCTTCACTGTTTCCAATAATGCCAATATCACTACCCGCAACTTGACGCATCTTACGGTTTTCTTCTTCAATTGCCGAAACACTAAAAGCCCGAGCAATAATGACATTGATCACATCAGCATCTATTGGCTTTTGATAAAAGTCGTAGGCACCCGCAGAAATAGCTTTTAACGCATTAGTACGATCATCATTGCCGGTGATCACTATCACCTTAGTATGAGGCGCTATGGTCAAAATTTCCTGTAATGCCGCTAAACCTTCAGTGGCATTAGCTTCATCTGGCGGCAAACCTAAATCAAGCGTAACAACTTTGGGTTCAAAGCGACGTACTGCAGCAATAGCACTTTCACGATCACCTGCTAATACAGCCTCATAATCAGATAAGCTCCACTTAAGTTGCTTTTGTATTCCTTTATCATCATCAATGATCAGTAACTTTTCCATACGACTAAAACCCTTTTATTATGTATACGCTTTATTTGAGCGCGTGACCCTGAATTCATGAACGCCGTACTCAATCTACGTACGTCATCCTGAATTTATTTCAGGATCTCAACCCAGATACTGAAACAAGTTCAGCATGACGGGAAAAAACCTGACCTATCGTCAGCCTGAATCCACAATCGTCATCCTGAACTCACGTACGTTATCCTGAAACCACGAACGTCATCCTGAATTTATTTCAGGATCTTAACCCAGATACTGAAACGAGTTCAGCATGACGGAAAAAACCTTACCTATCGTCGTCCTGAAACAACATATGTCATTCCGAATCCACGAGCGTCAGCCTGAACTCATGAACGTCATCCTGAATTTATTTCAGGATCTTAACCCAGATACTGAAACGAGTTCAGCATGACGGAAAAAACCTTACCTATCGTCGTCCTGAAACAACATATGTCATTCCGAATCCACGAATGTCACTCTGAAACCACAAACGTTATCCTGAATCCACAAACGTCATCCTGAATTTATTTCAGGTTCTTAACCCAGATACTGAAACGAGTTCAGCATGACGGAAAAAACCTTACCTATCGTCGTCCTGAAACAACATATGTCATTCTGAATCCACAAACGTCAGCCTGAATCCACAAACGTCATCTTGAACTCATGAACGTCATGCTGAACTCGTTTCAGGATCCCAGCCCAGATACTGAAACGAGTTCAGCATGACGGGGAAAAACAACCTTACCTATCGTCGTCATGAAACCACATATGTCATTCTGAATCCACGAGCGTCAGCCTGAACTCATGAACGTCATCCTGAATTTATTTCAGGATCTTAACCCAGATACTGAAACGAGTTCAGCATGACGGAAAAAACCTTACCTATCGTCGTTCTGAAACAACATATGTCATTCTGAATCCACGAACGTCAGCCTGAATCCACAAACGTCATCTTGAACTCATGAACGTCATCCTGAATTTATTTCAGGATCCCAACCCGGATACTGAAACAAGTTCAGCATGACGGGGAAAAACAACCTTACCTATCGTCGTCAAGAAACCACATATGTCATTCTGAATCCACGAGCGTCAGCCTGAACTCATGAACGTCACCCTGAATTTATTTCAGGATCTTAACCCAGATACTGAAACGAGTTCAGCATGACGGGGAAAACAACTTTACCTGTCGTCGCTCTGAATCCAGGTACATCGTCCTAAGTCCACGCACGCCTGCCTGATTCCGCGTACGTCATCCTAAATCCATGAACGTCATCCTGAATTTATTTCAGGATCTGTATTCCACCGTAATATATCATTTATAAACTTGGATTTATTGGTAAGTCTATTATAAAAACAGTGCCTTTATTTTCAATACTCTCGACTTTAATTATTCCGGCAATACCTTCAACAAATTGCTTGGCCTCGAATACACCAATGCCCATACCCGCATTACCTTTAGTGGTATCAAAAGGTTTGAATAGTCGATTATTAATAAAGTCTGCCGACATACCGCAGCCATTATCAGAAATTTTAATTCCTATATGGTTTTCTATCTGAGTAAGCTCTACTTTAACCCAGCCATCTTTGCTTGTCGCTTCCTGTGCATTCTGTATTAAGTGATTGAGCACTGAATGAAACGTTTCATTATCAATAGCCATTTCGCAATGGTTGATTTTATTAAAGCTCACTTTAGGTAACTCAATATTTCTCTGCTCTATTACACTGTTAATGATTGCTGAAATATCAACCAACTCACTTTTAGATTGAGCTGCTTGTTTATTACGTAATTGCGAAAGCACTTTAGATAAGCGTTCTGTCGCTGACTCTACCGTTTCAAAAACATCAGCAATAAACTCTGGGTTATCCCGGTGTTTTTCTTCATTAGAGGTAATAAGTGCTAACTGAGCTTGAACATTTTTCAAATCATGCACCAAAAAAGCGGACATACGGTTAAAGGCATCAAACTGTTTTGATTCTGCTAATTTATCATTAGCTTCATGTAAAGAAACGAAATTCCCTAACTGTTTAGATATAGCAAAAAGTAAATCTCTGTCTTCCCAATTTAATTGCTTAACTTGATTTTTTCCCGCTAAAATAAACATCCCATAGAATGCTTTACCAATAAAAATAGGGACTATAATTCTGATACTTTTGGTATCGAACAATGATAAGTCCAGAGATAAGCCAGGATAAACAGTTGGTGTTTGGCGATATTCTTCAACATCAATGATCCAGCCTTGGCGCTGACAAAAAAGACTGCACTCGACCAGTTGCTGATTAAAGGTATCATCTAGAAGCAATTTTTCAGAATATTGAACACTGAAACGTTGACCTGTTACTTTTTTCAAAATAGCGCCAGCATATGCATCTACTTTTGACATCATTATTTGAGTTGCCATTTGATAATAGCTTTCAGCATTGGTGGTTTCTATTTTTTCAATAAGGTTTAACCATTCATCGCGGTATTCGTATTTATTAGCAAAAAAGTTTTTTGCTATAAACACTTTTAATTTCCGGCGCAACGATTCGGTAATAAATAAAGCGACTAATACTAAAGCACTTAACATTAGAAAGCCGATACTAACAACGCTGCCCCACTCTCCACCTATGTAGTTAATAACATAGCCAGCAAAGGCCATAACCAACAAATATATACCGGCAATCATCAACATTGAGCTATAAAAAACAACATGTCGAGAAACAAAAATTCTTACTGCTCCATTACGAATCCGTCGAGTACTAATGAGTAATAGAGGCACAACAATAAGAGAGATAAAGCCACGACTAAACCAAAAATCAAAATCAATACCGTCAACCATAGTGGCTTGTGCATATAAAACAAAGTCAAAAATCGCAACGCTGGCTAATGCAATAACCATCGGCCAAATAGCCCAGCGCACTTGTGAATCAGCACTTCGGTATAACTGCTCTAGTAGCACTAAACTCCATAAATTAAGCACAATAAAAAGTAGAAATAAATACTCATAGGAATAATTCAATAAGACACTCGCCAACCAGCAAGCAACCATGAGTATGGTCCAAACTTTGATATATTGACGAATATGTGAATTAGCAATAACCGCCCGAAAAGAGCGTTGTTCTGTGTTACAAAGCAAGATTAATAACGACCAGCAAGCTACTTTAAAGCCATCTGCAAGCATCGCCCACTGCAGGCTAAAGCCTAACTTTATTTGTAAGGCAGCAACCCCATTAGCAATAACCGTGACTAATACAGAAACTAATACCCAGCGAGCGAGCGTTGTCTTATTTCGTGCAGCAAAAATCAGTAGCGCAAAAACTAAATATGCAATGCCAGCTAATGAATAACCAAATAGACCTAATGAATCCATAATATAAACTTCTTGTTGAGTTTTTGTTTAGTCGTTGTTTTGTTTTTTATCTTCAGTAAATACGTCGGTTAATACCGGTACTAATAAAAAGCTCGCGATAGCCGAGACACATAAGCCTGAAATAATAACAGTGCCTAAAGGCTGCCATAACGCACCACCAAAAATAGTTAAGGGCAACAGTCCACCAATAGTTGTTAGCGTTGTTAATAATATTGGGGTAAAACGGCTTGCGCTAGCCGTTATAATGGCTTCTTTTAAGCTAGCTGACTCTGCAAGGTTTCGATTGGTGGTATCAATTAATATAATGGCATTATTGACCACTATCCCAAACAGACTAATTAAACCAATAAATGCCATCATTGAAAAGGATTGTTCGGTTAAATATAAACCTATTATCGAGCCTGCCATAGCAAAGGGAATTGAAGTAAAAATTACGATGGGTTGTAAAAAAGACTTAAACTGTAAGACCAGCACCGCGAAAATACCAATAGCGGTAACAAGCATGATTTGAGTGAGCCCAGAAAAATTTTCTTGACGAGATTCTTCTTCTCCTCCCAAATTATAACTAACGCCGTTTGGCATTTTATACTCATCTAAGTACGCAATAACGTTAGCCGTAAGCTCACTTACCGTATAATTTTTATCTACATCTGCAGATACTTTTGCCATACGTAATTTTTGATAATGATAAAACTCAGTGCGACCTTTTTGCAGTTTAGTACTAATAAATTGATTAAGCGGAATAGCTTCACCTAATCGATTAGTAACATTAATATCAGCTAAACCATCAATATCTGGATTTTTACGACGCACAATAATGGGATAATTTTCACCGTTATCGTCATTAAATTGCCCTATGGATGTTCCAGAAAGTATCGTCTGTAAAGTAGTATCAAGGGTATTGATATCTATATTGCTTAAACCTGCTTTTTCATAATTGATATCCAGCAGAAGCTCTGTATTAGCAACACCAATTGGGTTATCAATATTTATGATGCCTTTTGTATTTGCCATCATATTGGCAAGATCATTAGCAACCAGCTCTAAGTCAGACAGTGACTCACTCATTAACCTAACGCTTATGGGTAAGTCAGTAACCGGACCTTGCGTAAACTCACTAACCGTAATTTTAGCTTCCTGCCACTGACCGAACTCTTCGCGCAGTTCACTAACAAAACTAGAGACTCTTACCGCGTCATATTCAGCCAATACAACAATAACCTGGCCATAAGTTGCCACACCACGTTTAGGAATTTGATTGTAATAAATACGAGGGTTGGCACTACCAACATTTAAAGCAACTTTTTCTACTAAATCATTTTTTTCGATGATTTTAGTCATTTTTTGCATAACTTTATCAGTATAAGCTAACGATGAATTAGGCGGTGTTTCAACATCAAGCATGATCATTGGCTTTTCCGCTTTAGGGAAAAGACTCACGCCCACCTTGCCAAATAATGACAACATGCCCACTAAGCATAAAACTGCAATAACAATAACAATCCAGCGTAAATTGATAAACCGACTTAACCATTTTGCATAAGTCTGCTCGGCAAATATATTCACATAATGCTGCAAAGTCTTTATTTTAGAGGTGTTTTTCTCTGTATTGGCTGCAAAAAATCGGCTCGCTAACAGTGGCGTTAACGTTAGTGCAATTAACAAAGAAGCGAGTAACACTAATACCACAGTAACAGGCATTGAGCGAACAAAGTCACCGGTACTGCTTGCTAACATTAGCATAGGTAAAAACGCTAACATCGTGGTAACAGTGCCACTGGTTATTGCCCAGCCAACCTTGCTTGTACCAGATGCTGCCGCGTCACTAAGAGGCGTGACTTTTTTCTTTTCGCGATGAATACTCTCGGTAACAACAATGGCATTATCAACTAGCAAACCTAATGCAATGATCAATCCAACAATCGACATTTGTTGTAAACCGAAGCCAATAAAATCTAACCAACCTATTGCCACTAAAAATGACAACGGAATCACCGCAATGACCACTAAAGATTCACGTAACCCTAAGAATATTAGCGACATAATGCCAACTAAGACTAGTCCTTGCCAAAGGTTATCAAAGAAACCATTTACTCTTGATTCAACACTATCCGCTTGTTTAAACAACACATCAACATTCATGTTGTCAGGTAAACTTTCGGTAAAACTTGCTATTTCATTATCGATATTTTCAGTTAGCGCAAAAATATTTGTATCGGGTCGTTGCTCTACGGTTAGAAAAATAACCGGCTTATTGTCATAATATGCTAAATAATTAGGCTCTAATCCAGAAAATTCAATTGTCGCAACATCTTTTAAACGTAGTATAAAACTGTCATCAGAGCGAATAACCGTTTCACCTAACTCGGCCAATTGCACAAAATTCCCACTGGCTTTTACATTAAAGCGCCTTGAACTTGCATCAACATAACCCGGGGTAATATTTACGGCTCGACCTTGCAAAATTGCGTTGATATCGGTAACAGATAAACCGTAATGCTTTAACAAGGCTAAATTAACGTCAATCGCAACAATTTGCTGAGGGTATCCCCAAATATTCGCTTTTCGAACGTCGTTAATCGCTTCTAAACGTTTTTCTAACTGTTTGGCGTAAAACTCCATATCTTTATAATCAATCGGCTCACTCCAAAGTGCCAGTTGCATAATAGCGACACCAGAGGGTGTTGCTTTTAAAACAAGTAAGTCATGAACACCTTGAGGTAAACTGGGTTTAACGGATGAAACCGCTTGCTTTACTTTGTTAAAAGCAGCTTCGGAGTCCGTGCCATATAAAAAGGTAATTTCAATACGAGCCCCACCATTTTTGACCTGAGATTCAATTTTTTTGATATTTTCTATATCAGAAAATTCTTCCTCAAGTGGATTTATCACTAAAGTTTCAATATCTGCGGGTGAGGCACCAGGATAAATCACTTCAATTAAGGTGATGGGCATATCAAATTGCGGGTCTTCTGAACGTGGCATTTGAAAGTATGAAACAATACCAACCAGTACTAATAGCACCACTATCGTTAGAGTAAACTGAGCGTTTTTTATGGCGAGTTTAGGTAGTAGCATAAAATTACTTACCTATTGAAATATGTTGCCAACCACTCGTCACTATTTGTAAGGGTTGGTCATCAACCGAAGCAAACAGATAAACAAACTGATTATCTAAACGGTAAATATCATAAGATTGATACTTAAGGTCTTGCTCATTCCTTACAATAAAAACGGCCTGACCATTATTATTAACAGTTACCAATGCCGATATCGGTAAGCGATAAACAAAGTTATCACTGGTAAAGTCGATGGTGATTTCAGCAATTTGCCCAGCAACAATACCATTGTTCAAATTAATATTTGGCAGTAACACTTCTATAATAAACATATTGCCATCGGTATTAGCAATAGCAGGTATTTTGCTTACCTCGCCAATAACACCGCCAAGTGCTTGTAAAGAAACATTCACCTTTTGACCTAAACGCACTTGGCTAACTTCGTTACCTGTTAAGGCAACTTTTACCACCCAATTTTGTTCTAAAGCGGCTATTTTTAGTACATTACTGCCTGGTGATTGTAGTTCACCTAGTTCAGTATAACGATTTAATACTACACCTGAAAATGGCGCAAAAATTTGTGCTTTTTCAAAATGATAAAAGGCGACTTGATAGTTAGCTCTGCTTGTTTCAACACGAGTTAAGGCCACATCAAGATCTTGTTCTGAGCTTAATTTATTTTCGAGTAGTTTTTTTTGGCGGTTAACTTCGCGCTTTGCTTGTAATAATTGAGCATAAGTAGCGTTTTTATTTTGCAGTAATTCACGAGTGTCTAAAGAAGCAATGAGCTGATCTTTTTCAAAGTACTGCCCTTCATCAACGGCTAACTTAGCTAAATATCCACTACTTTTAAATGACAAATTTAACGTTCTTTTAAAATCAAGTTTCCCTGTCCGTTTTATCGTGTCTGCGTAGGGCTCAACAATGATCTGTTCAAAATCGTAACTCTGTGACAATGTAAAAAATGATACGGAAAGTGTTATTCCAATCATCAAAAACTTAATAAAACTATTCCATGATTTCATATTCAATTCTATAACGCGTTAAATTAACTGATTTTATTATAGCCAATACTTTAGGGTTGTTGCGGAATAAAGTACATCTTTTTCCATTATTTATCCTTAGCTTGACTAAGAACCATAAAATTCCCTGCTGTACAGAAAATAAAGACGACAAAGCTAGACAATTTTCACGATTAATTATAGTATTTGCCGCGCTTAACACAGCAAACCACCCGTAGCTCAGCTGGATAGAGTTCACGCCTCCGAAGCGTGAGGTCACAGGTTCAAGTCCTGTCGGGTGGACCACTTTTTTCCTATAAACAAAAAACACGTTAAATAAACAGTTTCATTTTTACAGTGACCGCTTATCTATTTTATCACGTCACTCATTCGCTATAGTAAGCTGCTACTGCGGCTAAAAACGCTTCAATCTTATCTTTAGCAAGCGCATTGATACCAGCGGCAGCCGCACGTCCTCCACCTGTAGCAAACTGACTACAAATATCACCAGCACCTTGTTTATTCGCTAATGGCGCTCTTAAAGAAACCGTATAGGTGTTATCAGTATTTATTGTAAAAATAGCGTGTGCTTTCTTTGGGTTTATATTGGCTAATTCATTACCAAAAACACCACTTATTCTTCTGGCCCATGTTTCATCCGGTAATTCAAATGCGGTTAATAACGCTGTGTCATAAAATGCTTTGGTGTTAACGGCTTTTAAATGGTCTTGGTTATATAGTTTTTGCAAAATATAATAAGGAGAGTCTGCATCTTTAATCGCATCAAAAGGGCTAGAATAAGCTAACAGTAATTCGTATAACCTTGCCGGATGAAAATGCAAATCGTCAATATGTGAACCATAACCATTGTAGTTAATTAAGGTACCTAACGTTTCTAACTGCTCGCATTCGTTATCGTTTAAACCGGCTAAATTGGCTAACTTAGTCGCCTTAGCAATAAGATTGTCACCAAAAGCGGCACAAATTGCCCAATGATGAAACTTCCCAGCTAAAATCTTATCAACGATTAAAGCCGTACAAGTATTTGCATCTAAATCAATATGCGTTTGTAAATTTACATGTTCCGGAATGTCACCCGCACGGTGATGATCGATATAAGTTACGTTGACGCCTTCAGCTAATAAGGTATTCAATGCGTCTTTATTTTTTTCCATTGAAATATCTAAAGCGCGTATAACACTCTCGTCTCTACTATTGCCTTGGGCATTTGTTATTTCAACGACCTGTTGCAGTAAAGCAATATCACGTTTAACGCCGGTAATTTTGACACTTGCTGTCGGATTGGCTAATTGCAATTGCAGCAAGGCGATAATACCGTCGGCATCACCATTAAATACGTCATAGTTCACAGATAAATCCTTTATTTTTAGTCTTTACAATTATTTTTTTTCGATAAAGCCATGGGTAAAGACTATGATTTTATAATTTGTTTTTTTATTAAAGCGTTTATCACTAAATCAGCACATTGTTCAATAGACAAATGCGCTGTTTCGATATGTATTTCAGCAGTTTCAGGGGCTTCATAAGCCGAACTTATACCAGTAAAATTAGCGATTTCACCCGCTCTGGCTTTTTTATATAAACCTTTAGGATCACGGCTTTCACAAACATCTAAAGGCGTATCAATAAATACCTCTAAAAATAACGCGTCTTTAAGTAAGGCTCTGGCTTGGTCTCTGTCTTTTTGAAAAGGAGAAATAAAGGCCGTTGAAACAAGCAAACCTGCGTCTACAAATAACTTAGCCACTTCACCTATCCTACGTATATTTTCAATACGGTCTTCGTCAGTGAACCCTAAATCGTTATTTAAACCGTGGCGAACATTGTCACCATCAAGTAAATAACTGTGACAGCCACGTTCCAGTAATTTTTGCTCAACTGCGTTGGCAACGGTAGATTTACCCGAACCACTTAGGCCGGTATACCATAGCAATACCGCTTTATGGCCTTTTAATTGAGACTTTTGCTCAGCAGTGACACTCTGTTGATGCCAAACTACATCTGACGATTTTTCTGTGTTGTTTTTTTCTATATAAGGACTTGCTGGGTTATTTTTTTTCATAATTCACATTTATCATTGGACGCTATTAATAGCTAAAAAGGGAAGAAATATAAAATACTACAAATCGCAGTAGTGCAATATATAACGCTAATGGGCACACCTATTTTTATAAAATCTATCAACTGGTATTGCCCGGCACTAAAGACCATTAAATTGGTTTGATACCCATATGGGCTAATAAAACTAGCACTGGCACCAAAGGCTACGGCCATAATAAAGGGAGTAATATTTACACCATAGTTCAACGCTATACTATAAGCTATTGGGAATATTAGCGCGGCTGCGGCATTATTAGTGACCAACTCGGTTAATAATACCGTTAATAAAAATATAATAATTAAGGCGACGGTCGGCGTTATACTGCCCGACAAAGAAGTAATCGTTTCAAGAGACGTTAGTAATCCACTATTTATTAACGCACTGGCAAGCATTAGCGCCGTAGAAATAATCAGCCAAATTTGTATTGGAAAACGTCTAATCACTTCATCTTTAGACAAGCAATTCGACAATAAGAAAAAAGAAAATAGCACTAACATTCCTTTGAATAAAGAAATAATCCCTAGTGCACTTAATGCTACGGTTAAGAAAAAACTTATAATAACAAAAGGTTCTTTTTTACCGGTAAGTTTTGATTCTGGCTCAACGCCATTGACAACAATAAAGTTTTTATCAACATTATTTCTGGCTTTAAAATCTTGGCCAGTTGCTAACACTAAGTAATCACCCGGACGAATGCTAACATCGCCAAGCTTACCTGTAACGGCTTGCCCGTCTCTTTTCATTGCTACCACAGCAGCGTCAAACTTAGCTCTAAAGCCAACGCCTTTTAATGTTTTATTAATGAGTACACTTTCAGAGCGAACGAAGACTTCCGTTAAGTTGTCATCAGACAAGCCTTGTTTGTGTGCAAAAACAGTTAAACCATCAAACTGCTTAAGTTGGTTTACTTTAGTAACGTCACCATTAAAAATAAGCTTATCGTTGGCACTAATAACTTGGTCGGGAGAAACAGGCGTAATCGTTTGTCCCGCACGAATTATTTCAATTAAAAATAAAGAGTCTAAATGTCTTAAAGCGTTTTCTTCTACTGTTTTGCCAATCAATGCCGAATTAATTTCTACTTTAGCATCTAATAAATATGAACTTTCTAGCGTTGAATTAATATCTGTCTCGGGGAGATATTTAGATAAAAACCACAGCGCACAGCCACAAGTAATAACGATAAAAACACCTACCGGGAAAAAATCAAAAAAGCCTAAGGCAGGTAGATCAGCATTTAAGACTAAACTGTTAACAATTAAGTTAGTAGACGTGCCAATTAAGGTTAGCGTACCGCCAAAAATAGCCGCATAAGACAAGGGTAATAATAATCGACTAGCAGAATGATAAGGGTTGTTCCGAATCGGCGCCAGCATGGTAGAGACAACGGCGGTATTATTTAACAAGGCTGAAGAAACAACCGTTAAACTAAAAAGCCTGATCCAGGTTTTGCCATAACTTGAGAATAAAACTTTGCTGGCGAGTATACGCAGTAAGCGAGTTTTTTCTAACGCTAAAGAACACAGTATTAACAAAATAAGCGTTATTAAGCCTTTATTAGACATACTGGCTAACACCGCTTCATTTGAAACTTGTCCGCTAATAATAAGGGCAATAAAAGTAAAGCCAAAAACCTTTCCAGGCTGCTTCTGAAACTTTAATAAACCTATAATTGTACTAATAAATATTAATAGTACAAACGCTGCATCTATATTCAAATATATAAACCCTGTTAACTTTTAACAGCTAATCTTAAGAAAAAATTAAAGGCAAATAATAACTAAGAGCAAAGCGGCTGAGTAAAAAACTGAGATATTGCTAGCTGTTTTTTACACGAACCTCATTGCCCTTAGTTTACATCTTTTAGCCTCGTTACTTTTTAGCTAAACTTTTAGCTCCCCAATGAGGAAAGTGCTTACAAACAAAAGCATTAAGTTCAAGTTCGTAATCACTGTACTTTTTAGGCTGTCCTTTTTCCAATTGCGTCAGTTGTGAAGCTATCATGCCCGCGCCAACCGTTGCATTGGTTAAACGGTCAATAATAATAAAAGCACCTGTTTGACGGTTCTCTTGATAAGCATCAAACTGCACAGGTTCGTTTAACGTAAAGTTACAACGCCCTATTTCATTCAACGCTAAATGCTGTACGTCTTGCTTTTCCATGGTATTAACATTAACGCTATATTCTATTTTATCAACAGAGCCAAACGTAGCATGAGTGCCCACTTTAATAATGTATTCACGGTCTATTTGTAGTGCCGCTTCATCCATCCACACAACATCTGCACTAAAGGTATTAGAAGAAGCGGGTTGCTCATGCGGTCGCACAATCATATCACCGCGACTAACATCTATCTCATCTTCAAGCGTCAGTGTTACAGCCATATCGGCATAAGCCGTTTCAAGTTCGCCATCAAAAGTTACTATCGACTTAATTTTACTTTGCTTACCTGAAGGTAGCGCAACAATAGTATCACCAACACGAATTTCACCTGAGGCGATCGTACCGGCAAATCCTCTAAAGTCTAAATTAGGACGGTTAACGTATTGAACAGGAAAACGAAAAGCACTATTTTTTTCACCGCTAATTTGCACGGTATTCAATAACTTAAGTAAAGGTGACCCTGGGTACCAAGGCATATGCTCACTTTCGTTGACTACGTTATCGCCGCGTAAAGCTGAAATAGGCACAAAGCGAACATCTTCAATGTTTAATGATTTAGCAAATTCACGGTAATCACTTTTAATTTTTTGGTATGTCTTTTGATCATAATCTACTGCATCCATTTTATTAATAGCAATAACCACGTGCTTAATACCTAATAATGAACAGATATATGAATGACGTCGTGTTTGCACTTGCACGCCATGACGCGCATCAATTAATATAATGGCTAAGTCACATGTAGAAGCACCCGTTGCCATATTACGTGTGTACTGCTCATGGCCTGGAGTATCGGCAATAATAAATTTACGTTGCTCTGTAGCAAAGTAACGATAAGCAACATCTATAGTAATACCCTGTTCGCGTTCAGACTGTAAACCGTCAACGAGTAACGCTAAATCAAAATCACCATCTGTGGTATTAAACTTTTTAGAATCTTTTTCAATAGCAGCCATCTGATCTTCAAAAATCATTTTGCTATCAAAAAGTAAGCGGCCTATTAATGTCGACTTTCCGTCATCTACACTGCCACAGGTGATAAAACGCAGCATATCTTTGTTTTCATGCTGTTTTAAGTAGCCTTCAATATCTGTTGCCAATAATGTTTGTTCAGTGTTCATTAAAAGTACCCTTCCATTTTTTTCTTTTCCATTGAACCGGCTGAATCATTATCAATGACTCGACCTTGTCGCTCAGAAGTGGTTGTTAAAAGCATTTCTTGAATAATTTCAGGCAATGTTGTTGCAGTCGATTCAATAGCGCCGGTAAGTGGGTAACAACCTAGCGTTCTAAAACGTACTGATTTCATTTCAGGCACTTCGCCTTCGTTTAATGGCATGCGTTCATCATCTACCATGATTAACGAGCCATCACGTTTAACAACAGGTCTTTTGGCTGCAAAATAAAGTGGAACCATTTCAATATCTTCTTGATAAATATACTGCCAAATATCAAGTTCGGTCCAATTAGACAATGGGAACACACGAATACTTTCGCCTTGATCAACTTTAGAGTTATAAATATTCCAAAGCTCTGGACGTTGGTTTTTAGGATCCCAACGATGATTTTTATCGCGAAATGAATAAACACGTTCTTTAGCACGAGACTTTTCTTCATCACGACGGGCACCACCAAAAGCGGCGTCAAAACCATGCATGTCTAATGCTTGTTTTAAACCTTGTGTTTTCATGATGTCGGTATGTTTGGCACTACCATGGGTAAACGGACCTACACCCATAGCAAGCCCTTCAGGGTTTTTATGGACAATTAAATCGAAGTCATACTTTTCTGCTAGATTATTACGAAATTCAATCATTTCTTTGAATTTCCAATCCGTATCAACGTGCATTAATGGGAAGGGAATTTTACCCGGATAAAAAGCTTTACGCGCTAAATGCAAAAGAACAGAAGAATCTTTCCCTATTGAATACAACATAACAGGATTATCAAATTCAGCAGCAACTTCACGCATTATTTGAATTGATTCAGCTTCCAGTGCTTTTAAATGTGTTAATTTATTCTTATTCATATATGCCCTATTTTACATTTTTTATGTCAAAATCTTACAAAAAATTATATCAAACCAAAACGATATAGCGAAATAACTAAATAACTTAGGTTATAACTAGCTTGCAATAAACTAACTATAGATAAACTAAAGCTAACTTAGACAATTAAATTAAAACGACTAAACAAGAGTGAAAGCACGACTATTACAAACGCTATGCTAGAATTATTAAATATAGCTACCTTGCAATGATTATGGCGGTGGCGGAGTTATTCTGCAATTAAATATTTAGCTGATTATACTGATCTATTCTTCTATATTTAGCATTATTATTGAGCATTTCTGGCAAAAAAAAACCGATAGATAAATCTATCGGTTTTTATTCAGATAATAGTTACTGGGATTAGTTACCGCCAGTACCACCTGTACCACCTGTACCGCCAGTACCACCAGTAATGTCGTCATCTAAATCAACAGAAGCTGCGATATCATCAGGATTGATTACGTCAGGAATATTTACAATACCGACAGCATTACCTGTATCGCCTGCAATAACTGATGCTAAATCTTTAATTGCTTGCGAAACTTTAGCTTGAACAGCATTAATTCTTGCCATTGCCGCTACTGAGTCAGCATCTAATGCTGCACCAGGGTTATTAATAATCGCTTTAGTAACTAGTTTAACAGCAGCGATATAAGTTTTAATTGCATCAGCAAGAGTTTCATCAGTGCCTGGCTCTAAACCTGAAAGCGAACCGTTAATAAGCGTTAACGTTGCTGCTATCATATCGTCTGTTGATACATTTGCAGATACAGAAGCATCAACAATTACAACGTCAAAAATGTTAGTTTCAGATAAATCTAAACCTAAAGTAGCACCAATCACTCGAGAAGCATCTACTTGAAACGCTTCAAAAACTTCTGGGTCAGAAAGGTCGATATCTGCATCGTCTTCAATTACCGCTAAAATAGTTTCAGTTGCAAGTGTTGTTAATGCGTTAACTTCAGCAGAGATTGCACCGCTACCGTCAGAATTACTCATGGTTGAAAGTTCTAAGCCCACTAATTGTGATGCTGGAACAACTCCACCTCTAACTACGTCACCACAAGCTGGAGCATCACAAATCATTGTAGTATCTTCGTCAGCACTTACGCGTACGAAAAAAGTACCTGTGATTGCTTCACCAGAAGCATCAGTTAATGAAAGTGTGTAATCACCATTTTCATCTGTTTGAGTGTTAGCTAGAGCAGTTTCTACATCTGAGCTATCAAAAACTTCAACTAAAGCGTTAGCTAATACACCTTTGATACCAGAACCTGATACATCTAATGTAGAAGGTGTTGGTGGAACCGGTGGCGCTTGGTTTGGCGCAAGAACAGTACCATCATCTTGGTAACATGCCGATAAAGTCAAAGAAATTGCCGCAGCAACTGTTGTAAGCATAATTTTATTCATTGTTAATCCCTGATTTGAAAGTAAAAAACCTAACATTCCTTGTTATATAGATAAACAACAGAATGATCTTTGTAGTAAATATTAGCATCGACATCACGCCTGATCAACAAAAAGAATAACAATAAAATAAATATTTAACGGCTGATTTGCATTATTAAAATCTTAAGCCTTTATTGCATTTTTATTACGGTACCGGATGTTCAATAACTTAAATAAATCACCGTGATACAAAAGTAACTTCACGATATAAGTTGATATAAACTACTAAATAGTCAGTAACTAAATTCAATAGAGCTACTTTATAAATAGTAGCTATTACTGAGTAAATTACTGAGGATAATAAAGATAGTACAGATTAAAATAATAATGTTATTTTTTCTGTTAACAAGCCTAATTGGTCAAAAAGTACAAACTGCTGGTGTGCCTTAGCCATTAATTTTTGCGCTTGCTTGTGTTGATAGCCGGCCTCGAAGTACCACAAGCCATTAATGAGATAACAACAAGCGAGATATTCACACACTTTTTCTTTATCAATCGTCGCATTAGTAAATTGCAGATAGTCTTGTATTAAAGCATCTATATCGTTAACACTGAATTCGTTAATCGCGATAAACATAGCGAGATCATATTCGGCTTCAGCTAAACAACTGCATTCGAAATCGACTAACCAAGTATGCTTTTGCGGATTTTCATTATTAAACAGTGCGCTTACACGAATGTTTTCATAATTAACATCACCATGACAAAGTACTAAGTGATTATGCTTGGCTTGTGGAGGTGTTATTTCGCTGATTATTTTCTGTAGCGCGATATGCTGAGACTGCGAGAGTTTACTATTGGAGGCTTGGTGGTAAAGCAGCTCTTCAATGGCTAACACCGGATGATTTTCTGGCGGTGTTAGCTGATGAGTTTTTACCATTAAGTACATCGCCACCGTAACTTTGTTATTAGCTACACTGTCAGTTTGTTGCTTATAAATATCGCTTAATGAATCACCGGTAATAAATTCGGTAACAAGCCATGATGCTGAATGATAAATTATAGCCGGTGCTACACCGATTTCTGCTACTAATAAGTGACTGGCAATCTCGGCTTGTGCTGTTTGTTGATGGCCCGCGAAAGACTTTACAAAAAAATTTTGCTCAATAGTATTTTTGTTAACCGTCACTTTAAAACATTGATGACTTTCACCCCCTGTTAATCTCTCAATTTTACAATCGCGATGAATAAAACAAGGTAAGGCTTTAATCTCTTCACAGCTGCTGTTACTTTTTTGATTGATTAAAGCCGCCACTCAACTACTCAGTCGCCGAGGCTATATTGCCTGCTGCTTGTTGATGACTTTTTTGATATTTACTATACCAAATTGCATAACCGACCATAGCCATGACTACATATAAGCCAAATAACACAGCGGTAGGTTGCAAGCCTTTTTCTAAATAGAGATAAATGGAAACAAAATCGATGACTATCCAGTACAACCAATTCTCTAAGACCTTTTTAGTGACTAAATAGGTCGCAAACACCGCAAATACCGTAGTTGCAGAATCTAAATAAGGGAAGTGTGTTGGCGTGTAATTGTCCATTAACCAGCCAACAGCCAAAGAGCAAGCAGTTAGTAAGACCACTATTTTGATATGAAGGAATAGCGGCCAGCTTTGGATGGCCAATACCGTGCTTGTATTACTATTATTTGTTACGTTATTTTGCGGCGAAGAAACCTGACGCCAGCAATACCAGCCAAAGATGGCCATCGCTAAATAATAAACCTGCAATAAGGCGTCCATCCATAAATAAACATCATAAAAAATAACGCTATAAATAATGGTACTCACGAGCGCTGCTGGCCAACACCAAATATTTTCTTTTGCCGCTAACACCACATAAAATAATGCTGAAATTACCGCTAATAATTCCCAGAGAGGCAAATGCGCAAAATAATTGACTGTTGCTGATAAAGATTCAACCATTAGCTTTCAGCTTCGACTTCTGAGCGATCACCACCAATAAACTTACACACAAAAACAGCAGCATTTAAGGTTTGATGGACATGTTTTATTTCTGCCATAACATGATGGGTAGCTAAGTCGTAGTCTCCAAATACTTGTGTACTCATGCCATTAGTCACTACATTTAAGCCCGCTACATTTCGAAGGCGCTTAATGAATGCCCAAATTTCAGTTTTAAACTTTTCTTCAGCTAGAGGATACAAACTAATTTCTATAGATATTTTCATATTATTTCCTAATGGTATGCCACTTTTCCCAGTGAACAAAAAAAACCGTCATCCTGAACACCCCCCGTCATCCTGAACTTGTTTCAGGATCTCATTACTTTAAGTCACTAATACAGATACTGAAATAAATTCAGCATGACGACGTGTTACTTCATCATGACGGCATGTTAGTTCAGCATGACGACATGTTAGTTCAACATGACGGCATGTTACTTCAACATAACGCCAAGGCGCTTTTAATAACTGCTCTGCCAAGCTAAAAATCCCGTCATCCTGAACTTGTTTCAGGATCTCATTACTTTAAGCCACTAATACAGATACTGAAATAAATTCAGCATGACGACATGTTAGTTCAACATAACGGCATGGCGGTTTTTAACAACTGCTCTGCCAAGCTAAAAAACCCGTAATCCTTAACACCCTCCGTCATCCTGAACTTGTTTCAGGATCTCATTACTTTAAGTCACGAATACAGATACTGAAATAAATTCAGCATGACGACGTGTTAGTTCATCATAACGACATGTTACTTCAACATAACGGCATGGCGGTTTTTAACAACTGCTCTGCCAAGCTAAAAAAACCGTCATCCTGAACTTGTTTCAGGACCTCATTACTTTAAGCCACGAATACAGATACTGAAATAAATTCAGCATGACGACGTGTTAGTTCAGCATAACGGCAAGGCGGCTTTTAACAACGGCTCTGCCAAGCTAAAAAACGTCATCCTGAACTTGTTTCAGGATCTCATTACTTTTAGCAACGAATACAGATACTGAAATAAATTCAGCATGACGACATGTTAGTTCAACATAACGGCGTGTTGCTTCAGTATTACGGCATGTTACTTCAACATGGCGGCATATCAATTCAGGATGACCGCGTGTTAGCTGAAGAGCGCTTAGCTTTAAAAGTTATAATCAAACGTTACACCAATTTGTCTTGGTGCGCCAAAACGTTGATATTTTTTAGCTACCCAATCTAAATCAGGCTCATTGCCGAAGAAGAAGCCGCGTGTTGCGATTTTTTCATCGGTAATATTTCTAGCCCAAAGTGAAATAGACCAATCAGCGAGTTCATAAGCAACTTTCGCATTCAATAAGTTTGAACTTGACGCTTTTTCGTCATGGCTATCAGAGAAGAAAAATTCATCTTTTCCTGACCAGTTCACATTGAAAACAACGCCATTATCGCTTCGATACGTAGAGCCAAGGCTAAAGGTATAGCTTGGTGCGTGTGCTAAATCGCGTCCTGAAATGTCAATGTTTGTACCGTACTTGTCAGAATAGCCATAAACATCATATGTTGCGTTTAGGTAGCCCACTGTCGAGTCGATCGTTAAATTATTATTAACTTGGTATGTTAACTCAAGTTCCAAACCGTAACTGCTTGAACTGGTGGCATTTGCCGTGTAAATGGTAAATTGCTGTGGCTTATCAGGGTTCTGTTGAGAAGCATTAACTTGTTGATCTTGTCTGTCCATATAAAATAAGGCTAGTCGACTGACTAAGGTATTATTTAGCATATTCGATTGCAGACCTAATTCATAATTGACTAAGACTTCGGTATCAAATTCTTTAAATTGGATTAATTGCTCGGGTAAGTCCATATTAAAACCACCCGCTTTGTAGCCACGCGCGACACGAACATAAGCAGAATGCTCATTGTTAATGATCTTACTTAAGGCGATGTGTCCGCCCCACATGGTTTCAGACGGGTCAAACTCATCGCCAGCACTATCGCTATAATCGGTTGAACGTTTTTCAACGCGCAAACCTACTGATAATTCATGGCCATAGCTAAGAACACTGTCTAACTGGGTAAAAATTGCATAATTATTAGCTGAGTATGTAGAGTCGAGTATTTCGTCTTCCCAACCATTATAAAAAGAGTCAAGGTCGTTATCTTCATTCATTTTGCTAATGTAAGTACCCACTAGCCAAGCAGTTGTATTGTCAAAAATTCTTGAGGCGTCATTTGATGATAATCGAAACTCTTGTGACCAAACATCTCTATCGGCGCGTTTATCCCACAGGTAACTGTATTCACATGGCGCACCATCACAACTTTTACTTGCCCAATAATCTGCGTTTGCCCAATCACCATCATAAGCGTGCTGATGCTCTGTCGTGGTATAGCTGCTTATCGCTTCGAATTTTGCGAATGACAAACCTTCAAAACTAAATTTTAGTGCCCCGCCATGCGATTTTTGATTATCAACACCTGGGTTGTCCGTGATCGTATTAAAGCCGTTGTTATCTAATGTCCATGGGTCGAAACTATTATCGTTATCCGCAAATATATAAGTAAAATCAACACTTAAATCTTCTGTTGCCGTATATTGCAATTTGAACTTTCCAGAAAACTCGTCAATGCCATTAGTATCATCTCTATTTAGATAAAGATTGTCGCGATAACCGTTTTGTTGATGTTGCTCTAATGATATGCGGTAATTTAAGTCTTCGGTGACAGCACCAGAGCTATAACCGGCAACATTAATTAAGTCGTCATTGCCTAACGTTACTTTAAAACCATGCTCGGGTAATTCTGTTGCGTCTTTTGATTTTATGTAAATTAAACCCGCAAGTGCATTGGCACCAAAACGTGTACCTTGTGGACCTCTTAAGACTTCAACTTGTTGAACATCGTACATAGAAGCTGCCATGCCCAAGCCTGACAAATCGATATCGTCGACAATGAAGCCCACTGATGAGTTTGGCGCACCGCGGTATTCAGAGCGCTCACCGACGCCTCTAATTTGTAAATATTTCGGACGAGATGTTCCACCAGAGAAATTTAAGTTGGCGACACCATTAATAACTTCTTCAAAATGTTGAATGCCCTGCTCAGCTATTTTTTGTTGGTCGATGATTGCAATACTAGTAGGAGCTTGCGCTAAAGATTGCTTATTAAAACTGGAAGTGACGGTTATACGTTCAATATCAGTTGATTCATTTGCCTGCGTGACGCTAGCAAAAGTCAATAAAGTCGTAGTTACCGCAATTGAAATAGGAGATTTTATAAAATTCATACTGGGCTCTTTTTATGGCATGCAAGCAAAAAAGAGCAATAAGGTAAATACACCGTAAGTAAGCACTTACACAAAGTGTTTACGATAAGTATTCAACATATTAACCATTCCTACGCCGGCATTATCCGTTTCAGGTATTAAGGGTAAAAATTCTCAGCAATACAAAAGCCTATTAACAACAGCTTTTTATTGCACCCCTTGGTTTGTTCGGCATACTAACAATTTTATCATCAAAGTACAGAGAAATTATGGTTATTTAATGTCATGTATTTGCTTAATCTGATGATTTTCAGTAAATTAGCACTATAGTTTTTTTTATTAAATTGCCATGACAAATCATCTAAGCCAAAATCATTTATGTTCAGTAACCTTATTAGGAAATTTAGTTGCTAAGCCTGATATTCGTTATCAAGCAAACCCGGTCCTTGCTGTTGCTGAGTTAGTATTAGCGACCCATAGCCGATGGTTTGACAAAACGAGCCAACAGTTTAAAGAATGGACGAGTTATCATACGGTTAAAGTTATTGGTGATATTGTTGATCGTTCACTTATTCACTCGCAAAAGGGTGATGTTATTTTAGTGCAAGGCTATTTACTTAATAGTAAAAAAGCTAACCGTGAAATATTACACGCCACTTATGCACAAACATTTGCAAAGGGTTACGCCCAATCAATAAACCAAGTGCATATGAGTGGTGAAATAAGCAGCGATATTAATTTAGTACTAACCGAGAATAATAAAGAATTAGTCGCGCTTAACTTAACCGTTAATAATTTAGTGTATTCGCCTATAACACAGCAAACCCAAAATATTTCTATCGAACGTTCGGTACATATCTGGGGAAAACAAGCACATTATATTAAAGATAAGGCCGAGCTAGGCGACCAATTAGTTGTCGACGGAAGATTAAGCTATCTCAATGATAGTAAAAAATCACAATTTATTGATTCACACCAAGTCATTTTATTGAAACATTAAAACGGATTATCTATAATTTTATAAAATTAGGATTGTTGGCAAAATATGGACGTTTTTCATTATATAAAAAAAATAACTACGCAAACACTTCCAGTGTTGCTGGCTTTTTGCTGCCTATTAACGCCCTTAACAACGATTGCTGAAGAAGTTCAACTCGAAGTTTTAGCGCAGCTACCTAGCCTAAGTTCAACCAATAAAATAACCGTTATTGCATTACCTGTTAATAATGAGAATAAGCAACAATACTTAATTGCAGACGCTGCTGGCGAATTGTCTTTACTTAATAATGCCAAGCTCACTTTTTTAGCAAGCTTACCTCTAAATAATCATACTACCGATAAACAAGTTAAATTAACCGCGCTAACGTTACACCCCAGTTTTTCGTTAGCAGATAAAACTGGCTTCCAAAACTTTTTTACTGCACATATTGAGCCCGCTAAAACAAATAATAATGTTGCGCGATTAACGCTGTTAGCCGATCCCGTTGCATTGCCATTTGACGCTGTGATAACACAGTGGCAATACGACAACACAGCGGCAATTAAAATTGATGTGCAGCAACGCAGAGAAGTGCTGAGAATTGCGGTGCCAACTGCCACACATCAAATACAGAAAATTGCCTTTAATCCATATAATAAAGTATGGCACGATGATTATGGCTTAATGCTTGTTGCTTTATCTGACAGTAACGCTAGCTCAGCCAACGCTAGCGAAGGTGCTTTATATTCTGGCGTTGTGTTACGCATTAACCCTGAGAAATTTGGCTTAAGAAATTATAGGGTGCCCAGTAGTAACCCTTTTATGAAAACAAACGACGTTAACAATGAGATCTTTATTTTAGGCGCTCAAAGCATTAGTTCTTTTTCGTGGTCAAAAAAACATTATGGCGCATTACTCGTAGAACATGACTACGATGGCGGTCACCAAGTTGTTGTTGCTGATAAAGGTGCTGACTGGCGAGACTCTTACCAAAATAACCTTGTTTTTCCGCTGAAATCTACTCAAGGAACTGATGGAAATATTTTCCCTTATTATGGGCGAAACCTAGAAGCGTCAGTGGGAAGTGTCTTATATCTTATTAACGATGCAAAAAATTGGCAACTTGCCCAATTGAATACCACGATGGTAAATAGTGAGGCTCAAAGTCGCGCTGCATTACCTATTTTGTCGTTTAGTCGTGATGAGCTTTCTCCAAAAAATAAAGTGTCATTACTCTTTGATCACAACGGCGAACCCTTACTGTTAGATTTAACCAATAAACAATTATTATCGGTAAAGGCTATCCCGTTAAAAAGTGACAATAGTAAGAGTATTCAGTTAGAGAATAAAAGTGATGAACAATTGTTGCCACTCAACAATAGCGCTTATGGCAAACTACTGCTTACCCTGTTTATATTAGTGGTTGCGGTGGTGCTTTATCGAGTACGGCTAAAAACGGTCAATCAAAAAGCAAAATTAAGAGGTATGTTTGCACGCTTTGAACTCGATACTAGCCAAACAACCGTATCGTTTTACAAGCGCCATCAGTCAGAAATAGACAGTCAATTGGCTACTGCCGATATAGTTAAAAGTGAAATTTGGGTAAACGATAACAACGTCAGTATTATTAATGAAGATATTGACCATGGTTACAATGAGCAATGCGAGAACAAACTGCGCTTGTCATTTGATCAAGCGCATCGCCATAAGCTTATTGATGATGAAACTCGACAAGTCCTGCTTTATTTAACCGATAAAAACGCTAAAACATATGTTGTATGCTTATATTTTAGAAAAGGTAACCAGCGTCTAACCAAAGCTAAATATTTTGATATTTTAGAGTCATTAATTGATTGGAGTTGGTTTATTGCCAGCCAGCTGAATCCAGAAGCAACAACGGTACGACCGCTGAAAGTAACCATCGCTAAGAGCGCGATAAAAAAAGTTTTTAAGAAAAAAAAGGCCGAGCCTGAAAGCATTGATGCATCCGTAATAGAAGAACCGCTACCTAGTAAGCAAACCGCAGCGGTATTGCACGACATTGTTGTTCATGACTCCGAATTAATAAGTTCGCTAGACAAGCTTGTTGATTTAAAGCAACAGGGTTTTTTAACCGATGAAGAGTTTAGTTTAGCTAAAGCGAAAATTTTATCAGATATGATTGTTTAATATGGATAGAGATGCTGAGCAAACAAACTAAAACACTTTTTTTAATGACCACATTAATTAGTATTGCCATTCTTTTTAGCGTGTTATTTTCTTTAGATGTATTGAAAAACAACAACCTACAGCCACTACTTGACCAGTTTATTCCTCAAGGGTATCTGGGGGTGTTAATGGTGTTAAGCCTATTGGCATTACTGACCAGTATCGGTTTACCCAGGCAAGTCGCTGCTTTTTCTTGTGGTTACATCTTTGGCATTGTTTATGGGACGTTGCTGGCCACTTTAGCGGCAACACTCGGTTGCATGCTAACGTTATTTATCGCAAAAACCTTTTTTAGACAAAGGGTGCTTGACGCTTACCCCGACAAAGTAATGGTGCTGTCTGCTTTTTTCTCAACGGACACCTTCAGCAAAGCCCTAGTCATTCGTTTGTTACCTGCGGGCTCAAACTTTTTAACCAACATATTGGCAGGCATGGCTAAGGTAAAGTTTATCCCATATGTTACAGGCACTTGTGTTGGCTTTATTCCACAGATGTTGATATTTTCATTACTGGGCGCAGGTATTAAAGTTGGTGAGGAACAGCAAATATTACTGAGTTTATCTTTACTGGTTGTTGCGTTAATTTTTGGCTATTTATTGTATAAAAAAGAAAAAAAACGCAATAAAAAAGGAGCTGTTTAGCTCCTTTTTTATTGTCTTGCTAACGGTCATTTAGTTGAGTGTTAACAAGTACTTCACTAAGTTATTATAGTCAGCTTCAAAGTTGTTTTTGTCTAAACCTGCATTTTCAATTTTGTAGCGGCCATTAACAATAACGGCTGGCACACCTGTTAAACCACCACTTTTTGCGTAGTAGGTTTGCTTTTTCTTCATTTGTTTTACTTGGCTATTTACACCAAAGCTTTTCATTAATTTGTCAAACTTTTCGCCATCAGCGCCATTCAAAACAAAAACATTACGAATATCTTTTTCAGAAGTAAAGACTGCGCGCTGCACATGAATATAATTAAAAAGTGCGCCCATTAGCTTACTTTCCATGTCCATTTGCTCGGCAACAACTACCGCTTTACTTAACGTTTCCTGCATAACTTGAGAAGCGCCGCGTAAAAAATCAACGTGATTGAATTCAAATTTAACTCCTGCTGGTAACTGCTTTTTAACGCTAGTCATGAAAGGTGAAAACTTGAAACAATGTGGACAGTAAAATGAAAAGAATTCACGTACTTCAGGCTTTTTGGTCGCCTGTTCGCTCACGATCGTGTAATGCGTACCTTCTTGATAATTTGCTGCTGATGCCATTAATGGCAATAATAACATCACAAATAAACTCAATAATTTTTTCATTTAACGTTTTTCCTCAAACAATAGCCCTGCGCTATTAATAATTATGCAGGTAATAAACTTAATGGTGGCTGTTGAAGGGCAGACACTTGCTCTTTCAACATTAAAATTTGCTGTTCCCAATACTTATCGGTATTAAACCATGGGAAGTTATGCGGGAACGCTGGGTCTTGCCAGCGCTTACATAACCAAGCCATATAATTAACAACACGCATGGTACGTAATGATTCTATCAAAATAAGTTGCTTGGGTTCAAATGAATAAAACTCTTCGTATCCCGAAAGCATAGTATCAAGTTGTAATAACCGTTGTTGGCGATCACCTGAAAGCATCATCCATAGGTCTTGAATAGCAGGTCCCATGCGACAATCATCTAAATCGACGAAATGTGGACCTTTGTCTGTCCATAAAATATTACCGGCATGACAATCACCGTGTAAACGTATTTCATGGCTGGGTTGATATTGTTGCGCAGCAATATCAACCACTTGTTCTAAAATAGTAAAAAAAGCTTTGCTTAGGTAATGTGGCACAAAACCAGAGTCTTTTATAATATCGGTGGCCTGAAAAAGCATTTCTTGCTTGTTATAGGTCGGGCGATGTTTAAAAGGTTTTGTCGCCGCAACGGCATGAATACGCCCTAAAAATCGTCCCATCCATTCAAGCTGATCTAAATTGTCTACTTCGAAAATACGTCCGCCCCGACAAGGGTAGATAGCAAAATGAAAACCTTGATGAGAAAAAAGCGATTCACCACCAATTTTTAACGGCGCAACTAAAGGTAATTCATGTTTTGCTAACTCAAAAGAAAAGCTATGCTCTTCTCTAAGTTCAGCTTCGGTCCAGCGTTGTGGTCGATAAAACTTGGTGACGTATTTTTTCTTATCTTCGTCGTGAAATTGATAAACACGGTTTTCATAACTATTTAAAGCCAGCAAGCCACTGTCAACAAAGAGGCCAGTACTTTCTAGGCCATCTAAGATCAAGTCGGGTGATAGGGTAGTAAAATCAAATACAGACATTAGCGTTTATTAAAAAACCTGCTTTCATGTTCAAGAGAAACATCATCTTCCTCTGAAACCAACTCAATAACAAATGAAATATCGGTCATGTAACCTTTTAATTCATAGGGGTCTACGGACAGACTCATTGGTAACGTATACACAGCGGCGGCTTTTACCATGACTTCTTGTTCGCCATGCCACTTAGTGTTTTCAATACCCTTAACAGACAAGCGATAAACGTTATCAGTTTGCGATTTATTTAAGATTTTTAAGGTGTACACATTTTCTATATCACCGTTAAATTTTTCTTTGGCCAGTTCATTTCTGTCGCGAATAATGTCCATAGTGACCGGAGCTCGATTAACAATTTCTAAAACTAACAAGCTACACATTACTACCAGAACGATGGCATAACCCACTAATTTTGAACGAATAAAATGAACTTTTTTACCTTGTAACTCATGTTCGGTGGTGTAACGTATTAGCCCTTTCGGGTAATTCATTTTGTCCATAACCCCGTCACATGCGTCAACACATGCACCACAGTTTATACATTCATATTGTAAGCCGTTACGAATATCTATACCGGTTGGACAGACCTGCACACAAAGGTTGCAGTCAATACAGTCACCTAATTCTAATGATTCATGTGCTACTTTACGAGAGCGTGCACCACGGCTTTCACCGCGATTAAAGTCATATGAAACCGTTAAGGTATCTTTATCAAACATCGCTGATTGGAAGCGTGCATAAGGACACATATGTAGACACATAATTTCACGCATCCAGCCAGCATTACCATAAGTACAAAAAGCAAAGAACCAAACAGTCGCTGCTAAAGCAAACGAGGCCTGAAAAGTAAAAAAGTCAATAAACACTTCATCAACCGGTGCAAAATAACCGACAAACGTTAGTGCCGTTAGTATTGAGAAAAATAACCAACAAGTATGTTTTAAGGCTTTACGCCAGAATTTGTCAAAATCAAGTTCGCGGCTGTCCAGTTTTTTACGCTGATTAGCGGTACCTTCAATTTTTTCTTCAAACCAGATAAAAATAAAGGTCCAGACAGTTTGTGGGCATAAATATCCACACCAAACACGCCCTAAAAAGGTGGTAACAAAAAACAGTAAAAAAGCACTAAGAATACAGAGCCAAGCGAGTAAGGTTAAATCTTGTGGCCACAAGGTTAGTCCAAAGAGCGTGAAGCGTTGTTCGGCAATATCAAATAAAATGGCTTGATGATCGTTATATCGCAACCAAGGCAGTACCGCAAAAAGTGCTAAGAAAAAAAAGTTCATCCGCTGCCTAAGTAATTGGAAAATACCACTTACTTTGCGCACATAAATTTGATCACGAGGCTGGTAGGTTTCTACCTGATTGGGTTGATGTATTTTAATGTTTTTAACGGGAATTTGTATCTGCGCTTTTTTGATCTTGTCTTCTGATTTCACGATAAATCCTTGATATACGAGAGCCTCAAGATTATAACGATATTTATCTAAGAATACGTTATAAAACAATTAATATTAGTGAATAAGCCGAAAATTGATTATTCTTATATAATCATTCAATTATATAAAGAATTATGAAAAATTTATTGATCTTAATCGTCGCAGCGGCATTATTTTTACACTTTTATCCTCAACCAGAAGTAGACGAGTGGTTTTCAGAACAGAAAAACGTCATTTCTAATGCCTTTTCAGAAGCTACAGATACCAAAGTAAGGTTGAAGGCCGATAAAATTTATACTGACTTAAAGAGTCAGCTTGTCAATTTTAGTCTTGAAGAACAACAATTTTTAAAAGAAATAACCAGCGATAGAAAGTCGGTAAAAGCTTTTTTTACTGATTTTTGTAATGCCGAACAACAATCCCCACATTTGCACCGAGACAACCAAGCGAAAGTTTGTAAAACAATTGCTCAGTATAGTTCGTTGTTATAGGTAAATTAAAAAATTAATAACCTATAAAAGATATAAAGCTGTTATCGAGCAGTTCTAAAACTTAGATGTTCGATAACCGTTTAATGCTAAGCAGAAAGACTGGCCAATAGCTTAGAGAATGCTTGTTCAGACTCTTGCTCTAGGTGATGAACACCGCCGTTAATCACCCAGTGGCCATTAACCATAACGTCGTTAATCATATTATGCTGACTTGCAAAAATCATACTGTCTAATAAGTGTTGGTCGTGGTGGGCAAACAAAGCCACTTTTTTGGCATTAAGTACCAGTAAATCGGCTTGTTTACCTATCGCTAACTCACCGGTATTGCTATTTGTACTTTGAGCGCCGCCTAAAGCTGCTTGTTGCCACAAATTACGACCCACTGAAGGTTGATTTTCTGTTGCTAAAATAGCACGTTGTTGCTTAATTAAGCGTTGTGCGTATTCTAACCAGCGTAACTCTTCGATAGGATTCACTGAAATATGGCTGTCAGAGCCAATCGCTAAGGTGCCATTTTCTGCTAAAAATTCACTGGTGGGGAAAATACCGTCACCTAGATTTGCTTCAGTGGTTGGGCAAATTCCTGCAATCGCTTTACTGTCAATAATTCCTTGGCGTTCTTGTTCATTGATATGTGTTGCATGAATCAAACACCATTGCGGGTCTAATGTGACATTATTTAATAACCATTCCACCGGACGTTGACCATAATGCGCTAAACAATCATTGACTTCTTTTTGCTGCTCAGCGATATGAATATGCACTGGCGCTTTATGATCTAAACTACGAACATGTTTTACTGCTTGCTCTAACGACGTTTTGTCAACCGCTCTTAATGAGTGAGGCGCAATGCCAACATTGGTATTTTGATAATGAGCACTTAAGGCAAAGCAGTCACTGACCAGTTGATTGAATTGTTCTACTGAATTAATAAAGCGCTTTTGGCCGTCATTTGCCGGTAAAGGACCAAAGCCGCTGAAACGATAAAGTACCGGTAATAATGTTAAACCAATTCCCGATTGCTGACTGGCCTTAAAAATGGCTTTTGCCATGGCAGCAAGTTCATCATGGTTTTCACCATTAATTTCATGATGTAAATAATGAAATTCTGCAACACGGGTATAACCCATTTTAAGCATTTCAATATAAAGCTGTCGGGCAATTATTTCGGCATCGTTTACCGTCAGTTGATCGATAAATTTGTACATGATGCTTCGCCATGTCCAAAAACTGTCTTGCCCTTCACTACCTTGTTCACTGAAACCCGCAAAGGCACGTTGAAAAGCATGGGAGTGGCAATTAACCATACCAGGAATAACAACCCCTACTTGCTCAGCGCCGTCAATATGGCCTGATGCTATTGCGGTGATCACACCATTTTCTATGGTTAATGTTTGCTGCGTGTGCCAACCGCTGCTTAATAAAATACGTTCTGCAAATAACTTCATCGAAAATACCCTTGCTAATTTTTGTTGTAAAACCCAATCTACATTTACTGCCTTTGCCTATTCACCACTGATTAATGACTACGGCTAAGAAAATAGTTACCGCGACTCATTCATACGAGCACACTTACACTAGGCTTTTTGTTGTGAAAACTTAATCAAGGTTTCTACTAACTGTTTAAGCTTAGGAATAACCTCACTTGCCAACGCTTCATTATATTCTGGACTGGGCTCACTCATGTAAGTACGTTGTGAAAGCTCTAACTGTACCGCATGAATATTTTTTTGCGGTTGACCATACTCTCGGGTAATAAAGCCGCCTTTAAACCGCCCGTTAGTGATCATGCTATAAGGTGAGTAATCAAGTTTTTGTAGTGCAGTGATTAATTCAGGCGCGCAGCTTTTACCATCAGCTGTACCAAAATTAAAATCGGGTAATTGGCCTTCAAAAAATCTCGGCACGGTCGACAAAATAGAATGAGCCTCTAGTAAAACGGCTTTACCAAATTCATTCTGCATGTCAGCTAGAGTGCTTTTTAATGCTTGATGATAAGGCTGCCAATACGTGGTTACTCGATGTAATATTTCATCTTTGTCTGGTGCTTGTCCTTCAAGGTAAAGTGGCGCAAGGTCAAATGAAGTCGTCGGACACAATTCAGTACTGTTGGCACCAGGGTATAAATCAACACCTGCTGGATCTCGATTTAGGTCAATGACATAGCGGCTATATTTGGGCATGATAATATACGCACCAAGCGCTTGAGCAAACGCGTAAAGCTTGTCTTTATGCCAATCAGTATCAGCCACTTTCCTGCCTTGTTCAGTCATTTTATTGGCAATATATTCAGGTAAAGCCTCACCGTTATGCGGCATGCTGATAAGCAATGGAATTCGACCTTTTATTAACGTGTAAGTGTTAGACATCTTCAACCTTTTAATTGTATATACAACTTTAGGGGTAATTTATCATGCTGTTACTGTAGCAAGCAAATTTATTGCGTTGTGATGCTGATCTTTTTAGTTGCTTTACTTGTTGGCCGCTAAGGTTTATTTAATAAGCCCCCGGGCAGCAGTAGATCGTATTACCTAAAAAACATCTGATTTTCATTATATTAAATCAATCACTTATTTATTAAAATTTGCTGGTTTGCTACTTATAGCATAGAGTGTATTTATTAATACTTCACTTCTGCCTTCATAGATAAACTTAAATAAAAATCTAAGTTTTAAACCATGGATGATGACATTATAAGCGATATAAAGAGTATGTTATGGCCCTTGTCTACTTGGCTTAAGCGCACATTATTGTGCAGTATTTTGTTAGTCACTTTTAGTGTCTATGCAGAGCAACTATCCCACAATAAAGCGCCCCTTCGAATAGCTTTACCTGATAGATCGTCAATCAATGCAGCTTCTGGAGAGAAGTTTCAACTGCTGGTTAACTTTCTTAAAGAATATTGGCAAATTTGGGCAATAGATAATCAACGTGAAGTATCGTTTAGCTACATGCCAACAGAAAAGGCTTATCAATCGCTTGCTAATAAAAGTATTGATGTAGTCGCCGTTACTCGTTACCAGCAAAATCAAACAGGCGTATTTTTTAGTATTCCCTATGCTAAATTCAAACAAAAAGTGTTTCGTCGCATTCAAAGTAATAAAAGTAACGGCCTGCAAATAGGTATCTACTCTGACGATCAGTCAACTTTAAATTTTCTTAGTCGTCATATTGAACGCTATTATTATCAAGATATTGATAAGCTGCTTGGCGATTATCAAAAGTATGATGCCTTATATGCAACAAAACCCTGGTTACTTAATGAAAAGTTAAACGAATATAAGCTCAGTGGTGATTTTCATATTACTGAAGATGAAGCACCAGAAGCTTACTTTCGCTTTGCCGTGAATAAAAACAATAGAAGCTTGATGCATAAAATTAACGATGGCATTCGCTCAGTGAGTCGACAACAAGCCGAGTTGTGGAATAACAAATATATTACCTTAAATGAAGGAAATATCTCGTTAACTTTTGGCAGCTATTTTACAAATTTATCTGTTGCTGAAAAAGATTTTATTATTGACCATAATCAACTTTCCTTTCCCGTGGTGTCTGGAGGTTTTCCGCCCTACATTATTACTAAAAACTTTAATCACATTACCGAGCGAGGCTTCACCATTGATTTATTTACGCTTTCAACTGAGCGTACCGGTATTATCTATAAACCTGTTTATGTAAATAATATAGAGCAAATTTTTTCGTCTTTAGCACAGCAAAAAATTAATGTGCTGCCGTTGGTTGAGCGTAATAAAGACCGAGAGAAAAAGCTTATTTTTTCTGAGCCCTATTTGCAAGCCAGTTATAGTATGGTTTATCGCCATAATGACACGATAATAGATGGCTTAAGTGGCATAGGTGACAAAAAAGTTGCTGTGGTTAATAACTTTAATGCCACCCAATTATTAATAGAAAAACTTCCTTTTGCGCACCTTAATTATTTTGACTCGATGAATGCGGCCATTACTTCAGTATCCTTGGGTGAATCTGATGTCTTTATTGGTGGCTCTCTGATTTCTTCTTACTTGGTTAAAGAAAATCAACTCTCTAATCTCACTAGCCAACCATTAATAAACTTTAATGATAATGCTCAATTTTTTTTCGCGAGTAACCCCGGTAACGATATTATTATTAGCTTACTTAATCGCACCATTAAAAGTCTTTCTGCCACAGATTACGAAAGACTTTATGCAAAATGGAGTCAAACGGCTTTCCATGAAAATAATGCCGATAAACAAATTGCTAATGCTTATCGAAATGTTAGTTATTTGTTTGTCGCTATTATGCTTTTTGGGCTGATTATTTTTTGGATTTATTATCGACAGCTTAGGGTCAGAAAGCTTGCCCAACTAAAAATTGAACATGCATTATCAATTGCTGAGTCTGCAAAAATAGAAGCTGAAAAATCAGCTCAAGCGAAAATTACTTTTCTTGCGCGGATGAGTCATGAAATTAGAACGCCGATGAACGGTGTATTAGGTATGGCAGAAGCCCTTGCTTTCACACCTTTAAATAAAGAGCAGAATGATTTACTTGAAACATTACAAGGCTCGGCAACCAACTTACTCGCTTTGCTCAATGATGTGCTCGACTTTTCAAAGATGGACGCCGGCAAACTGACTTTAGAGTCGGTGCCAGTGAATTTTAATTTACTTTGTAAAAATATTATTAGTGGCTTCAATCACATTGAACACCACAAACCATTAGAAATTAACTTACACATAGACAATAAAATAAGCCACTGCTATTTAACCGACCCGACACGCTTTACTCAAGTGCTTAATAATTTGCTTAGTAACGCGATTAAGTTCACCGATAAAGGGCAAATCGATTTAATTGTTACGGTGGCTAGCAGTGAGGTTATCAATAAAAATACCTACGACACACTTTATTTTGAAGTAAAAGACACCGGCATGGGCATAGCGGCGGAAAAACAAACGTTCTTATTTACTCCCTTCATTCAAGCCGATGACGACATTACGCGAAAATATGGTGGTACGGGTTTAGGATTAAGTATTTGCCAAGAAATAATATCAGCGATGGGCAGCGAAATTAAGATTGATTCAACGCTAAACCAAGGGAGTTCTTTCCATTTTAGCTTAAAGCTAAAACAGTCAACTTTAGAAAGTTCCACCGATAACCGTCGCAGTAATACGCGTTTAATTAATGCCGCTGACGATAACCGTTTTCAAGATCTACGTATTCTTATTGCCGAAGATAACCTAGTAAACGTTAAAGTACTCTGTGCGCAACTTGCGCGTCTAAATATTAAAGCCGATATTGCTTACGACGGCCAAGAAGCTTTAGATTTACATGAAAAACAGGCTTATGACATTATTATATCTGATTGTCATATGCCAAATGTTGATGGTTTTGAACTCGCTCAAACGTTAACAGCAAGCGAGCAAAGCCGACCGCTTTGGTTAATTGCTGTAACCGCAGATGCTTTGAGTGGCGCGGCAGAAAGGTGTATTGCTGCAGGTTTCAATGACTATATGGCTAAACCTTGCCCACAGGAAGAAATAACCAACAAGCTCAACAATGCTTATCGACAGTTATTAAAGAAGCAGCAAAAAAACGACTTAACTAAACAAAATTTCAGCCTTTTTGATTTAGACATGCTGCTGAAAAATAATGAGCACGACATCGAACTGAGTAAAAATGTTGGTCGACTTTTTATCGCTTCATGGCAAAAAGAAAAAAAGCAGTGGCTAAGCGCCACCGAGAATTTTGATCATAAATATATACAAGCACTTGCTCACAAGCTAAAAGGCAGTACACGGTATTTTTCCCACCCTGAAATAGCTAAAACGCTCAATGAGGTTAGCCAGCAAGCCAGGGCTGAAAATAGTAAAGATATAAAAGCATCTGCTAGCCACCTTTATTTACAACTAGATATAATGACCGAAGAAATTAAACGTTGGCTATTGTCATAAGTCATGTGATTCTTTCATCATCAATCTAGATTAATTTTTTTATTATCAATCGCTTTAATCAATCATTGTGAATTGTTTTTATCACTTTATTAAATCAAGTTATTCACCCATACTAGTGCCACTTAATCGATTCAAATCAATCAAAGCGAGTGACTATGTTTACCAATAAAGAAACACAGCAAGTTCCAAACACTACTTTCCCTATTATTACTGCCGATGGTTGGGCAAGTCGAAACAGTGATGAAATTTTTGCTAATAAAACCGTCATTGTATTTTCATTACCAGGCGCATTTACACCGACTTGTTCATCTTCACATTTACCAAGATACAATGAACTAGCGAAAAAATTTAACGCTAATGGTGTTGATGAAATTGTTTGTATTTCTGTTAACGATACCTTTGTAATGAATGCTTGGGCACAAGACAAAGACGCAGCCAACATTAGTTTCATTCCTGATGGCAATGGTGACTTTACTCAAGCGATGGGTTTATTAGTTGATAAAAAAGAAATTGGTTTTGGTAAGCGTAGCTGGCGCTATTCAATGCTAGTAAAAAATGGCGTTATAGAAAAAATGTTCATTGAACCTGATTTACCTGGCGACCCATTTGAAGTATCTGACGCCGATACCATGCTCAATTACATTAATCCTGAAGCGGTACAGTCTCAAGAAATTACAATTTTCAGTAAGCCCGATTGTCCATTTTGTAAAAAGGCTAAAGCATTATTAACAAGCCAAGGTTTAAAGTTTGAAGAATTGATCGTTGGTAGCGACGTAAATACTTCAATGTTCCGTGCTATTACTAACTCAGATACCGTACCACAAGTATTTATTGATGGTAAAAACATTGGTGGTAGTGAAGATTTAGCCGCTTACTTTGGTTAAACTTTATTATTAGCCAGCACTCAACACTTATTGTTGGCGATACAATAAAAAAAGCTAGATAACTCACGTTATCTAGCTTTTTTTTACACTTGCTCGTTAGACTTTAAACTTACCCACTATATCATTTAAGCCGGTGAATTCTTGTTGTAAACTGTCACAAGCTTGCTGCGTTTGCTGTAAATTTTGTACGCCTTGCTGATTTAAATCCATCAAATTTAATATATCTTCATCAATTGATCTGATCACATTAACTTGTTGTTGAGTAGCTTCAGTTACTGCATGATTTTCATTATCAACCTGTTGTAACATATGAATAATTAATTGCATTTTTTCGTCAGCTACTTTGGCTTTTTGCACACTACTGGTACTATTTTTTTGACTTTCGTCCATAGAAATAACCACCGCGTCGGTGCCTGTTTCTAAGTTATCAATCATGGTTTCGATTTCAAGTGCCGCTTCTTGAGTGCGTTGTGCTAACTGTCTAACTTCATCAGCTACCACAGCAAAACCTCGACCTTGCTCCCCTGCTCGTGCCGCTTCAATAGCCGCATTTAACGCGAGTAAATTAGTTTGTGAACTAACCCCTTTAATAACATCTAAAATGCTGACTATATTTTTAGTTTCACTGCTTAATTTTTCGATTTCGCCGCTTGACTGCGTCATTATTTTCGACAAATGTTCAATTGACTGAATATTTTCATTGAGTGCCTCCAGCCCTTCATTTGACTGCGCTTGCATGCCTGATGTTAAGTTAGAAGCCGTTAGTGCGTTAGTCGAAATTTCTTGTGAAGAGTTATTTAACTCGGTTACCGCTGTCGATACACTTTCACCACGATTAAGCTGTTGATCGGCCATATCAATACCGACTTGTGAGCTTTGTCGAACTTGGCCAATCTGCTGTTCTAAATTTGCCGCTGACTCTTTAACTCGTCGCATCGAATGATGCATAGTTTCTATAAAATCATTAAAGTTTTCTGATAGTTCACCAAACTCATCGTGGCTCTCAACCGATAAACGTTGGGTTAAATCACCGTCGCCACGAGAAATACCTTTTATGGCAAGGTTTAAGGTATGAATAGGTTTCATTAAATAGCTAAACAATAAATGCATAAGAATAATCGTTGCAAGTAAGCTAGCTATAACCACAATAATGGCAATGTTTCTCGAATTCACCATGGGTTGGTAAGCTTTTTCGCTGTCAAGTACCACACCTACATACCAGTTAACCGAGTCAATGCCTTTAATGGGGATAAATGAAACTATGGTGTTATTATTAATCTCATTTAAGTCACTCGAAAATGGCGGTGTTTGACCTAATAATTCACTCACATCTTTATCGACATATTTCACATCAGGATGACTGAGAATCTTCCCTTTTGAAGTCATTAAATAGGCATAGCCTAAATCAAGAAAATCAATTTCATTCAGAATCGATGAAATCTCATCTAGAAAAATATCACCTCCTGCTGCACCAACAAATTGTCCATTTTTCAAAATAGGCGCTACAGCAGTCAATACTTTTTGATCCGTCGTGGCATCTATATAAGTTTCAGTAAAAGAAGACTTACGTCCTTCTTTTGCAAGCAAATACCAAGGGCGCTGACGAATATCAAAACCTTCTGGGAGTTGTATCGTTAAATCATCAAGAATAAATTCGCCGGTACTGGCTAGTCCAACAAAGGTATTTTTCATCTTCCCGGCTTTTACTGCTTGCTGAACCGCATGAAAAATTTCTTCATTACTATTAATGTCAGTAATATTAAGCGCCACTGCATCGATTATTTGTAGACGATTCGTTAACCAGTTCGCAATATTTCCAGAAACCGAACGGCCTATTTCATCGATGGCATTGTTAAGATTTTTTTGGGTGTGATCTTTTAAGAATATATAATTAATTGATGTAGATACCGACAAGGCTATTAGTAATAATACCGTAGTCACCATAATAATTTTATGGGAAAATTTTAATTTAATCACTGATGATCTCTCTTACTTTATTAGCTAACTTCATGGCATACCATAGCACTGGAAATATCTAGAACCAACTTCACGTTGCATTTAATCTTTTGAAAGCAACTTCAAAATTAATCTGATAAAATAACGCTATATTTTTATTGATAGTATCGCTAATTACTCTTATGGACAATCAACCTTTCAACCCATTACACGGCATTACCTTAAAAGCACTTGTTACCGAACTTGTTGAATATTTTGGTTACCCTGCGCTTAGTCAAAAAATAAAAATTAAATGCTTCACTGAGGATCCTAGTATCAATTCAACCTTAAAATTTTTACGTAAAACACCTTGGGCACGTGAAAAAGTTGAAGCACTTTTTATCAAAAATTATCATAAAGTGCATCAAGCAAATGATGAAAAAAATAGCGGTCAATAATCTCACAAGTTACTCATACTCAATAAAAATTTTAGCTTATAGCGCAATAAACTAATTGCTTGATTAAAAACCTGTCACACTGACTCCATATTCATTATTTTTTGGAGTCAGGTATGAAACCCATTAATCACTATATTTTAACTTGGCAATGCCCTGATACTTCAGGAGTATTAGCAAAAGTTTCTCAGAGCCTTTATCAACACGGCGCTTTTATTACTGAAACCTCACAGTACAGCGACCCGTATACCTCTATTTTTTTCTCGCGTATCGCATTTGATGACAGAAACTTAACCGTTTCAATTGCACAATTCCGTCAAGCCATAGCCGAATTAGCCCAACCGCTTGCGATGAACTTTCAATTAAGAGAACGTGATGATTTTCCAAATGTCGTTATCGCGGTATCTAAAGATGACCATTGCTTGGTGTCGTTATTAACTAAAGTTAAAGCCGGTGTTTTACCTATTAATGTTGCTGCTGTGGTTTCAAACCATCTGGACTGCCAAGCTTTAGTTGATTGGCATAAAATTCCTTTTCATCACTTACCTATTTCTTCTTCGACAAAAGCCCAACAAGAAAGTGAACTACAAGCCTTATTAATAAATTACAAAACAGACTTATTAGTGCTTGCGCGTTATATGCAAATTTTGTCTGATGATTTTTGTCAACAATGGCAAGGTCGAGCGATTAATATTCATCATTCTTTTTTACCGAGCTTTAAAGGCGCAAAACCTTACCATCAAGCCCACCAACGTGGTGTGAAAGTGATTGGCGCAACCGCCCACTATATTACTAGTGACTTAGATGAAGGACCTATTATTGTGCAAGAAGTAAAAGCCATTAACCATAGCCTGACGATAGAGCAGATGGTTCATAGTGGTCACGACATTGAAGCAACAGCTTTGTCTCATGCGGTTAGAATGCATGCCGAGCAGCGTGTCTGTTTGAATCAGGGCAAAACAGTTATTTTACTTTAGCGGTTAATTTATAAGGTAAACGTAACGAGTAAAGCACCCAATACGCTGGGTGCTTTACTGTTTTCATTCACTATTTCTGCTACATTAACCCATAACCTTTTGTCTTAATTAGTTGTCTTTTCCGATGATCCACTACCAAATAACGCCTCAAAATCTAAACAGTCATTTATTTTTGGTTACGCTTTCTTTTGCCACACAAGTGGATAAGACTTACCATTTATCGCTACCCGCTTGGTTACCGGGTAGCTATATGATCCGTGACTTCGCAAAAAACATTACGGAAATTAGCGCTTATAACAGCGATCAAAAAGCAGCTCAAAATACTGCGGCAATTGCGCTGAATAAAACCGACAAACAAACTTGGCAATTTACCGCAACAAGTGTCAACACTTCAATATGTTATCAAGTATTCGCTTTTGATTTGTCGGTACGCACCGCTTACTTAGACAGTGAACGTGGCTTTTTTAATGGCAGTTCAACTTTTTTACAAGTGCAAGAATTGCCAGATGAACGCTGTCAGTTAACTATTGCATTACCACAAGAATTAACGACTAAATCGTCGCCACAGTTAAAGAGTTGGCGAGTTGCCACGGGCTTAAGACGCGCTAAAGGCACTGATAAATATCAATTAGGTGATTATATTGCTAAAGACTATCAAGAACTTATCGATTGTCCTGTTGCCATTGGTCACTTCGATGCTTTTGAATTTGTTGTCGAAGGTGTCACCCATCACTTAGTCTTTACTAGCCAACATTTTGGTGATCGGGAGCGCCTAAAACGAGATATAGCTAAGCTTTGCCAGCATCATATTAACTTATTTGGTGAGGTCCCTTTTAAAGAGTACTGGTTCATTACCCATTTGTTAGGCAGCGGTTTTGGTGGGCTTGAACATAAAAACTCGACAATTTTACAAGCCAGTCGCTTTGATTTACCCAACTCTAATAGACCTGATGAAACGTCTGAAAATTATCAAACTTTTCTCAGCTTATGTTCACATGAATACTTTCACGCTTGGAATGTATGCCGCATTAAACCGAAAGAATTTATTCCCTACAACTTACAGCACGAAGTTCACACGAGACAATTGTGGGCCTATGAAGGCATCACGTCTTATTATGATGATTTTTCATTGTTTCGCAGTGGATTGATCAGTTTTGAAGACTATTTACTGCAATTATCTAAGACAGCTACCCGAGTATACCGGGGTAAAGGCGAACTAAAACAAAGTGTCAGCGACTCCAGCTTTGATACTTGGACCAAGTTTTATCAACAAGGACCAGATGGCGTAAATAATATTGTTAGTTATTATACTAAAGGCGCTTTAATTGCACTCTGGCTAGATTTAACGATTAGAGAAAAGTCAGCAGGTGTCTACAGCTTAGACACATTAATGCGTGAATTATGGATACATTTTGGTAGAACAAATATTGGTACCTGTGAGGAAGACTTTATAAACATTGCCAATATTCTCTGTAATGACGATATTACAGTAACTTTTCAAGCCTTACTTAACAATGCTCAACGTATTGAATTAGCCCCGTTACTTAAACAAGTAGGTATTGCCTTTACTGCTCAAAAGTTCAAAAAATTTAATAGCTTAGAGACTACTGACAATAACGCTTATTCTCCTTATATCGGTGCACAATATAGCGCGCTACCTTCAGGCGTGAAGATTACTCAGGTTATTGAAAACTCTCCTGCAGCTGGAGCCGGCTTGGCAGTTAACGATATTTTACTTGCCGTAAATAATATCAAAGTGACTGAAAAATCGTTGCAGCAACTGGCTGATCATTTACCAGAAAATACTGAGCTAACCTGCCACTATTTTCGTGATGATCAGTTAATGACCGGTCACATTGTTTTTATTGATTCACCACTGGCGGCCATCGCTATTACAGAAGTAGACAGAACGCTTAGCAAAAAATGGCGCTGTAAAAATTAACTGTAAATTTTTTGCCACAAAAAAGTAAAACGCTAGTGTAATTAAAAAACCACAAACTAGTAACAAAAGTTACTTTGTGCAAAAATAACCTTATTGCTTTCAAAACTAGAATATTAAGGGTTTAAAATGATCAAAATGAAACGAATTCACCACGTCGCTTATCGTTGTACTGATGCAAAAGTTACTGTTGATTGGTACAAAGAACATTTGAACATGGAGCTAACGGTAGCCATTGCTGAAAATGAGGTACCGTCGACTAAGGCACCAGACCCTTATATGCACATATTTCTAGATGCGGGCATGGGTAATGTTTTAGCCTTTTTTGAAATTCCTAATTCTCCAACCATGGGCCGAGATGAAAACACACCAACATGGGTACAGCACATCGCATTAGAAGTTGAAGATGTTGATGCACTTGTCGCCGCAAAAGAAGAGTTACAAAGTAAAGGTGTTGATGTATTAGGCCCAGTTCATCATGGTGTATTTAAATCAATTTATTTCTTTGACCCGAGTGGTCACCGCTTAGAATTAGCAGCGAATACCGGTACAGTTGAACAAATGAAAGAATTAAAAAGGGTTGCTCCTTTAATGATTGAAGAGTGGGCTGTTACTAAAGTTGCACCAAAACACGCGGCCTGGTTACACGAATAAAACTATTTTGCCCCTCGTTAATGGTCAAACAATATCCAATAAATAAAACTAAGCTATTATTTCTATTTAGCTTAGTTTATTGCGCACATGGTATAACCTAAAAATCACAACAAATTTCTCTCATTAACTGAACGAAATAGGACATTAGTACATAAAACGAAGGATTTCGTATATAAAGCGAGCGTAACAATGTACTCTATTTGTGATTATTTATGTAAGACATTAACCATAGAGAAAACATGTTTTTACCATTCATTAACTTTTAAATAAATCAATAGACTTTAAAAACAATAAGTTAACCTTTTACACTCAATGAATTGTAAATAAATGTATATTTATAACTTGCGACATTTATAAACTAAGGTAAAGTATTGTCCAGCTACTTTGTAGCCAAATAACAAAATGGATTGAATTGCACGGAAAGCCTTAACCTTCTCTTATGAGAGGTTACTTTTAAAGAATACGGATGATTAAGTTAATATCAGGATGATTGTTAATATTTAGGTCAATAGACCGATAAGGACAACCCAATAAAGTGTCAGGATGACCGATAAAAAATGAACCGAGTATTTAACGCAACATAAAAAATAATAATACGTTAAAGCTTATAAACGGAATTGCTAATAGGTTAGGATAACCACTTAAAGTTTGATGAAAACGATGACTTGTTCATCGTTTTTTTATGTCTGAAAATTAATCATGAAAAACACTATCGCTGTTTCCTACAATATAACGTAAAATAGAACCATTGAATTTAAAAACGAAATTATTTTATGTCTCGTACCAAAAAATCTAGAAAACAAGGCAATGGTCCTATCGGCGCAGTAAAAGATGATAAGAAAAAAGCCCTAGTTCCTGTTGATAGAAAACCAAAGAAGAAAACAGGAAAGCAAGCCGGCAACCGACAAAAAGAAGCTTTTGATGCAGGTAAAGAATCTCACTTACCTACAGAAAAGAAAGATCCGCGCATTGGTAGTAAAAAACCAATAGATCTTGGCGGACCGGTAACAGCGGCGGTGCAACCTTTTAAAGCCAAAAACAAAGTAAAAGCAGATAACTCTCCAATTGCTGCTATTCGTGTTGTTGAAGCTGATACCTCATTGCAACAAGAACTCTTCGCTATTGAAGAAGATAGCCGCTTGCAAAGTATCCTTGCCCAGCAAGATGAAGATATTTCGCTAAGTAACGAAGATGTTGATTATTTCAATGAAAAAATGGAACGTCATCAACAGCTACGTGAGATACTCGGCATAGAAGATGAAGATGACGACGACGAATCACCTGAAACGACAAGCAAAGCAAAATCTGGTGATGATCTTTGGGATAAATTTGACAACAGTGACCTGTCAAAATTCGAATAAGGCTTTATCATGTTTTCAACTCCTTGGATTTATATAGTAGTTGGCGGAGTAATTATTATTGCTGCGCTTGCTTTTTATGCGGTGAAATTATTAAACCAGCTAAAAGCGCAAACAGCTAAAATAAAACAGGCAGAGCAAGATAAAAAAATTGCCTTAGCAAAGCACGATAGTAAGATCCTTAGTAGTGTCGTGATTATTGCCCACGCAATGAAAGAAGAGCAATGTGATATCGCTGAGGGTTGTTGGCGATTGAGTGTATTGCTCGATTCTTTAAAGTTGAGCAGTGGTTTATCAGCAGAGTTTCCTGCAGTATTTGAACTTTATGATAAAATTAAACATATGCCTATTCTTGATGCAAGAAAGAAACTTGCCAAAAATGAGCGTATGAAACTTGATTTTGAACGTATGAAAGCAGAGAGCGATTTATCCGCACAGATAAATATTGACGTTATCTCTTTGCATCAATATGCTCAAGAACGTATGAGTGCACTAGCAAGTTAACTTTTTACTAAGTTAACTTTTTACTAAGTTAATAACGCTTTGTTGCGCTCGATCAATATTGTTAATGTTTGCATTGTTAAACTGTTGCTTAGCATATACCCGTTACCATTCAATCTATATTTTGATTGATAACGCGTATATAAGTAATGGCTAACTCGGTAACCAACCATGCAAGCAAATCAATTTTTTGACCCTAAATTACTGTCTAAATATAATACCAGTGGACCTAGATATACCTCTTATCCAACGGCATTAGAATTTCATGATGAATTTTCTGAACAAGATTTCATCCAAGCAGTGAAAGATTCACCCAACCGTGAATTGTCCTTGTATGTACATATTCCCTTTTGTCATAGCCTTTGCTACTACTGTGGCTGTAATAAAGTTATTACCCGCCACCGTGACAAGGCCGATACCTACTTAGAGTTTTTAGCGGAAGAAATTAGTTCACGAGCTGAATTTTTTACTGACTACACCGTTAAACAACTCCATTGGGGTGGCGGCACACCCAGCTTTTTAACCCATATCCAAATCACAAAATTAGTCTCTTTATTAAAAGAAAAATTCACTTTTGCTGAACATGTAGAAATGAGTATAGAAATTGATCCGCGTGAAATTGAAATGAACCTTGCTGAACACCTCTTTGATTTAGGTTTTAATCGTCTAAGTATTGGCGTACAAGACATTGATAAAAAAGTACAAGAAACAATTAATCGTGTGCAATCAACCGAATTTATTAGCGACTTTATTGCCCATGCAAAGGCAGTGGGCTTCAAATCAGTTAATATCGACTTGATCTATGGTTTGCCTCACCAAACTATAGAAACCTTTACAAAAACGCTTAACAAAGCTCATGAGATGGATGTCGACCGTATTTCATTGTTTAGCTATGCACACATTCCAAACCGATTTGCTGCCCAACGTAAATTACGTGACGAATGGTTACCCAGCGTGCAAGAAAAATTTGCCTTAATGAAACTTGCCATCGAAAAGCTTTGTGGATTTGGCTACGATTTCATTGGTATGGATCACTTTGCTAAACCTAATGACGAACTTTCTATTGCACAAAAAGAGGGTTCCCTACACCGTAATTTCCAAGGTTATACCACTAAGGGTGGTTGTGACTTGTTAGGATTAGGTGTTTCTTCTATTAGTAATATCGGTACTTCTTTCAGTCAAAATATTAAAGAATTGCAAGCCTATTATAAAGCGATAGATACTAGAAAAAATGCACAAGTGAAAGGGGTTAGCTTATCAACAGATGACGTGATCCGTGGCGAAGTTATTCGTGAATTAATGTGTAATTTATATATTGATAAAAAACAGATCAGTAAAAAGTACGACATTGATTTTGAAGAATATTTTGCTGAAGATTTACCACTACTGAAAACATTTATCAGTGATGGTTTGGTTGAAAATACGGCTGATTTTATTAAAGTAGATCAGAAGGCACGCTTGTTGATTCGTAATATTTGCATGAGTTTTGATGCTTACATGAAACAGCACGTTAACCAACAGCGCTTCTCGCGGGTTATTTAAGCGGAACTCTCACCTTTATAAAAAACAAATAACTATAAAGGTGAGAAATTTAATCAATTTTTCCTAAACTAAACTTATGGCCAGCACTTGAAAAAATTAATTCAACGCCTTTTTCTGTAACCTCTTCTTGTGCTAAATCGGCCCATTGGTAATAAACATTACGGTGAACTTTTGCCAATAAATTACGACGCACTAAAACATACAATTCGCCGTTAGCATTCATCGTTAACGGATGAGTTTCATCAAGCACGAATTCGTCATCTACATTGGTACTAACCGTCATTATTGATTTGTTATCATCTTGCCAAGCCCATTGCGTTAATACAAAAGGGGCGTCTTCAACGATAATCTTAACTTTTTCAGCGGGTGTCACTAAAAAGTACTCGTCGCGATCACCAGCGACTTCTCTTAATAAAACCGAAGCAAAAAGTTTAACTAACGATAACCGTTTAAATATTGTGCCGCCATAAAACCAGTCACCATTACCTTTGACCTGTAGATCAATTTCGCCACAATACGGTGGGTTCCATGATTCTATCGGCGGTAATTTTTTAGTGTTACCTGGTGTTAGCTTATTTAATTGTTCAGAAATTTTGTCTAGTGACATTTATACCGCCAAATTATCCGCTGGATAGTAATTTTAAGACCTAAGGTAAAAATACAGTATGAGGAGACATTAGTAAAACAGCATCTAAAATTAAGTTAATAATCAGCAAAAAGTACAGTTAAGCAGAATGTTGCCCATAAAACGCTTAAAAGCAAAAATTTTTCTTGTCAATCTGCTTAAAAATACAATATACTCTCCGCGCCTTATCACTGGGCGCTTCAAGTAATATCAGTGGTGGCTATAGCTCAGTTGGTAGAGCCCCGGATTGTGATTCCGGTTGTCGAGGGTTCAAGTCCCTTTAGCCACCCCATTCTTTATAAGTTTATCTCAAAAAAAACATCCATCCATCAGTGATGCCATTTTCGCTTACCGTGGATTCAAGTCCCTTTAGCCACCCCATTTCTGTATAAGTACACCTATAACATATTAAATAAAACCATCAGTGATTCCATTTTCACTTACCGTGGGTTCAAGTCCCTTTAGCCACCCCATTCTTTATTAGTTTATCTCAAATAGAACACACATCCATCAGTGATTCCATTTTCACTTACCGTGGGTTCAAGTCCCTTTAGCCACCCCATTCTTTATTAGTTTATCTCAAATAGAACACACATCCATCAGTGATTCCATTTTCGCTTACCGTGGGTTCAAGTCCCTTTAGCCACCCCATTCTTTATAAGTTTATCTCAAAGAAAACATCCATCCATCAGTGATTCCATTTTCGCTTACCGTGGGTTCAAGTCCCTTTAGCCACCCCATTCTTTATAAGTTTATCTCAAAGAAAACACACATCCATCAGTTATTCCATTTTCGCTTACCGTGGATTCAAGTCCCTTTAGACATCCCATTTCTGTATAAGTACACCTATAACATATTAAATAAAACCATCAGTGATTCCATTTTCACTTACCGTGGGTTCAAGTCCCTTTAGACATCCCATTCTTTATAAGTTTATCTCAAATAGAACACACATCCATCAGTGATGCCATTTTCGCTTACTGTGGGTTCAAGTCCCTTTAGTTATAGGGTTTTTCTAAATTTCTCTTTAAAACCATCTAATAACGCCTATTTAGGTAATTTGTCTAGGTGTTGCTGTTTTTTTTGATTAAACTAATAGTAATTAAAGTAAGAAGCACACTGTAATGGAAAAACATCAACAATTATTAATTGCCTTAAGGAAAGTCATCAGGGCAATCGATTTACATTCAAAACACCTTAATAAAACTTCGGGTTTAACCAGTCCACAATTATTAATTATGCTAGAAATAGATAAAGTTTCTGGTATAAATTCAAGCCAAGTAGCCAAAAATGTTAATTTAAGTGCTGCTACCGTGACCAATATTTTGGACAGGCTAGAGAATAAAGGCCTAGTTTCAAGAATACGTAGTACCCAAGATAAACGTAGAGTGAGCTTATATTTAACCGAAGATGGTAAAGCACTTTTACTCAATGCTCCCCAAGCTTTGCAAGAGCATTTTATTGATAAATTTTCGAATTTAGCGCAATGGGAGCAATCACAGTTGCTTTCATCTATGGAACGATTGGCTGGAATGATGGATGCAAATGAAATAGATGCGGCTCCGTTATTAGAGCTTGATGCGATGAGCGCCAGCAGCAGTAGTAAAGCTGACGCATCTAATAAGTAAATACAGCTCGGTTTAACCCGAGCTGTTGTCTATTAGCGTAACAAATGTAAGAAATGCAAATGCTTGTGGTATTGATCAATAATATTATTGATCACTGCCGTTTTCGACCAGCCCATAATGTCATAGTCTTGACCACCTTCGCCCAAGTGAACTTCAGCACGATAATAACTTTGCTCATCTTCCGCTTCATTGGCTTCAATAACATAGTCAGGTTGAGAGTACTTACGAGCTAACACCCGATAAACAAACTCTTGTGCTTCACCATGGTCGACAATTAACGTCAGCCCATCGTCATGTGAGATTTCAACATTGATTTGATTGGCTTGTAGCTCTTTAGCGACAGAATCAAATGCTGGAACGACTGTCTGCGTAACAAACTTACTGACATTAGCTTTGTTGGGGAAATCAACAACATTCTTTAAGCGCATTTGCCAACTATCACTATTCTCATTACCTGAGTGAGGTATTGCTGTGATTAGCTGACTATCCTGCTTAAAAGCTTCAACTCTTAACGATTTAATCAAGCCTGCAATGGCCAGTAATAATACGATAGTAAAAGGTAGAGCACTGGCAATAGTCATGGTTTGGAGGGCATTAAGACCACCAGCCAATAATAATATTGCCGCAACGATACCAATACCTACCGCCCAATAAACACGTTGCCATAGCGGCGTATCATTTTTGCCATGCGAGCAAAGCATATCAACGACCATAGCGCCTGAATCACAGGAGGTGACAAAAAATATCACAATCATTAAGACACTAAAGAATGACAACACCGAAGATAATGGGAAGTTTTCAAGAAAGACAAACAAGGCAACGGATGAGTCTTTACTGACCATCTCTCCTAATTCGACAATGCCTTGATTATAAACCAAATCAATCGCACTATTACCAAAAATAGTCATCCAAAATAAAGTGAAGACCGTGGGTATTAGCATAACGCCGATAATGAATTCTCTGATAGTACGGCCACGTGAAATTCTGGCAATAAACAAACCAACAAAAGGTGCCCACGCCAACCACCAGCCCCAATAGAAGATTGTCCAGCCACCTATCCAGTCAGTCTTTTTGTAAGCGAATAAATTAAAGGTGTTATGAACAATATCCGCTAAATAATCACCAATATTTTGTAAATAGGCTTGTAATAAAAAGACTGTCGGGCCGAGCACAAAAATCAAAAATAACAAGATCACCGCTAAAACCATGTTGGTTTCAGAAAGTATTTTAATGCCCTTATCTAGCCCTGTGGCAACTGATATAACCGCAAGTGACGTGATACCAAACATAATAATTATTTGATTAGTGACTGAGACTTCAATACCGAATAAATAACCAAAACCCGCATTAACTTGTGAGGCACCTAAGCCCAGCGAAGTAGCAACACCAAAGACCGTACTCACCACAGCAAAAATGTCGACCAAATGTCCTGGCCATTTATATATTCTGTCTCCAATCAAAGGATATAGTGCAGAGCGTAACGTTAATGGTAAATTATGACGATAACTAAAATAGGCTAATACTAAGGCAACAATGGCATAGATAGCCCAGGCATGAAGTCCCCAATGAAAAAATGTCATTTTCATTGCTTCTTGCACGGCTTCAACCGTACCTGTTTCTGCTGTTGGTGGTGACAAATAGTGCATTAAGGGTTCTGCGACACCAAAAAACATTAAGCCAATGCCCATTCCAGCAGCAAAGAGCATCGACAGCCAAGAGACTAAGGTGTAGTCAGGTGTTGAATGATCTGGACCTAAGCGAATATCGCCATAACGAGAAACGCCTAAAAAGATAACAAAAAAGAAGATGAATGCGACAGTCAGTACATAGAACCAACTACCATTTTCAATAATACTCGTTTGAATAAGTGTGAATAAACTTTGCGCCTGTTGAGGTAGTGCAGCGGTATAAACTAACAAGGCAATAATAATAGCGGAGGCACTGCCAAATACCTTCTTGTTTAATTGACTCTTAACGGTTGTAGGCAAATTCTTCCCCTGATTTTAATTAGTATTGATATTATATCGACTTAAGCCATGCTGTAAACAATTCTGTATACAACACAAGAAAATTTAAAGAGGAACAAATGCTCTATTAGAAACACAAATACACCAACTAATATATAAAGATTTGTAAAAATTATCTATAAGTCCTATTTTTTGTTAAGCTATACGCGAATAAATATAGTTAGAACTCTAATAATATCAACTCAAAACATAATTAAACACCAAGGGATACTTAATATGAAATTCACTAAGTTGCATTATGCTGTGCTTACAGCACTAGCTGCATCGAGCGCTCTCTCTGCTGAAGAAGTCACAAAGCAACAAAAAGCAACGATAGAAGTTATTGAAGTTACTGCAACTAAACGCACAGAGTCTATTCAAGATGTTCCTGTTACCGTTACCGCCTTAACGGGTGCTAGTTTAGAAAAACTTGGGGTGTCAAATTTTGACGAATATGTAGAATTTTTACCTAATGTTGTTTTTCAGGGCACTGGCCCTGGACAAAATGAAATATATATCCGTGGTGCAGCTACCGCACAAACAAACATATCTGTCTCGTCAGTACAGGCATTGCAACCGTCAGTTGCTTTTTACTTAGACGAACAACCCGTTTCCATGCAAGGACGTAACTTAGATGTTTACGCGACTGATGTTGAACGTATAGAAGTTTTACCTGGGCCACAAGGCACACTCTTTGGTGCTAGCTCGCAATCGGGCACAGTTCGCTTGATTACCAAAAAACCAAACCATGATGGTTTTTCTGCCGGTTTTGATACCAGCACAAGTACCACAAAAGGTGGGGACTTAAGTAATTCTGTTGAAGCTTATTTCAATATGTCTTTAACAGATTCACTTGCTGTTCGTGTTGCTACTTACAATGATCACCAAGGCGGTTGGATAGATAATATTCGCAATGTCCCTGGTCAAGGTGGTTACAACGGTAGTGCAGTAGTTATTGATAGAATTTCAGCTAATTTTGCTAAACTAGCTGATCCAGAAAATACTCCAACTACCGCACCACAAAACGATGCTTTAGTAGAAGACGACTTTAACACTGCTAATTATGCTGGTGCACGTTTTGGTGCCTCATACTTGATCAATGACGAATGGAACCTTTTAGTTCAACACACTCAACAGTCTCTCGATACTGAAGGTGTGTTTTCTTATGATCCAAATCTTGAAGGTCAAACATCAACAAACCGTTTTGTACCAGAAAATAATAATGATGATTTTGGTTTAACCACCTGGACACTAGAAGGTCGCCTTGAGCAACTTGATATCGTTTATACTGGTGGTTACTTAGACAGAGATATTAATTCAACGATTGATTACACCGGTTATACCAATGGTGGTCAATTTTCAGCTTATTATGTTTGTAACTATGCAAGTGCACCTGAAGCACAAGAGTGTCTTGACCCAACTAAGTATTACAAAGAAGAAACTAGTACCTCTCGTATGACTCATGAGCTACGTTTCAATACGCCTGCTGATAAAGACTGGCGTGTTACGGCTGGTGTTTTTTATGACACGCAAGAAGTATCATCAGTGGGTCAATTTAAAATAGCCAATACTGAACTTTTTCCTGATTTACAAAGAACTCTTGTTGGTAGTGAAGGTATTAACAGTAATGGTGGGCCTTTCCCTGCTGAAGTCAGCTTTGTTAATGATGTTACCCACACGATAGATCAAGTCGCGGTATTTGGTCAGTTTGCTTATGACATAACCGACACAGTTACCGCAAGTTTTGGTGCCCGTTGGTATCAAATTGATGACATTTATAAAGGGTCGACAACAACCGCTGATGTTAGTGGTCGATTACGTGCCTTTGGTGACGGAAGTGACGCTGCCTTAAACGAATTTTTTGGTGAAGAAGAAGCAACGGCCATTAAAGAAGCTATTGCTAGCGGTCAGTTAGACACAAGTTTACTTGATAATAGTGGTAAATTAACCGTAGATGATACGATTATCAAAGCCTCTGTTGATTGGAAAGTAACGGACGATGTGATGGTCTTTGCCTCATATTCAGAAGGTTTTAGACCGCCGGTTACTAACCGTGTAGGTGGTGGTTCTGCTGCAAACCAAGAAGGCGCTTTTGAAGGCTTCCGTATACCCGTATACTCAACTACCGATAGCTTAGATAACATTGAAGTTGGTTTTAAATCAACCTTATTTGACCAATCACTACGCTTTAATGCCACAGCTTATTATTCAAAAATATCTGATCTACAGACCTCACGCTATGACCCAACCAATATCAGTTTCTTAGTATTTACTGATAACGTAGGTGATGCAGAGATCAAAGGTATTGATGGTGATTTTAGCTGGGTAGTGACTGACAACTTAGTTATCTCGGGCGCGTTCAGCTTAATTGATACTGAATTAACATCAGTTAATGACGTACTTGATGGCATTGCACCAAGTGTTGGTAGTAGATTACCTTATTCAGCTAAATTTTCAGGCAACCTACAAGCAGAATATTACTATAATATCTCTGGCGATTTAACCGGTTATATTAACGGTTCAATCAGTTATACCGGCGAAAGACTTGCGGGTATGGCGATGGATGCTTACATGGTCGAAGATGCGACTAATTTAGTTTATGGCACAGGTTCAGGTTTAAGTATTCAAAAAGAAGCTGATGTCTATAAAGGTGTTAACTATCAAAGTAGTAACGGAGAAACCTTTGCCGGTGGCCGTTACATTCAAGATAGTTACATTTTGGCCAACTTAAGCTTTGGTGTGACTAACGACGAATGGAAAGCAGAATTTTTTATCGATAACTTAACTGATAAAAGTGCCATTCTATACGTAGATACACAACAATATACGCCAAAAGTTGTTTCTAACAGACCTCGTACTGTAGGTTTTAGATTCTCGTATGATTTTTATTAAGCGTTAATGTTAATTAACTTTTAACTAAAAACTAAATAAAGCCGCTTGAACTTTGTATCAAGCGGCTTTTTATTGATAGAGTATCTCATCAGAGCAAGACCACTTGTTAAACTGCCTTGGAGCAAAATCGTTGAACAACACAACTGTCCCCCCGATTGAAACACACTTAAAATCGATTCAAACCTTAATCCAAACGGCAAAATTTAGCGAAGCGATTGCACAAAGTAAAGCACTGCAACAACAAGTCACCGAACAGCAAGACCACATTGAATTATGGTATTTAATGGCTATTGCCCAGCGCTATAGCAAAGAGTTTACCCAAGCACTCACCAGTATTAACGCGTTACTTAAACTTGATGCCCTGCACAGCCGAGCAAATCAAGAACAAGGTTATACGCATTTAGCCTTAAACAAGGTTAAGCAAGCTAAATTATCCTTTGAAAAGGCCGTACAACTTAATCCAAGTTTAGTGGGTAGTTGGCATGAGCTAATTCAACTTTATCGACAAGACAGTCAACAAGAACAAGTGCAAAAGGCAGCTAACCATCTCGAAAAATTGAAAAAATTACCGCCGGCATTACTGGCAGTTACCGAATTAATGTATGAAGGGAAATTATTAAAGGCAGAGCAAATTTGTCGACATTTTTTACAGAACAACAAGCGTCATGTCGATGGCATGTGCCTACTTGCTGAAATAGGTATGGAGCTAAAAGTTTATGACGATGCTGAATTTTTGCTGGCTAGCGCCCTTGAATTAGCCCCTGATCATATTCATGCACGCTCTCAATATCTAAACCTTCTTATCCGTTTAGGAAAATATAAAGCCGCAGAGCAGCAGGTTGAAATATTACTACTGACACAACCAGACAATCTTAGCTATAAGATCGCCAAAGCCAATACGTTGACCGGCTTAGGTAAAATAGAACAAGCTATAACTTTGTTTGAGCAAGCCATCAGACAAGATAGCAAGATCCCCGGTTTCTATTTACAACTTGGTCATGCGCTAAAAGCTCAAGGCGATATCAAAAAAGCGGTTACTGCTTACCAAAAAGCTTATCAATTAAACCCCAGCTACGGTGATGCATTTTGGAGTTTAGCCAATACGAAAACCTACCGCTTTAGTGATGAAGAAATCACCAAAATGCAACACCAGCGTACGGATGAGAATTTGGCGATAACCGACAAAGTGCAATTACATTTTGCTACTGGTAAAGCCTTTGAAGACAGAGAAGACTATCAGCAAGCCTTTGAAGCTTATCAGCAAGGTAATGAATTACAGCATGCTAGCAATGGCTTTGACATTAATAAAATAGAACAACAAGTCGCTGAACAAATAAAATACTGTACCCACGAGTTATTTGAAGTTCGTCGCAATTTAGGCCTTAACTCACCTGATCCTATTTTTATTGTGGGTTTACCCCGTGCAGGTTCAACCCTGCTTGAACAAATACTGGCTTCACACAGTCAAGTTGATGGCACGATGGAACTGCACAACATTTTAGGCTTAGCGTCGAGGTTACGCGGGCGCGAGAATAATAAAAATGAGCAGGAAAGCCATAAAGAAAGCCAATACCCCAAAAATTTAGCTGAAATTAATCCGACATATTTTAAACGCTTCGGTCAACAATTTATTGATGAAACACGTGTCTATCGTGAACAGGCACCCCTTTTTATTGACAAAATGCCCAACAATTTTTTACACATAGGTTTGATTAAATTAATACTGCCAAACGCGAAAATTATTGATGCAAGACGCCAACCAATGGCTTGTTGCTTTAGTGGTTTTAAGCAATTATTTGCCGAAGGACAAGATTTTAGTTACCGCCTTGAAGACATTGGCCGTTACTACCAGGCTTATCTGAAATTAATGTCTCATTGGCAGCAAGTACTGCCGGGATTTGTTTTAACGGTTAATCACGAAGATGTTGTTGATGACTTAGAAAAGCAGGTCAGAAGAATACTTGATTTTTGTGGCTTAAGCTTTGAACAATCTTGTGTTGATTTTCATAAAACCAAACGCACCATTAAAACGCCAAGCTCTGAGCAAGTCCGTCAGCCGATTTATAAAAGTGCTACCGAGCAATGGCGTCACTTTGAACCTTACTTAGCACCATTAAAAAAAGTATTAAACATCGAATAAACGGTTGTTATTAAGAGATTAGTAAATATTTAAAACCATTATACAAACTGTTATAGTGAACAAATAAACAGCGAAATAACACCTTCGCTAAAAAGGATTTTGTGAGAATAAGCTAAAATGAACCACTTTGATAACGAAAAATTTCATCAACCTCATGTCATTTCATTATTTGCATTAGTAGGTATGTCGATAACGGCTGTTATGGGAATTGTTGGTCTTTTTAACAAAAACTTTGTTTTAGCGATATCATTATTCATCGCCAGCTTGATTTATTTCATCGGTTATTATGCCCACAAAAAATTTAACAACATTAAATTAAGTTCTGCAATTATTCTGTATTCTTTATATATATTAATGTTTTACCTTATATATACTGGTGGCGTTGAGAATACAGGTCCACTATGGATATTTATTGTTGCTCCTGTCTCAGTATTTGTTCATGGCCTAAAACGTGGTCTGATAGAGATTATGTTCTTTGTAATAATATCTATTGCAATCATGAGTATACCTACGGAAATCATTCCTCATACTGCCTACAGTACTGAATTTAAATTACGCTTATTATACTCTTTTTTAACCGTGACTTTTCTTTCTGCTCTATATGAATATTCAAGAGATCAATCTTATCAGCACACCTTAAAACTAAGTGAAAAATATCAACGCTTGGCGCATTTAGATCCCCTAACCCAATTATCTAATCGCCGTGCTGCGCTTACTCTGTTAAAACGAGAACAAGCACGTGTCATTCGAAGTAAAGAATCTTTATCTATTATTTTATGTGACATTGACCACTTTAAAAAAATTAATGATAAGTACGGTCATAATGCGGGTGATGCAGTATTAATTGAGTTGGCAAAAATATTTACCAATGGTATGAGGGAGCAAGACTGTATTGCTCGTTGGGGTGGAGAAGAGTTTTTATTTATTTTACCGCAAACCCAAGCCAAAAGTGCCCATGTTTTAGCAGAAAAAATCCAAGAAAAACTCCAACACCATATTGTTCATTATGAAGGCCATGATATTAATGTCAGGATGAGTATGGGCATTGAGCAATTCAAAGACAACCAAACCATTGATGAAATGATCAACTGTGCAGATAAGCAGCTTTACCAAGCGAAAAATGCTGGCAGAAATCAAATTTTTCCAAAGTTTTAAATTTGCTGTTTTATCACAAGATAATCAAAGGATTATCGCGCCTGCTCAACATAACTTAAAATCGAAATATGCCCATCATACAATGTATTTAGTACAAGCCTCGTAAAGCTCTTGTAGCTGTACAGGTTTACTTAGCACGCGATCAAAGCCTATCTCTTTGTATAACTCAACATCTTCACTCATAACATTTGCCGTTATCGCAACGATCGGAATATTAGAGCTTGCTCTAATAATTTTACAGGCTTCAACACCATCCATTACCGGCATTTGAATATCCATAAAGATAACCTTAGGATGATGAGTTTTAAACAGCTCGATACATTCAGCGCCGTTTTTCGCCATTAATATATTGGCACTGGTTGGCGCCATTAACTTATTAAATATGGTGCGATTAATAGCAGTATCCTCAGCAAGTAAAATAGTGATGTTTTTTAATTGCGGTGTCGCCAAAAGTGCTTTTTCTTTCAATATTTTCTGTTTATTTGTTCGAGTCAAAGGTAAAGAAATAACGAAACAACTCCCTTCACCTAGCTTGCTTTGTACCTCTATATTACCCCCCATCATTTTAGCTAAATTCAAAGCGATATTAACACCTAAACCGGTGCCACCGTATTTTCTGGTCGTCGACTTATCCGCTTGTTCAAAACGGTCAAAAATACTGTTCAATGCATATTCAGACATGCCTATGCCCGTGTCGATCACCTTAATAACGACTTCTTGTGAGCCACTAATATTAATATTTACGCTACCTTGATGAGTAAACTTAAGTGCATTAGAGATAATATTAATCAAGACCTGCTTTACTCTCGTTAAATCACCTAGCCAATATTGATGAAAATGATCATCAAAATTCAATGCTAATGTGATTGAGTTTTCGACCGCTATCGGTTTAAATTCATTATAAAGATTGTTGAGCAGTTCCTTTAAGTCAAAAGAATTGGCCTCAAACTCTACTTTGCCTGCCTCAATTTTAGAAAAATCCAAAATATCATTCAAAATGGTTAACAAGCTTTTACAAGATGACAATCCGGTTAAAATAATCTCATGTGATTCTTCATTGTCGACAGAGTTTTGTAAAATCTGCAGCGAGCCAAAGATACCATTCATTGGAGTACGTATTTCGTGACTCATGTTTGCTAGAAACTGTGATTTATAATTACTTACCCTTTCTAATTCTGACGCTTTTTGTTCAATTTCTTGATATGAACGTTCAAGTTCCAAGGTACGTTTTTTTACTTGAAATTCCAAATATTGTTGATTATCAAGCTGAGTAAAAATTAGCACCAAAAGTTGAGTCAAGGTTTCTATATATGAGTGATCAGCCAAAGATAGTGGGGTTTCTTTTAATAAGCCTAGTGTGACGACACCCAATAGCTGGTTTTTTGACATTAAGGGAACAACAAGCTCAGACGACATCTCATTTCTCACCATAAAGGCCTTTGCTGCTAACGCTTGATATTTTACAGGCAGTTGATCAGTGGTCTCTTCACTACATTTAATAAAATGAAGTAATGAATGGCCTTTTATCACTTCAGCGCTTAATTGATAATTTACATGAGTAAATTCATTGGCACTTTTAGTGATCCGATTCAAATAAGTAATCGTTAACTGACTAGATTGCAAGGTGTCGACACCTTTGTGTAAAAACTGTACATACTGCTTAAATAACGCTTCTTTGTCATTTACCTGCATCATTTCTTGGGCACTTAACAGTAATTGTTCTAGGTAATTATTTGCATGATTAAGTGCAAAGGCACTTGCTTTTATCTCTTGAAGTGAACCGTTAAGGCGAAAAGCCATTTGATTAAAACTATCGGCAAGTACATGTAATTCATTTCGTTTAGGAGAGTCTATTTTCAACTTAAAGTCGTCTAAATCATCAACATTTAATTTTTCTACGCCATGGCTAAATTCTTCAAGGGGTTTAATTAACATGGGTCTTACTAGCCAAAGAAATATCCCCCAAAGCGCCAGCGTTTTAATAATTGAGTTAATAATAATTAGCGTAAAGCCGGTACTTAACTTACTCAGTATGACATCTCTATCTGAATAGAATACGCCAACACCCACTAATGAATTTTCGTCTTCACGACGATATTCAATATCAAAATAATGATCGATTAAAAAATCAACCGCAATGATTTCGTTAGAAGCAAGATGAACGTCACTTGTTCGTTGAGCAATAATATTATTGTTTGTATCAAATATCTGCACCGATGTTATCGAAGGCAGTTTAATAACGCCATCGATGATGGTGTTTATGCGGTCTTCGTCAAGATCCCACAGAGCATCAGATAAAGGCTGTTCGTAAGTGGATTGATAAAGCACGAGATCATTTTTAATCATTTGTTTTACATTGAAATATTCTATTGTCATATGTGTCAAAGTGACAACAATCGCGACAATAATATAAATAGAAAAAACACCACGTAGTAGAGTAAAACCAATGGAATGATTAATTGAAATTTTATTTTTTTTCACTCGAATTAACCTGTTATTTTATTTGTTATTTGGCACGATGGTGAAATCCAAGACTGCCAAAGCTGTTGATTGTCTGCCAGCCATTGTGTTGCTGCTTCTTGATAGGTCGATTTGTTTACATCTACTTCGTACGCCAACTTAGCTAACATTGCGTTACTAAAGTTAATTTTAGTGAGTGTTTCGAATGCGCACGGCCATTTTATTGGCATTTCATGCCAAGCGACTTTTTTTAACCAACCATCGGTAGGATTTCCGCAATCGTGCAAAAAATTCTTATTTGCGCCCCATTCAGGTTTTGTTTCACAGTCAGAGTGGTAGCGTGGAAACTCAACAAATTGACCTTTATATTTTGCTTCAATCCAATTAGGTGTCCAATTAAATAACACTATGGGTTGCTTATTACGTATCGCTTTATCGAGTATTTCCCAAAGCTCATCACTATTGTTAGCAGTAACTACTTTAAATTTAAGGTCTAGTGCTCTTATTTTCGCCCCATCGGGTTTCTCCCAAGGTCCTCCAAGATAGCGTCCCCTCGGTGAGGTTTCTTTAGTTTCAAATAAGTGCGCACAACTATTTAGCGCCCGCCAAGAGGGTAAACCCGGACAGAGGTCCAGCACATAATCAGGGAACCACCATTCTTCACGCGTTGTCGCATCATGAGAACCTGCATCGATAATGCCACCTTCATCTATCATGCGGGTATACATTTTCTCCATGGTGCCTTGCCACACTTCCATTTGTACATGTGCTAAACCACGTTGCAGTGCCCCCCATTGAGCACCTGTGGTTTTTTTTGAAAAAATAACAGAGTAGCCCATGCCCTCAAATAATTCTGCTGTAATATGAGATAACACCAACTGACTTGTCCAATCGTTTAAGACAATTTTTATCGGTTCGTCATTACGAAGGGTCTGCGCTTGTGGGGAAGTAAACGTCAGTAGGTTAAAAATAATGAATAACAACAGTATAAGTTTTTTCTTGCTATACATGTGAGCCCTAGAGTTTTGTTTTGTTTCAATATTGCACTAACTATAGACAGGTTTTCAATAAATCATAGACAATAATTATGTGAAAACCTGACTTTTAGCGCTGATAACAACACAATCTGTCTTTGGTCGTAGATATTTGATTGTTTGCCGATTTTACTTTTGTGTAATGGGCCATATCAAGCTAATCTAGGATCACACAAAAATAGGATAGTACTTATGAAACAGTCGATGATAATCAACGGAAAAGCCCATGAAATTACGGTAGATGGTGATATGCCACTTTTATGGTTTCTTCGAGACAACTTGGAGTTCACTGGCACCAAATTCGGCTGTGGTAGTGGTTTGTGTGGTGCTTGTACCGTTCACGTTGATGGCCAAGCCATACGTTCATGTATTACTCCAGTAAGTACCTTGGTTGATAAAAAAATTACCACCATTGAAGGACTATCCGAAAAGGGTGACCACCCGTTACAAAAAGCTTGGTTAAATAATAATGTTCCCCAATGTGGATATTGTCAGGCCGGACAAATTATGAATGCGGCGAGCTTGTTAGCGGTTAATGCTTCCCCCACTGAAGCTGAAATTGATACGGCAATGCAAGGTAATATTTGTCGTTGCGGTACCTACCAACGCATTAAAAAAGCCATCGTTGAAGCTGCTGACACGTTAAGTAAGGAGGTTTAGTATGACCATTTCAAACGTAAGCCGTCGTAATTTTTTAAAAACAGCCGGTCTAGCCACCGGTGGTTTAGTGATAAGTGTTGCTTTACCGATGAATGCCTTAGCAGAAAAGGGCATTATCAAAGACAGTGGTGATGGACTTAACGCTTTTATTCACCTGGCTGAAAATGGCGATACTATTATCTATTGTGGCCGCTGCGAAATGGGCCAAGGTATTAGTACTGCCCTGCCTTCTGCTGTCGCTGATGAAATGGAAGCTGATTGGCAGCGTGTTACGGTAAAGCAAGGTGACGCCGACGAAAAATATGGTCCGCAAGCAACAGGTGGCTCAGCGAGTATCCGCGTAATGTACCAGCCTATGCGTGAAGCTGGAGCGACAGCAAAAGCGATGTTAATTGCCGCAGCAGCAAAAGTGTGGAAAACCTCTCCTGAAAACTGCTTTGCTCAAGCACATTTTGTTATTAATAAAACTAATCAACAAAAACTCGCTTATGGTGAATTAGCAAGTATTGCTGCCAATATGCCGATACCTGAAAAACCTGTGCTTAAAAAGAAAAGTGATTTTAATTACATAGGTAAAGAATTACCTCGTCATGATCAGGCAGCAGTGGTGGTCGGTAAACGTATTTATGGTGTCGATACTAAACTACCCGGCTTAAAATATGCGGCCATGATCCATTGTCCTGTTTTAGGCGGCGCCTTAAAAAGCCTTGATAAAACCGAGGTTTTGAAAATGAAAGGTGTTATTGACGTTATCGAAATTCCACGTTTTAACATCCCGTTTGGTTCTATTGGCGGTGTTGCCGTAGTGGCTGACAATAGCTGGACGGCACAACAAGCGGTGAAAAAGTTAAAAATAACTTGGGATTTAGGCGAAAATGCTATTTACGACACCAAAGAATATAAACAGCAACTGGTTAAAAATGTTGAAAAACCAGCAACGTTAGCCGCTGAACGTGGTGATATTGAAAAAGCGTTTGGCGCAGCAAAACATAAAATGTCAGCCACTTATACCGGAGGACATCTTTCACATGCACCGATGGAGCCTAATGCGAGTGTCGTATGGGTGCAAAAAGACTCCTGTGAAGTATGGGCGTCAACACAAAGCCCTGCCGATATTCAAAAAGTATTAGGGCAATACTTAACACGCGAGCCAAAAGATATCGTGGTGCATGTAGCAATGGCCGGTGGTGCTTTTGGTCGTAAATTTAAGTGTGACTACGTTCATGAAGCCGCTGTTATTTCAGAAAAGACTGGTGTGCCAATTCAGCTAACGTGGACCCGCGAAGAAGATATGCGTACGGGCTATTATCACTCGATAAATGCCCAACACATTGAAGCATCTATGGACGACCAAGGAAACGTGACCGGTTGGTTACATCGCGCCGCCTTTCCGTCAATATCAACCTTATTTGACCCTTCGTTAGTTAGAACACCGGCGAATAGTTTAGAAGATATTACTAATCATTTATTTGGTATTGAGAATTGTCGTGTCGAATCAGGCGATGCCAAAGCTCATACGCGTATTGGTTGGTACCGGGCAGTTTATGCTATTTTCTATGGTTTTGCTTTTAGTACCTTTGCCGACGAATTAGCGTACAAAGCAAATAAAGATCCTTTGTCTTTTGTTAATCAACTTTTTGATAACAATAAAAATAAAGAACAGCAAGCAAACGTCAAACGAGCTAAAGATATTCTCGCCATTGCTGCTGAGAAATCAGGCTGGGAGAACCGTAAATCACTACCAAAAGGCCAAGCTATTGGTTTAGCGGTGCACTATAGTTTTCAAAGCTTTGTTGCCATGGCAGTACATGTTGAAGTCAACGGTGATGATATTAAAGTATTAAATGTAGACTGTGCGATAGATTGTGGCCAAGTACTTAACCTTGATGGCGCAACAGCGCAAATGGAAGGCGCCGTTGTTATGGGCATGTCATTAGCATTAAGCACCGAGATAACCTTTAGAGAAGGTGCCGTGGTTAATTCAAATTTTCATGATTACCCCGTTATGCGTATTACCGATATGCCAAATGTTAGGGTTCATATTCCTGATTCAGATGAAAGCCCAACAGGATTAGGCGAACCCGGTGTTGCTCCTTTTGCACCCGCATTAAGCAATGCTGTCTTTGCCGCTTCAGGTAAGCGCTATAGAGATTTACCTTTTAAACCGATGTCAGTGTAAGGATTAAATGAACGTTTTATTGTTAATTTTTTTATATTGTTGTAGCAATTTCGAGCAACAACACGTATTGCTCAGCAAGGACTTTTTCCTATGAGCAATCATTTATCGCACTTATTAGCGCAATGGTACCCGCATCGAGATAACGCTGATTGGGTACTTGCTACTATTTACCAGACCGAAGGCCCGTGTTACCGAAAACCCGGAGCTATGATGTTATTTAGTAGCCAAGGTGATCAATTAGGTATGCTAAGTGGTGGCTGTTTAGAGTCAGATATCGGTGTTAATGCCAGAAAAGTTATGCAAACAAACAAGTCAATGTTGGTTTGCTATGATGGAACTGACGAAGATGATTTATCTTTTCATCTGGGTATTGGTTGTGGCGGCACGATTTATATAATGTTGCAGCAAGTCCATGCCGCTAATGCCTATTTATCATTGGCGCAAGTTTACGACGCACTTAAGCATCGTATTTCTGGCTACCTTTATCAAAGTATTGTCGAGCAAGGCAATGATGCGCAAGCTTATTTCGAAGCGAAAAAAGTCACGAATATAGCGGCAACAGCGACATTAATTCCCTCCCCCTTAAATAACGATGACAAAACAAACTGGTTAGCAACCCCGATTGTACCCGAACCTCATCTGCTTGTTGTTGGCGGAGGTATTGACGCACGTCCGCTGGTCAATATGGCTGAACAGTTAGGTTGGAAAGTATCGTTGTGGGATCCACGTCCCGCCAATGCTCGAAAAGAATATTTTTCAAATGTTAGCCATATTATAAAAGGCGAAGCCGAAGTACTGACCACCTTTGCTGCAGAAAAAGATGTTAACGCCGCCATATTGATGAGCCATAATGTCTCGATTGATGCCGCGGCGTTAAAGGCTTTAGCTAACACCAATATTCAATATTTAGCTTTGCTTGGTCCAAACAATAGAAAACAGCAAGTTATTACTCAGGCTGAAGTTGTCGAGCAATCTTTATCGTTTACATTCGCTGGCCCTGCGGGTCTTGAAATCGGTGGAACCTTGCCTGAGAGCATAGCCTTATCGATACTTGCCGAGTGCCATGCCAGCCTATTTAACAAAAGTGCTCAGTCGATTAGCCATGTACTTTAGTCGTCGCCATCGAACAATAACACCATGAAACGCCCTGATTATAACTTGAAAATAGTGCTACTGGCGGCAGGTAAAAGTGAACGCTTTAACGGTATTAAGGTACTCGCAAAAGTACAGCGACAAGAAACGTCAATAACTTTACTCGAGCATGCTTTACAACAACTGTCTTTGGCACTTAATACACTGAATATCAGTAACAAAAATATTCGTGTCGCCACAGGGCGTTATCATCAACAAATAAGCGAATTATTAGACGACCCCGACCTCTTAGATTATTGCGAAGCCGCACATTTAGGCTTAGGGCATACTATTGCACAGTCTGTTGAACACATGCTAAATGATGCACAGGATGATGAAAGTAGCATCAGCCATATTTTGATAGCATTGGCTGATCAAGTTGCTTTAACTGCAGATGACTATATCGCATTAATAAAACAGTCTTTAGCGTTACCAAACACGTTAGTTTGTGCAAAAGCAGGGCAAGAATTCATGCCACCAGCTATTTTCCCCTCAGTTTATTTTACCGACTTAATGCTCTTAAAGGGTGATAAAGGCGCTAAGTCCGTTTTATATACTAATAAAGAAAACCTTCAAACAGTAAACCTTCCTCATACCGAAAAAGATATCGATACCCAGCAAGATTTGGCTGATTGGTATAGCAATACATAAACGTTCTAATATTTAAAACACAACCTCTTACATTATATAAGCCTAATTTTTCGACAATTTAACGCTTTGCTGTTTTAATAAACTCATCTATTGGTTAGTTTAGAGTAAACCGATTAATTAGCGGGCCAGCCAAAACAGCAGGAAAATTTATGAACGCTTTTATAAAAATAATATCTGCCGCGTTATTTGCAGTTACCGCATCAAGTCAGGCAACTGACCTTACGTTAACCACCGACCAAGGCTTTGAATTAAAAGCGAGTTATTACCCGAGTAATAAAACCAGTGATCGCGCGGTATTGTTATTGCACCAATGTAATTACAATAGAACCATGTATAACGACATCGGCCAGCAATTATCAGACAAGGGCATTCATGCCTTGAGTTTAGATTTCAGAGGCTTTGGTGACAGTGCTAACGATGAATTTAGTGTTGAAAAGGTTCAAGCATTACCAAGAGAATCACGAAGTGCCACTTGGCAAAAGGTGTCTAAACATTGGCCTAGTGATGTTCAACTCGCTTATGACCATTTGAAAAGTAAAATGTCAGACAAAGGTATAGTCGGTGTAGTTGGCGCAAGTTGTGGTGGTTCTCAAGCCATTATTTTAGCAGAAAATAATCCTGTAAATCTCATTGGTTTTTTCTCATCAGGTCAGCCTGATGAAAACATTGCGCGCTATAAAAAGATGCTAGCGGACAAACCTACTCTGATCATCGCTTCAGAAATGGATACCAGCACTTACCTTAGTGCGCAAAAATTATTTACGGCGTCTGAAAGCATGAATAGTAAATTTATTGCTTATAAAGGGTCTGCACATGGTTACCCTTTACTTGACAGTGATACGCAACTAGCCAGTTATATGGTGAGTTGGTTAGATAGTAATTTAGTGAAATAGCTTAAGAATAATTATGACAACAACTTTAAAAAAAATAACGATATTTATCGTTGGAATAACACTGATAGTTGGATGCAGTAACAACACCACAGCTAAAGATTTAACGAGTCAAAGCGTTAAAGAATACACCAAGTGCGTTGTTCATAAAAACAGTATTTGTAAAACTGATTTACACCCAAATAACGAACTTATTGCCACAGGAAGTTCAGGACCTAACGTTGAAATTTGGAATAGATATACCGGCAAAGTATTACAATCGCTTAAACACCCAGAAGGAGTGCCTAGCGTTAAATTTAGTCATGACGGCAAAATCCTCGCTACTGGCAGCTATGATAATAACGTAAGAATTTGGCAAGTTTCCAGCGGAACGTTACTTAATACATTTTCTGGTCATCAGGGCATGGTCGTTAAATTAGCCTTCAGCCCCGATGGAAAAAGCTTAGCCAGTGTAAGCGCTGACGATACCGCCCATCTTTGGAACTTAACGTCTGGTGAATCAAAAACCTTATCGGCACACGAAGGCGATGTATGGGGCGTGGCCTTCACTCCTGATAGTAAATCTCTGTTAACCGGTGGCGAAGATAACATTATTAATGTGTGGAATGCGTTCACTGGTCAGCATGTAAGAGCATTAAAAGAACATAACCAAGCGGTTTTAGATTTAGCCTTTAGTCACAACGGTAAGCTTCTAGCTTCCGGTGGCGATGACTATACGATAAAAATATGGGATACCACTAATTGGCAAGTACTCAATACATTAGAAGACGATTCATATTCTATCTACGACTTAACATTTAGTCATGATGACTCCTTTTTAGTAAGCGGTGGTCGCGACAAAGGCATGTTCAGTGAATTTCTTCAATATCAATGGGCATACGAGACTGATGAAAATGACATTACCGTTCGAATTTGGGATGTTAAAACAGGGAATGTAATACAAAGACTTAATGGCCATAAAAACGATGTTGGTAATGTAAATCTATCGTCTGACAGTAAAGTGTTGATCAGTTCAGGCGCGGATGGAAAAGTTGTGATTTGGGATACAACATCATTGCTAAAACGTTAATGCTAAACGTTATTATTGAGAAGGCAGTGTGATATGAAAATTTTATCACACTGCACAATTATGATTTAGCGATGGACTTAACCTTCAAAATAGAGATTATTTTCGGCTAGGTTCAAAAGCATCGTATCTTGGAAGGTTTTCATCAAGATCTTCCCAGTTTGCTTTTGAAGAGACAAAATTATGCGAGCTGGGTCTTTCTGAAATGTCAGAATCAACTATACCTAAACGAAGTCTCAGCCTTGTTGGGTCTTGCTCATTTGAACTAAAAACAGGCGAACCACATTTTGAACAAAAGTGACGGTTTCTACCAGGCTTGAAGGCAAAGGTTGTTAAAAACGCTTCACCTGAAGTGATCTCAAAATCAGCGGTATTAATAAAACCGTTGGTAGCAAAAGCCGACCCGCTATTCTTTCGACATAATGAACAATGACAGTGAATAATATCACTTATTGCCCCACTAATTTTAAGGTTTATCGTGCCACACAAGCACTGACCTAAATACATATAATCCACCCTTTGATTTGTTTTTATAAGACACAACATTCGCCTTGAGTCTTGGTAATCGTTATAGATTCTATCAATAAGTTGTCATTATTATTATCTAAAAACAAGCAATATAGATAAATGGGCCGTTTTATCCCAAACCCAGTAATTATCTGCTTATTATTACCGATATAAACCACAGATAGGGTTCACCTCCTTATAAATAACACGGCTACAAATAGCGCATTATTCATCGTGCTTTGTTAATGCATAAAAGTGCCCTAATAAAAAAGCACTTAACCTTATCGGCTATTTATATTAAAATTGTTAGCTTAAGCAGCGATTGTCTGCACGTTTTATGCTTTAGGATTTTAATGCGTTTTTTTAAATTATTACTACTTTTCATCTTTATTTCAGGTTGTGCAACGATCACTTATATTGAGCTTGATGACCGTTACGGCTTTTCAAACCCAATTCATCGCAGCAATGTTACGACTATAACGCCACAACAAAGCGAGCTGTTTCATAATCAAGTGCGACCAATTTTAGAAAATCGCTGTATTGTTTGTCATGGCTGTTACGATGCACCTTGCCAATTAAAAATGGAATCTATTGCTGGTATTGAACGAGGCGCCAATAAAACTGTTGTTTATGATGGTGCCCGTTTACAAGCGATCCCGGTAACTAATATCCAAGGTAACCCTAAAACAATTGACCAATGGCGTAGTGAAGAGTTTTATCCCGTTTTAAATGAACGCCAGCAATCACCACAAGCCAACTTAGCCAGCAGCTTGATGTATCAAATGCTACAGCTAAAGCGTAATAATCCCTTACCTGACGAGGTGATTTTATCGAAAGCATTTGATGTTCGTCTAAACCGCCAGCAAGAATGCCCCACCATAGATGAATTCAAACATTATCAAGAAAATAACCCTTTAGGTGGCATGCCTTACGCTTTACCTAATTTACCTGATGATGAATACCAACAATTAACGCTATGGTTAGCTGAAGGTGCAAAAATGCCTGCGCCTACTGCACCAAGTGCGACTGAGCTTGTTATGGTTGAAAAATGGGAGACTTTTTTAAATGGCGACTCTAAAAAAGAACAGCTCGTTGGCCGATATCTTTACGAACACTTATATTTAGCCAATTTATATTTTGACGCTAGCCAGCAAAGCTTTTTTAATATCGTTCGTTCAAAAACACCACCCACACAAGCGGTGCAAATTATTACCACTCGTCGCCCATTTGAAGACCCTAACGTTGAGCGCGTTTATTACCGTTTACAGAAAAAACAAGCCACCGTTTTAGCAAAACGTCATATGCCTTACCGTTTTGATTTAGCGAAACTTACTCGCTATAAAGCGCTGTTTTTTAGCCCCGATTACACGGTAGAGGAACTCCCTGGCTATAAACTAAAATATGCATCAAACCCTTTTATTACCTTTCAGGCATTGCCTCTTGAATCTCGTTATCGTTTTTTGCTTGATGAAGCGCAATTTTCAATTATGAATTTCATTAAAGGACCGGTTTGCCGAGGCCAAATTGCCCTGAATGTTATTGAAGACCAATTCTGGGTGGCTTTTGAGAACCCAGAGAATATTGATATGTTTGGTATTAACAAGTTTTTAGTTGAACACAGCAAACTCTTACAATTTCCAGCAGCAACCAGCAGCAGCGTATTATCGATTCTAGATTGGCGCGAATATGCCAGTCGACAAAAAGAATATGTCGCAGCGAAAAAAGCCTTTATTGAAAGCCTTGATCTTCGAGCTGGCAATATTGACCTTGATTTAATTTGGAGTGGTGAAAATAATCCTAACGCTGCACTGACTATTTTCCGGCATTTTGACAGTGCTTCAGTGGTTAAAGGTTTTGTTGGCAAGCCACCCAAGTCTGCCTGGGTGATTGGTTACCCACTACTTGAGCGCATTCATTACTTATTAGTTGCTGGATTTGATGTTTATGGCGATGTTGGTCATCAATTAAAAACCCGTTTATATATGGACTTTTTACGTATGGAGGGTGAATCAGCTTTTTTAATGTTATTGCCCCAAAAAGTTCGAAAAGAGACCCACGACCTATGGTATCGCGAGACAAGTTCGGATGTTAATGACTATAATTTTTTAGCTAACTTCGCTGATTTGCCCGATTCGGGGATTGAATACCAAACTGACCAACCCCAAGCAGAGTTATACCAACTGCTCAAAGAGCATACCGCAACAACACACAATAATAGTCATCAATTAACGTCGTCAATTAATGACTATAAATTCAAACGCCTGGAAAATTTAACCGGTAAAAGTGTTTCTTTACTACCAGAAGTCAGCTTTGTTGTCGTAAATGATAGCAACACAAGTCAGGTATTTACCCTGTTGAGAAATTCTGCCCATAGTAATGTAGCGCATTTGTTTGCAGAGAAAAAGCGTCGGCTACAAGCAGAAGATACGCTCACCGTAGCCAGAGGCGCCATAGGGACTTACCCGAAAGCGTTTTTTAATATTAGTCAGCAAGAAGTGGCTGAATTTATTGTTGCTATAGAAAATATGAAAACAAAAGATGATTACTTTAATTTGAAAAGTCGTTATGCGGTCAGACGTACCAATACAGACTTTTGGACGTTTTCCGACAAACTACATCAGCAACTAAACAATGATCAAGGTATTGAGTTTGGTTTATTAGATTACAATCGTTTGGAAAATAAGTAATAGCACTGAAAAAAAGGCAAAAAAAAGGCGTTTCTTGAGACCAAGAAACGCTTTATAAAAACATAAACACTAAGGGAAATAAACTCTCGTATAATAAGAGCCCCTATTGCCTGATAAGTTCAAATTAATTTAAATAAATTATTTATTTATTTCAGCGTGAAATCAAAAATAATTTCATAGCCCTCTTCACTGTATATTCCTCGACGATAACGCCATTTTGATAACGCTTTTCTAGCAGAGATATTAAGCTCGCGATTAACACTCGACTCGACAGTGCTAATATTTAAAACTTCACCTTGTGGCGAAATACTATAAGCCAGCTTTACGGTACCTGATTGTTGGGCTCTAATTGCGTCAACCGAATATTTTGGTTGCTCTTGATAGAGTGGCACCAAAGATAACGTGGGTGGTTTAATATCGGCGGTCACTGAAACAGTGACAACATCAATAGGCAGTGAAACAATTAACATCTCCGGTCGATTATTAGCTCCAAGAGCAACTTCATTCTCAGATTGAGCAGGAACAACATAGGGTTGTTTGGGTGCTAATGGCGGTATAACAACCGCAATAAATTTATCTTCTGGGGTTATTTCTTGATATTCAACAACACTTAGCTTTGTTGGCGATTTTGGCGCTGTTTGGAGGTTCGCTTGCTTAGAAAAATGACTTATCACGGCTAAAATACTAAAGGAAGCCACGCCTCCTAAAAATAAGATGCTCAATAACTGCATTAGGGTATATCGCGATTTTTTACTTTTTTGCAAAGCTGACAAGTGAATTTCTGGTGCGATGACTTGTTGCTTTCTTTGTTGATAAAGTGAGGCGATCTCTTCATCACAGGATGGGTGTTTCATGATTTATCTTCCAATAAATTTTTAATATAAGTTCTGGCATAACGCAAACGGCTTTTAATCGTTTCAAAGCTTTCACCGGTTAATTCGGCAATTTGCTCAAGTGAAAAACCTTCTTGTTGAAAAATAAAAGCTTCTCGCTGGTAAAAAGGCAATAAGGTAATCGCTCGATTAAAAAGGGCTAATCTATCGATATACTCAAATTGTTGCTCTAGTGAGTGATTATTGGTCTGCGACAATAGTTGTATATCTGTGGCCGCCCCCTGCTCATCAAGGGATTGTGTTTGCCAACGATTTTGCCTTCTTAATTCATCAATTAAGGTATTTCTAGCAATGGTAAACAACCAACTTTTAACATTACTGTGTGCTGGATGGCTCGCTTTAATGTTCATCACCTTTAACCACATCGACTGAATAATATCTTCAGCGGTTTCTTTATCAGACTGGCTCAGTAAATAATGATAAATTGGCTGATTAAATTGCTTCACCAGCAAAGTAAAATATTTATCTTTGCTGGTGGCAATATAACGCGTTATTAATATTTCAGGGCTGATAGTTGGATTAAACCAACCCTTAACCATAGAAGGTAACTTCAAAGGCGCATCCTAACTTTGTTGGTCCATAGAAAAATCTAATTGTACGGTACGACCCTTTTGATAGACCGCAGCTCCATCAACCGATTTTGCCTGATATTTCCATTTTCTTAAAGCATGTCTAGCCGCTTTATCAAAAATACGTTTTGGCTGAGCGTCAATCACTGAGATATTAACAACTTTACCGACTTCATTAATATCAAAAGCTAATTGCACCCAGCCTTCAGTTCCTTTTCTCATGGCTTCTATTGGGTATTTAGGATTAACACGCACGATGGGGCGAGCCTCATTATTATTCATCCCTTGGTATTGCTTAAAGCCAGTACTCCCTCCCGTCATTGAGATTGGAGCTGATTGGTAGGATAAATTGTGCGTGTCACTTGCAACATCAATCGTCACAACATTTCTTGGCATAGGCTCTGGTGGTGCTGGTGGTTCAAGCTTTACCTTATCGATTTCAATAACTTTTGAATCTTCAGGTAATTGTGCCACTTCAACAATAACATCGGTTAATGGCTTGGTAATATTTATACTGTCGCTACTGATTAAATACGCCATAAAAGCAAATAAACTAAAAGTAATAATAACTGCCAAGCTGATATAAGATAATAATTTAGCCATAGTAATTCCTTTATTTAACAAACAAAAAACAGATATAAGCGCTAAAATTGCGACTTATACAGATAAAACGTTTGGAAAAAGTAAAAGGGGTTAAATTATTTTTAACTAAATGGATATTTATAAATAACCTGGTGATTGCTCATCATTGACTATATTGTAAAATGAGGTTGGTTGGTTCCATAAATATGACATTAGCTACTGTTCAAAATAGAAATAAAGAGTATAGTTAATGAGCGCTTATTGTTCTTTTATCTACCAAAGCGCTTTATTTAAGACAAGGAGCAGTTATGATGAATTCAAATATTTTCTTAGTAAACCTACCCGATCAGGTCTCTAAAAGTTTGCTCCCCGTATTACAGGGCGAAAATTTAGGACATGTCGAATCATTCATAGCTGATGACCTCACCCAACCCCTAAAAGTTGCTATAACACACACTGATTATCTCATTCTTTATATTGAAAAAATTGATGAAGAAAGTATTAGCAGACTTAAATTAAAACAAAATGTACCCACTTTATTGATAACCCGTTTTCTTAATTTTGAAATGGAAAGAACCGCTAAAGAACATTACATTGATATGGTGGTCAATGAAAATGATAGCGAATTAAGCTCTCTTATTTACGGTTTTATTAGACAACACGATATTTATCGTTTTCAACACGCACTGGTTGTGGATGACTCAAGAGTTGATAGCCGTATTGTTGCCAATATTTTGAGTAGTGAGTTTATTCATAACGACACTGAGCTCAATAGCGAGCAAGTAATAGAGCGCTTAAGATTAACACCCACAATTAATATTCTGATTCTTGATTATGAAATGCCCTCTAAAAATGGCTGTGAATTAATGCAAGAAATAAAGGAAACTTTTGTAGATCGATCTTTTATTTTTATTGGCTTAACCGGTAATAGAAATGGTGCGATTAAATTTTTAGCCAATGGTGCTGATAATGTTTTTATTAAGCCAATCGATAATGAACTCTTTATCTTAACGCTTAGAAGATTGATCTTTAATGCGCATAAAATGAATAAAGATCAATGTACTCTCAACGACTATAAAAAAATCATTAATAATATGACTAAGGAAATTTCTGACCCTATTTACGTGTTAACAACGGTGAACGATTGTTTATTAGAAGGAAAAGTCAGTAAGGCACAATACCAAAATTTTAAAGAACTTAGCCAGTTATCCAAAGAAAAATTAACCCGTACTTTTGACAGTTTTTTAAATTATTTTGCCATTTCTAACTATATGCAAAGCTCTGCTTTAAAGTCATCTTCGTTGCAATCAATGATAGCAACACAACTATACCTTGAATCAAGCAGAGATAAATTACGTAATATTATCGTCAAAAAATCGATTGATGACGATATTAAAAACTTATGTGTTCCAGAGAAGATTGGTCAAGTTATCAATCAATTGACTCATGATGCCGTGATGCGGTCACAAAACGGTGGTGAACTTAAAATTCGACTTTATACAAAAAATGAGGATATTGTTTTTGAAGTAGAAGACGCCTCACCTTTAGATAAAGCCACTCCGCTGACATCTGTAGGAATAGAAAAGTCCCCTGAAGGTCTAATACAAACACCTATTTTAAATCAATTACTTTGCCAAAAAATTATCAATGAATACGATGGTTCTATAGGGGTTCATCATGAAAATAGTGGCGACGTACATTTTTTTAAAATTCCCAAAAAGACATTTTATTTAGGTGAAATATATCATTAGCTTTATTGGCTAATCTTCTTGCTAGTAAAGTAATAAATTGATTATTTTACTATTTATTATCAACGAACAACGACAACCCACTCTGATTTTACTATAACGGTATCACCATATTTTGATGACAACATTTATAACAATATAGCAACATAAAATAGTTTATTTTATGTTGCTATATTGTTAAAGTGCAAACTCTTTAATACCACTTAACGTTTATGCAAGTAACGTTAAACAACAAAATATAATTTATGTGTGTGCAGTCGATGAGTCGTAGTCGTAATAAAGGTTTTACTTTAATTGAACTGGTCGTTGTCATCGTGATATTGGGCATATTATCTGCCACCGCATTACCTAAATTTATCAGCATATCAAAAGACGCAAAAATAGCCGTTTTAACCCAGTTTAGTGTCAGCGTAAAAGCCGCTAATAATTTAATCTTTTTAAAATCGAAGATGCCAAGCTATTCTACATTTCCAGTTCCTAGCCGCGCGGATTTAATTGATATAGATATAGACCGTAATGGCGTTATTGATCTTAATGGCGTTGATTTAAGGCTGTTGCACTCTTACATTGATAATCATGAAATTTACAAGCAGATTGATGTTTCTGAGGAGTTTAAGCTCTCGGGGGGCAAGGTTTTCGAAGAGCAAGGCGCAAACTTCGTCTTTATTGGTTACGATGTCAATGGCAACAATAAAGTCAGTGACGATAATTGCTATTTTAGATATACCCAAGCGCAATCTGCAGCAATAGGTCCGGCGTACGATATTATTGCTGACGGTTGCTAATTTAGGCAATCAGTAGACTCAATAATTCACTTATGCATTTGATTAATTAATTTCTTCAAATGCGACCACATAATAACCGTCCATTAGCGCGCTTTTCAATTCGGTATAAACTTTAAATCGCTTAACGCCATGGCTCTTGGTCTGAATATTCACTGTCACCGCAACAAAGCTATCTTTTTCAGCATCTATTGATTCCATACTCAGTTCCCATAAGCTTTCAACGACCTTCTGATAATGGGGATCTGGATAGGCTTTTTGCCACCAGTGATTTTTATCCGGTATATCGGCTAAATCCCAACCAACAACGTTAATAAACTCCTGATTTAAATAAACAATAGTATGATTTAGCGCTTCTTTATTAAGCTCAACAACCATAATAGGCAGTGGTAACAGATCAAAAGATGTTGTTGGAATTGGCTTAAACAAAGTAGTACCTCTAACCTAAAAGGTTATAAAATTAATAAACAGGAAAATGCCACAGCTCTAAAACGCCATCACTATTACTGGCATTAATAAACTTGATCGTTTTAGCATCTTTGATAGTTCCGCTATCCCCATCATTCATTGCGACACTTAATACCGATGCTCGGCCATTTTCCATGACTGATTGCCACTGGGCAAGTAATGCGCCATCAGCCACTCGCCATAACTGTAATACTTGCCTGGGTGAGCCAGTTAAAAATAGTTGTTTGTCGGCAGAAAAAACAGAGTCATTCACTTCCATAAATTTTAAATAAGTATCTAATTCAGCAATGAGCTGGCCTGTTTGTAGGTTCCAAAACTTGCGATCTTTAACCGCGTCAATGCTAAAGCCAACCAAACCGTCGCTACTGATATCAACATGATTAACGCGACTGGCATGACTAAATTCAAACAGGGTTTTACCCGTTGAAGTATTCCATAACTGGGCCACTTTATCGCTTGAGCCGGTAAAAGCAATTTGACCGTTTTCAGACAGACTCACCGCGTTTATATCTAAACGATGTTTTTGAAAAGTAGTGACCTTATTCGCTTTGGTATCAATAATACTGGCTTTACCGCTACGAAATCCTAATAACAGTAACTGACCATTTTTAGATACTGACATATCATTAATTATATTATCTGCGACTTGCCACTCACCGACTATTTCAAGATTATCAAGAGTATATTGCTTTACAGACACACGATTAGAAAGATATAAGAACTGATTGTTATTACTGATATAAGCGATTTCAATATGTTGTGCATGATCCGCGGGAAGGCATTTAGGTAATATTGATTGCTGACTGTTTTGCCAAAGACAGACGCCATTACCATTAATAATCGCCGTTAACTTACCATCATCTGAAAGTGCTGTGGTTGCTATCGCTGATTTACTGTAACTGCTTTTGCTAACCGCTGCAGAATTATAGACGTCTTGTTGACTACAGGCTGATGCAAGTAAAGAAAGCATCAGTAATATCAGAATTTTCATTGCCTAATCATTTTATTTCATCTGTATGATACTACTACTATCGCACATATTTAATAAAAAGCGGATGATTTTTGTTCACTGGCGATCAAGGGTATATGGCAACATTAGCAATCATTAAGATATGGCCATTAATCATTGGCGACCACAGGCTGACTGTTATTTCGACAAGCAAAGTTACATTAGTAACCAGTCATCAATCGGAAAATAATCATCCGCCGCGTTAATTAATGAGTTAGCGGTTAAAGCTGATACACCATAAACATGTGTGGTTACTCCATAACGCTCTTTAACTTTGCGAAGTAGTAAATCAAAGTCGCCATCGCCAGATAGTAATATAACGGTATCAACATCGCCGGCACTTTCCATGACATCAATGGTAATACCGACGTCCCAGTCACCTTTGGCAGAGCCATCTCGACGTTGAATAAACGGCTTAAGCTTTACCTCAAATCCAATATGTTTTAACGCTTTTTGAAATTTATGTTGAGCATCGTCACTGCGTTGAATGGCATAGGCATTGGCGATAACAATATCGCCCTGCTCACTAATTTGTTGCCAAAACTTTCGGTAGTTAAACTGCCTTTGAAAGCTATCACGGGTGGTATAGTAAATATTTTGTACATCTACAAATATAGCTATTTTGTTCAGTTGGCTTGTCATTTATTACTCGATGATAAAGGAAGGGTGTTGGTGATGGCCACCATTACCAAAAACCATAGGCAACATGCTACAATAAAGCTACTATTAAAAACATGTCTAAAAGTATAATAATTCAGAGAAAATTCGATGTCAGCCATACGTTCATTATTCTATTTCTTATTACGTTTCCCGATAAAATTGCTTGTTCGCAGTAAAATTGTTCCTGACAACTATTTAGAGTCAGAAGAAGTAAAACTTGAACAGCCACAGTTTTATGTTATTCGTCATCAATCTGCCAGTGATCTACTTGCCCTACGAAAGGCCTGTAAAAATTTAAAATTACCCGATCCACTAAGCCTGGTAACTGTTAATGGGCAAAGTTTTTCACGTTTATTGTGCTTAGAAAAACCTACACCGCTTTTTCGTTGGCGAAAAGCAGGTCATACCGAAGCGATTACCCAAGGCTTCGAATTATTAAAGCAGCACAGCATCGACGAAAAATTAGATGCTCAGCTCATACCTGCTCATGTTATTTGGGGCAGAACACCAACCAAAGAACATAATAATGCCAATATAGGGACTGTTTTAGCGGATCAAGAATCACCTTCGTGGTTACGTAAGTTTTTCATTGTATTATTTTTAGGGCGTAATTCTATTGTCCGATTTAGTGAAGCGATTTCTTTTCGTCTTATGGCAGACAGGCATGGTACTACGCAAGCAAGTGCACAAAAATTAATGCGTATTGCTCGTTTTCACTTTTACCGCCAAACGATTGCAGTAACGGGCCCAAGGTTAATGCACCGTCAACAAATGTTTGCGACACTGCTTGCTAATCCATCGATAAAACGCTTAATCAGCGACGAAGCCAAAAGCAAAGCGATCAGTGAAGAGCAAGTGAAAAAACAAGCCCTCGCCATCATGGATGAAATTGCCGGTGATTACCGTGACTCTATGGTTCGCTTGGGCGCACGTATTTTAACTTGGCTGTGGAGTCGCTTATACAGCGGTATAAACATCAATAATGCAAAAGTGCTGCGAGATCTAGCTCAAGAAGGCCATGAAATTATTTATGTGCCTTGTCACCGAAGCCACATGGACTATTTACTACTTACCTATGTCATTTTCCAAGAAGGCTTAGTGACTCCTAGAATAGCCGCTGGTATTAATTTAAATTTTTGGCCAGCAGGCCCTATCTTCCGCAAAGCTGGTGCATTTTTTATTCGTCGTAGCTTTAAAGGCAATCGCTTATATTCCACCATTTTTCGCGAGTATTTAGGCTTATTATTTGAACGTGGCTACTCAGTAAAATATTATTCTGAAGGCGGGCGCAGTAGAACTGGCCGTTTACTACCCCCTAAAACAGGTATGCTTGCCATGACGATACAAAGCTTGCTTCGTGGCATTGATCGTCCATTAACCTTAGTGCCAGTTTATTTAGGTTACGAGCATGTTATGGAAGTCGGCACCTATCATAAAGAATTAAGTGGTAGCCAGAAGAAAAATGAATCTATCTTTGGTGTTATTAAAGCGATTAAAAATTTACGAAATTATGGAAAAGGTTACGTGAATTTTGGTGAACCTATCAATATTAACCAGTTCTTAAATAAACAGGTCCCTAGCTGGAAAGACGATATCGACCCTATTGATCCACAAAAGCCAACATGGTTGACACCAAGTGTTAATATTCTGGCTGATCAAGTAATGACGCATATCAATAAAAGCGCCGCCATTAATGGTACGGCTTTAGTCGCACTTATTCTGCATGCTTGTAATAATAAAGCACTCGCTAAAACAGAATTAATAAGCCAGCTTGATTTATTTTTAAACCTACAGCGCAATGCGCCTTATAGTCAGCAGTTGACCATCCCCTGTGAAGATGGCCAGCAACTGCTTGAAGAGGTTATCTCTCTTAATAAAGTCACCGTAAATCAAGACAGTTACGGCGACATTATTTCATTATCTGAAACAGCCATTTTAGAAATGCGTTATTACCGTAATAATATTTTACATAGCTATATATTACCTGCGCTCATTTGCCGGATATTGGAACGCCATAGCAAAATAGATATCGACACTTTATTAGAACAGGTGCAACGGATCATCAGTTTAGTGAAAATTGATTTATTTTTATGGCAAAGCGAAAGTGATGTTGTGGAACAAACAGAGCAAATAATAAAATTTTTAATGGCCGAAGGTCTTATTCGAAAAAGTAAAAGTGGCTTTTTAAGCGTGGTAAATGACGTTGAACAGACCAGTAATATTCGTTTAATCGGCGAATGTATTAATGAAACCGTACAACGTTTTACCATTATCTGTTCATTAACACATCGTTTATCCCCCATTAGTAAAAATGACCTTGAAGACAAAGTTGTTGCTATTGCTAAGCGCTTATCGGTATTAAATGATATTAATGCTCCTGAGTTTATTGATAAGAAAGCCCAGGGAATTTTAATTAAAGCCATGATTGAGCAAGGCTATATTAATAAAGATGAAAACGACCAGCTCGTTGACAGCAGCACTTTAGGTTTGTTGAAGTCGTCGGTCACTCAACTGATAGATATTGAAGTTTTACAGAGTATTATTCGTTAACTCTTGCACGAATAAAACGGGCTACATCGTCATCCTGAACGATTATCAGGATGACGCACCACAAGCATAATGTTGGATCTCATGATTATCGGACCCGTAGTAACTAGAGGTACTCTATTGATATGCCAATAAAAATCACTAAACCTACAAAATGATTATTCAAAAAAGCTTGAAAGCATTTATCACGCTCTCTATCGACAATTAAAATTTGTTGATAACAAAAAAATCCGGCCGCAATAACAAGACTCAGTTGATAAGGCCAACCAAATGCGAGCATTTCACCCACGCTCATTAACAAAGCTAGTGTAGCCAGTTGAAGAAATAGAATAATACGTTTGTCATGGCGACCAAATAGAATGGCCGTTGATTTTATGCCAATTTTTAAATCGTCGTCGCGGTCAACCATCGCATACATAGTATCGTAAGCTACCGTCCATAATAAGTTAGCGCTAAAAAGTAGCCAAGCAACTGTGGGGATTTCACCCATACCTTCGGCAAACGCCATAATCATCCCCCAGCTAAACGCTGCACCTAATACCACTTGGGGTAACTGGGTATAACGTTTCATAAAAGGGTAACTTGCTGCCAGTAACACCGCAACCACTGACAATTGAATGGTGAACCAACTTAAGGTTAAAACTAAGCCGAGCGCGATGCCAATCAACAAACCAAATAACGATAACGCATCGTTTGGCGTTAATATGCCAGTAACTAATGGCCTATGCTGGGTACGTTTTACTTGTCCGTCTACTTTACGATCTGCCCAGTCATTAATAACACAACCTGCGCTGCGCATAACAAAAACACCTAAGGTAAATACAGCTAGCCAATGTAAGGGTGGAAAACCATCGCCGGCTATCCATAATGCCCAATATGTTGGCCATAATAGTAAGTAGGTACCGATCGGCTTGTCGGCGCGAGTAATTTTTACAATGCCTTGCCACTTATCTGCAAAAGAATTTGTCATGTATTTTCCTGAAGATTTTTTATTTCTTTTTTATTTATCATAATTGATCAGTTTGATTAGTTTGATTAGTTTGATAAGCGAAGGCATTCGGTAAAAATATTTCAGCAACTAATAAAGGTTTATCATGCAGCATAAACGTTGAACGGCGTCCCCAGAGCTCGGTTTTAACTGGTAATTTAAGATGTTGTGCTAATGCTGATACGGTAGAGATTGGAGAAAAAGACGAGATTTCAATGCATTTACGGGTTAACTCTTTTTTGCTAAACAGCACCTGTCCTAACGATTGGTTACCTAAGTGTGCTAACTGCTGCTCTTCACCGGTTAAGCTTTTTAAAGGCAGTAAGCTGCGGGCAAAGACTTGTGGCACATTGTCGCAATATAATATCACCTCACGCACTAACACTTGTTCACCTACATTAATGTCTGCCGTTGCTTCTTCTCTTGTGCAAGGCTGAATTTTTTGCCCTAATACTTCAACACGAAAATGTTGGCAACATTGACTTAATCGAGCAGTCAACGAGCTTGGGTCGAGTAACCAACTTAATAGCGTTTCATTAAGCGATACTCCTAAAGGAGACTGCCATGCTGTATCGATAGTAATGGGAAATAATGGATGCGACTGGGTCATAACAACTAATTAATAACTATTTTATTAGACAATAACCTGCATATCATATCAGTATTGTTTAATTTATGCCGCTGGTAATTTGGTACACCTTGCCGACCAAATTCAAGTGGTGATTTCAAAGGTAGACGAGCTCGCATCAATAGGCCACACGAAATAAGTTAGCCTATCAAACGGGTTATCCTTGAGGGGGTTTTAGCGCTTAGCGTTATAAAAATAAATAAAGCGAACAAATTTGCTAATAAAAGCTAATGATTCATTGTAATATAGTCGATAGTCTTTTCAATTCTCCAGTTAAATAGAGCGGCAAAATGAAAAATACCTTATTAATATTAGCGACATTATTGTCGTTCTCTTTTCCTTTATCTTCAGTAAAAGCGGCGGACTATGCTTACTTTGGTTTTGAACCCGCTATTATCACTAACTATGTAGCGGTAAAAAAGAAACTAGGCTATGTTCGTCTCACCGTTGAATTGATGATTGAAGATTCGGCAAATTATGAAACGGTTGAGCATCATGCACCGTTATTGCGCGATGCTATTATTGCTATTATTGGTCAGCAACCTGAAGCAAAAGTAAAATCGATTAATGGTCGCCACGAAATCCAGCGTTTATGTGAAGAAAAAGTGAAGAGTCTTTTGACACAAGAAACAGGTCAGCCACTAATTAAAAAATTATTATTTACCCAGTGGCTAGACAACTAACAGTATATTAAAAGATCCCCGTAGGTCGGTAAAACTCAACCTACGGTTTTTTAATAAAGACCTAATGCCTTTTCATCAACAACACCTTGACTGCCGCTAACAAACAGCCGCTGACTAAGCCTAATCCGAATGAGCGCGCAGTATTTGCCATCATATTAACCGGCAAAACATTAGTCTAGCCCTGTTAATACAGAACTAATGCCTTTTCATCAATAACACATTGACTGCTGCTAACAAACAGCCGCTGACTAAGCCTAATAAGTGCGCTGTATTTGCCATATTAACCGGTAAAACATCGGCATAGCCCAGTAAAAGCCAAAACAGTAAAAAGCCAATAATGGGCTTAGAGATCATTAAACCTTTTTCAGGTGCTAGCCAGCCATACCACCAAACATAACCCACTAAGCCATAAACCACACCAGACAGGCCGCCAAAGTTAGGACCTGAAACCATAAACTGCCCGAGATTAGAGAGCAGTGCGGTGATCAAAAATAAATTAATTAACGCCCCCTTCCCTAAAGTACGTTCAACACTGCCACCTAATTGCCACCACCACATAGTATTAAAGACAATATGTAACCATGAAAAATGAAACAGGGCGGGCCCTAAAAGACGTAATGGAGAATCAAAAAAGGCCTCCATCGTTAACTTAGGATAGAAATGTAATAATTCAAAAGTAGGTCGAGCGAAACCCAACAAGCTCGCGATAAAAACTAACCAGCACAAAGCAAAAACAGTTAAGGTTACCACACCGGCATGAGCCAAAAACTGCTGTTTAAAGCTTGTTATTAATGACGGAGAGTTGTCTTGAACTTGTGAAACTTGTCCACTTTGCCATGCAGCTTGTTGATATTTTTCTTGGTAAGGGTCGGCAATAAATTCAGCAAAAATTTCTTTTGCTTGAGCTATTTTATGGCTTGCACAATAAATAACATAGTCGCTGTCATCCTTTTGCACTTTAGCATCGATATCTAAACTGGTTAAATAATTCGCAAACAACAAGGCAATGTTATGTTGTTTAACTTGTACTAAGGGACTTAGCTCATTTGCTGAATTATATTCCGACATTATGCTCAACTATTTAGTGTTCTATATCTTGTGGAAAACGTAATTGCCAATCAGTAAAGCCGCCATCGAGTGAATAAACATCACTGAAGTCTTGGCTAATAAGAAACTGTGCAGCTTGTTGGCTAGAAATACCGTGATAACAGCAAACAACAACGGGGGCATCTAAGTCGGCTTCACGAATGAAGTCGGCAAAGTTTTCATTACTCAAATGAATAGCACCAGGAATATGATTTGCTTGAAAAGAAGCCGCGTCACGAATATCAACAATGACATGAGTTTTATCAGTTAAACTCTCGTGTAAGGTGGCCAGTTGCATATGTTTGAAATTGGTTTGTTCAGTCATTTTTTATTTCCCTAAAAATTTACGCCGTTAATGTAGCATAATTTTACATCTAGACGTTACCATTCAAAACTCAGCAAAATACATATTGATTGGTAATAGCGATAAGACAACAAATATATTCTTTGTTGTTTACCATTTAAAGCATGTGCACTTATCGGTAACATAGACAATTAATAGCTTTATCGCTAACAACAATTTAATACAGGAAAACCCATGGGCTTTAAAATAGCAAATAATTCAATTCTCCGTTCAGATAATTACGCAGAGTTAGTACGTGGAAAAACCTATCCCTTTGAGAGAAAGGGCCATCAGCATCTTGCTGACAATGTTCCTCTATGGTTAACAGGTACTGACTGGACTGCTCGAGCAGAAATAAGCGTTGTAAGCCAGGCTATTGAAAATAACAATATTAAAGGGATATTTCGTGTTGACTACCTTTACCAGAAAGATGAGCAACAAATACTAACGAATACTTTTATTCGCATGTATGCAGGGCTAAATGATCCGTCTATCTATTTACTCTCATCAAATGCTGAATATCAACAAGCACTAAGTGCAGGTAAGCTAACGCGTGATTCGCTAACCAGCGAAGGTTTTATTCATGCGACGCCAAAAAGTCAGTTAAACCGTCTTGCCAATAAATATTATAAAGACAAAGAGCAGCCACTTATTTTGATTGTTGATAAAGAGTTAGTTATACCAGAAATAAAATGGGAACCTGCAAGCGGTGGCTTATATCCTCATATATATGGTCCATTAAACATCAATGCGGTCACTCGGGTTGAAAAAATATCACTTAATGAGGATGGAAATTTTTACCTCTAAAGATAGCCGCTTACTCACATTATCAATTGGCTAGTTAACCAAAAACAATAAAGCCAAAACACCGAGATGTTTTGGCTTTAACTCTTTCTTAAGCTCTAAAGCTGTTAACGAATCTTAGCGCCTATAGAACTTTCGCGATAGATTTTGCTAAGTAATCAACATTACTATTCGCAATACCCGCAATACTCATACGGCTTGAACCGACCATATAAATACTATATTCATCTTGTAACTGTTGCACTTGCTCAGGGGTTATACCTAAGAATGAAAACATCCCCATTTGACGGGTAATAAAGCTGAAGTCACGAGTCACACCGTTTTCGACTAACTTATCAACCAATAGTTGACGGTTACCATTAATACGGTCTCGCATTTCTTTTAATTCTACATGCCACTGGGTACGTAGTTCATCAGAACTTAAGATTGTTTCAACCAATGCGGCACCATGTGCTGGAGGCATAGAATAAATAACACGGATCACATAAAGTAATACGGACTGTGCAACATCAACTGCGGCAGATGTTTCGCCAATAATAGTACAAGCGCCAATACGTTCGCGGTATAAACCAAAGTTTTTCGAACATGAACTACAAACAATCATTTCTTTCGCGTGTTCGGCCATTAAACGCAAACCATAGGCATCTTCGTCTAAACCAACACCAAAACCTTGGTATGCCATATCGATAAGGGGTAAAAAACCAATGTCTTTAGCCACTTCAACAACTTGTTGCCACTGCTCATTGTTTAAATCCATACCACTGGGATTATGACAACACGCATGTAACAACACAGCATCATCGCTGCTGACTTCTTTTAATGCCGCTAACATGCCATCAAAATCAAGCGTTTTGTTTTCGTGGTCGTAATACGGATAGGTTTTAACGGTTAAACCAGCGGCTTCAAACAAACCGGTATGATTTGCCCATGTTGGGTTACTCACCCAAATAGTGGCACCAGCTTTACAAGACTTAATAAATTCAGCCGCAACACGTAATGCCCCAGTTCCACCGGGAGTAGAAACCGTGCGAGCTCTATTTTCAAGCAGCACTTTATGGTGACCGAAAATTAATTTACTCATCTCTTCATTGAATACAGGTGAGCCGGTAGGACCAATATAAACTTTGGTATCTTCGTGATCGTTACGATATTTTTCCGCCGCTTTCACACAGTCTAAAATCGCTGTATGACCTGCTTCATTTTTATAAACGCCCACACCCAAATCAATTTTATGTGGGTTTGAATCTTCACGATATTTAGCCAACAAGCCTAAAATAGGATCGGCTGGCAAAGCCTTTAAGCTACCAAACATGTCTCCGGTTACCTTATTCAATGACGGGATGTTCTTAATTGGGCGATTTCGCTCAACAAGAGAAATAAATCCCTGTGTTTAAAGCGCAAGCATAGCCCCAATAAGGTGAAATTTAAAGCGTTTAAACTAAAAAATTGCAGGAACTAATAGCACAAAAGGGACTAAGGAATAACAAGGATAACCTTGTTGTCTGTAATGACAAGTTTCGCAACAAATTATATCCAGCGTTTGTTGCGAAATAATCGCTGATAAAATCTTAGAAATTATTAGTAACTGCGGCGATAAAGCCAATAATACCACCAAATACACCTCCCCAAACAACCAACCAACCTAAGTGTTTGCGGATCATCGCTTGGATAATTTCCTTGACCAGTTGTGGTGTTAGTTCATTTAACCTTTGATCAATAATTTCACTGACTTTATCACGCATATCCGCCATAACACTCGGTTGCTCTAACTCATCCTTGAGGATATTGTTAAATTCTTCACTTTGTGAAATTTTACCGACGGTGATTTTCATTTTTTCAATAAACGGCTCTCGTAACGGCTGTAATGCTTCGCTGCCACCAACCATCGCTAACATGCCACCAAACGATGACTTTTCAATAACATCAACTAAGTCATCAAAAGCAGGATTCAAGTCTATTTTTTCAATGACGGGTGTTAAGTCTAAAGACACTAAACCACCTGAACCACCCGACAAAAATCGGTCAATATTTTCTTCAGTGAAAAACTGTTCCATCATCAGCTCTTTTATGGCTTTTTTAAAATCTTCAAAGCGCGCAGGAATAACACCAGAGCCATATAAAAAGGGTACTTTTTCAAAAAGCATATGTATAGCAATCCAATTAGTAAATGCCCCCGACAAGGCAAATAAGCCTATGGTAAAGAGTAAAGACTGCTCGAAAAAATAACCCGCTAAAGTAGCAAGCAAGGCGATAATATTAGTCATAAAGCTTTTATTCACTGAGTACCTCAAAATTAGTGTTGGTTTCTATCGCGCTATATTAACAATTGCATGGTTTTGCGCCAACTCTTTTACTGTATAGTAGCGGGTAAACAATAAAGATTAAGGAAACGTCATGAAAATCAGACTTATTTTAGCCATGAGTACATTACTGACTATTTTTAGCGCTGCTGCACAAACATCAAAAGTAGCTGATGAATGGCGAGCTTTAGATGTTGCAAGAACCGTATTACTGACACTACCACACGGAAAAGTTGTCATAGAACTGGCACCACAGTTTTCGCCTAAGCATGTCGAACAGTTTATAAAACTGACCCAATCAGGTCATTATGATGGTAATAAGTTCTATCGAGTGATCGACGGTTTTGTGGCGCAAGGAGGTCCTGAAGACGGCAGTCGTCAAGATAAGTTAGTACCAACATTAATCATGGAAGGTGACTTTACTACCGATGAAAACTGGCAGTTCACTAAAATTCAAAACAATGATTTATTCGCTGAACAAACAGGTTTTAAAGACGGATTTTCATTAGCTCATAACCCGAGTGAAAAAAAAGCTTGGTTAACGCACTGCCCTGGTGTCATTGCAATGGCTAGGGGGAATGACGCCGACTCCGGCACCAGTCATTTTTATATTGTTAATGGTCAAGCCACTCGCTATTTAGATCGAATTATGACTATCTTTGGTCGTGTGGTTTATGGCATGAACCACGTACAAGCCATAACTAGAACATCGGTTATTGAGGGTGATAAGCCTGTTGCTGAAAAAGATTATACCACCATGACAAGTATGAAAATGATGAGTGATGTGCCCAAAGAACAACAAATTTTATTAGCCGTAAAAAATACCGAGCACCCCGCTTTTAGTCAAATGATAGAAAAACAGAAAAAACGAGAAAATGCATTTTTCTACAAAAAACCACCACCCGTTTTAGATATTTGCCAAACGCCAGTGAAAAGCCGGATAATTAATTAAACCTTATCTAAAAGGTGGGGATGGCTTTGACCTTGAAAATGTTTTGCTATAAATTAACATGCAATGTAATAAATAATCTTGGTGAAATATGGACATAGCTAGATTAAAAAAACTATTATCTCATCAACAAGATATCTTATCTAAAATTGCCTTAGGTCGGCCTTTAAATGATGTGCTAAATGATATTTGTTTATCTATAGAAGAGCTTCTCGATGACAAGTCAGCGAGGTGCTCAATATTATCGATAAAGGACGAACAACTTTTTCACTGCGCTGCGCCAAATATTGATGATAAGTATTGTCAGGCTATTAATGGCGTACGCATTGGTCCAAAGGTAGGCTCTTGTGGGACGGCAGCATTTAGAAAGTCTCGAGTCATTGTTGAAGACATCGCAATATCCCCGTTATGGCAAGACTTTAAAGCACTCGCATTGAGCTATGGTCTTAAATCGTGTTGGTCAACCGCCATTATTTCCACACAGTCCAAAACTCTTGGTTCACTTGCCATTTATCATAGCTCTTCTAAATCCCCAACGGATAAAGATTTAGAGTTAATCGACTACTTCGTGCATTTTTCAAGCATCGCCTTAGAAAAAAATGTTGAATCACTTAACGCCAAACGACTGATTGCGGATCTACAAAAAAGTAATCAAAAATTCCAAGCTTTTACTCAGGTTATGCCTGATTTAACCTTAATATTGAGTGAAGATGGCGTATATACTGATATTTATGGCTCAGCTGATGAATTGTTATATGGTTCAGTTAACAAACTCATTAATAAAAATGTAAATGACGCCTTACCTAAAAAAGATGCACAGCCAATCATGTCGGTCATTGAAAAGACCTTAGCCACCAATGAAGTGCAAATTTTTGAATATCAGCTTGACGTTCTAAAAGGTAATATGACTTTCGAGGGGAGAACAGCCCCCCTTGACCATTATCAGCCAAACTTTCCTAATAAAAGGCATATCGTCTGGATAGCTAGAGATATAACGGTGCGTAAAGAGGCAGAAAAGGCGATTGAAAAACTGGCCTTTTTTGACCCATTAACCAACCTTCCTAATAGACGAATGCTCAACGAAAGATTGACAATGTGTATTGAAAGAATAAAACGTTCAAGCAAGACCGGCGCTTTATTATTTTTGGATATAGATAACTTTAAAAGGATTAATGACTCACTAGGACATAGCGCCGGAGATCAAATTTTAGTCGAATTATCGACAAGGCTTAGCGCCACTATAAGGGCATCGGATACTTTAGCTAGAGTGGGTGGCGATGAATTTATTATTTTATTGGAATATGTCGGTGAAAATAATGAGCAGGCCATTATAGAATCTGAAAAGGTCGCTCAAAAATTACACAGCGTATTCGATGAAAAATTTGAGTTAGGTGAATTAGCATTTCAGGTCAGTTGCAGCATAGGTATTAGCCTAGTTAACAATGGTAACTCATTAGTAGATAACATTTTGAAGTTTGCAGATACCGCTATGTATCGCGCAAAAATGAAAAAAGGTAATAGTTATAATTTCTATGATCCCAAATTACAAACCTTACTAGAAAAGCAGGCTGAACTCGAAACTGACCTTGTTAGAGCAATAGCTAATGATGAATTTTGTGCCTATTTTCAGCCGCAAGTAAACACCTCGGGTAAAGTCATTGGAGCAGAGGCACTTATTCGATGGAATCATCCCAGTAAAGGGCTGATCGCACCCAATGAATTTATACCTATTGCCGAACAATATGGGCTTATTCAAAAATTACAAAACATTGTCTTGCTTGATATTTGTATATTAATTGCGCAACTACGTACCGATAATATGATTGACGAGTTGTTCAGTGTTTCAATCAATATAAGTCATTGCCAATTTAACTCATCTACTTTAAAAACTGAGTTACTTAATGCCATGGCTGGCTTCGATATACGACCATCACAGATTAAGTTAGAGATTACTGAGTCGATGTTGGCTGGAGATATTGATAATACCATTCAACAAATGCAAGAAATTAAAGCAAAAGGCTTTACCTTCTCCATAGATGATTTTGGTACTGGCTACTCTTGTTTAACACACTTAAGTGCTTTCCCGGTCAATGAACTTAAAATTGATAAAAGCTTTATCGATAAAATCTTAGATAATGGCACCGGCTTTAGTATCGTTAATACGATAATAACCTTGGCTAAAAGCCTTAACATAACCGTGGTTGCTGAGGGTGTAGAAGCGTTAGAGCAGCACGAGTTACTCAAAACGCTACATATTGATTCAATTCAAGGTTATCTAATTGCTAAGCCTATGACTAAAAGTGACTATCTAGCGTGGCATAAAATTAATATTGACCATCACCAGCCGTTTATTAATACCACCCACTGATTTATATCTGTTGATTCTACTTAAATTAATGCCGCTAAAAATTCATTTTTTAGCGGCATTTTTACAATAGAAGCGATAATCCTGGTATCTAGGTCGCTAATGTAAACTACAAAAATTACCAGCCTTTAATAATAGACTACGTTTTAAAAGCTCGTTACCAGCCCTTTTTAACAATAAAGTGGTGCTATCTTATTTTTATTTAATAACGATTAAACATTACCTTAGCCGTTAAACGCTTGGCCTAAAGCGCTAAGCGCATTGGCTCTTTTTTTAATGTTTACCGTCTCACGTTCAACCGTATTTGTTTGTTGAAGATTATTTTGAGAAGCATCACTGATGTTAATAATATTGCGGCTAATTTCCTGAGAAACCATACTTTGCTCTTCTGATGCTGTCGATATTTGAATAGCTAAATCAGAAATATCAGTGATCAATGAATATACCTTATCAACAACATCATGAGCTTCTGTTGCTTTTTCCACACAACTGTCCGCAGACTCTTTGCCTTTTGTCATAGTTTGCACCCATGATAAAAGTGTATTTTGCATTTCTGATATTGAACTTTGTATTTGCTCTGTTGCCGCATGGGTTCTACTTGATAACGCCCTAACTTCATCGGCCACCACGGAAAATCCTCGACCATGTTCTCCTGCGCGTGCGGCTTCGATTGCCGCATTAAGTGCTAATAAATTAGTTTGATCGGCAATGCCTTGTATTTCATGCATTATGCTGCCAACTTTTTCAACCTCACTGGCGAGCTCTGTTGCCGAAGACGCTGAATTTGCGACTTCTTCAGCCAATATATTGACTGTTTCCATGGTAGTGTGCATGGCTTTTGTGGCAATTTCACAATCTGAATGTGCTTGATTAACTTTTTGTGAAGTAAATGTGGTGTTCTGGGCAACCTCATCGATTGTTGCAACCATTTCTTCAACAGCTGTCGCGACTTGGTGTAATTCAGCCGTTTCTTGTTCAACACCTTCTTTAGCTATTCTCGCCGCTTGCTCAAGCGTACTCGCGCCTTCACTGAGTAAATCACTACTGTCGGTAATACGGCCTAAAATTGTTTTAATTTTACCTTCAGCCATTTTCAAATGAAAATCGGCAATACCTTGAGGTTTGCTTCCACAATAAATTAACCGTGAAAGACTGTCATAGTCTCTGCTGAGTTTTTTAAAATATTTAGGCGTATCGATAATTTCATTTTTATAAATTATAAAGGGTAATAAAGGCAACAAAAACATCATGTATGGATAATAAAGAGCACTGATCAGTGTTGTTAGACTTGCGCCAAAGTAGGCTGAATTTTTAATACTGGCATTTTCGTACCACTTATTTAAAGACTTGCCCGCTTGTAGTGCTTGATAAGATAATATGGCATTACTTTTAGTTTTCTCGTCTAAGCGTGTTCTTACTGATTGAAAACCAACTAGCTGACCTGACTCAAAAACAGGGGTAATAAAAGCATCAACCCAGTAATAGCGACCATCTTTGCAGCGATTCTTCACGACACCTCGCCAAGGTAAGCCCGATTCTAAATTAGTCCATAAATCTTTAAAAGCAGCCTTAGGCATGTCTGGATGCCTTACAATGCTATGATTTTGTCCAACAAGTTCATCAAGGGAGTAGCCGGCAATTCTACAAAAGTCTGGGTTCGCGTAAGTAATGACACCCTTTTTATTGGTTGTTGAAATTAATTCTACACCGTTTTCAAAATTAACTTCTTCATTAATAATCGATTGCTTTTGTCTTGTCATAGATACATCCTTTTGTATGAGTTTGTTGTCTTTATATTTTAGTTATTAAAATGACAAGATCAACAAAATATACTGAGTTTTAAGGGATATAGCATGAAAAAATGAGAAACTGAGTCACCTTGGCGTTTTAACAAAGGCAAATAGAACAATCGATGTTTAAAGCACGATAAACCTTAGTACTCTTGTGTGCTGTTTATTTATACCAAATTTTTATAATATCAAAAACACGCTCACCTTCGGGCGTCTGTACTACGACCTCGTCATCAACACACTTACCTATTAATGCCCTTGCCATTGGTGAATCAAGACTTATTTCACCTTTTTTAACGTCCCATTCATCAGGCCCCACCACTCGATAGGTGAGTTCTTTGTCGTCTTCATTAATTAGCGAGACCCAAGCACCAAAATAGACTTTACCTTCTTGCTTAGCATCATAATAGACAATCGTTAAGTCCTCGGTTCGCTTAACTAAAAATCTTACGCGTCGGTCAATTTCACGCAAACGCCTTTTACCATAAATGTATTCTGCATTTTCACTTCGATCGCCCTGAGCAGCGGCTTCTGAGACAGATTTAGTGATAAGAGGACGCTCTTCCTTCCATAAATATTTCAGTTCTTTATCTAAGCGATCCCAGCCTGCGCGGGTAATATAGTTACTTCGTTTCATATTTGTTTAAACACGGATAAGCAGAATATTTATTGTGACAGGATTAAGCTGATCTGGCCATACTCAGCAATAAAAAGATAGCAGGTTTAAAATAAGCATCATTGCTCTTTGTAATCCGTAGCGACTCGACATTGTCTACATGGATCTAGGACTATGATTTGTCTAGAATAAAATGACGTGTAAGAAGTACTAATGCAGCGAAGGCTTGGATGCCTAAGAGCTGTTATGAACGTTCATCCTGAACATAAAAAGCCTTAACGTTTATCGTTAAGGCTTTATATCAATCACTCAAAGAGCGATGAGTCAGATTAGATTTCGTAATCAATCACTTCATAACCTAATGCTTTTAGTTGGGGTTTCAATGTTTTAGCATCACCAACAACAACCATTAACATTTCCGCTAAGTTTAAGTGTTTCTTTGCTAGCGTATTTATTTCTTCTGCACTGATTGTTTCAACAATCTCTGCTCGCTCTTGCACAAAACTTGGCTTTAAATCGTATTCTAATATTTGCGCTAAGAAACCTAATTTTGCCCATGGTGTTTCATATTTCAACGCATCTCTTTGATTAATTGAATTACGCATAAAGCTTAATTCTTCCGCGGTGATACCTTGTTCGTTGTAGCCTTTTATTTCGTTAACAAACTCAATAATTGATTTATCGGTAACATCAGCACGAACTTCAGCAGAGGCGGTAAATGTACCAGAGAATTTGTCAGCACTAAAACCAGAACGTGCGCCGTAGGTATAACCTTTATCTTCACGAAGGTTTAGGTTTATACGACTATTAAATGCACCACCTAAGGTGAAGTTCATTAAATAAGACTTGTAATACTCGCCGGTAATATCTTGAGTCATAGAGCGTTTACCAATGCGAATCGCCGATTGCGCGGCCCCCTCTTTATTCACTAAATAAATAACACCCGCTTTTGTCTCAGGTTTAGCCAGTGTTAACACTAAGCTTGATCCTTTACCTTGCCAGCTAGAAAAGACGTTAAGTGATTTAATTAGCGCTTTTTCTTTCAAGTCTGATACGACGATTAACTGACTATCACTTGGTTTTACTTGCTGTTCGTAGAAGGCTTTAACATCTGCTAAGGTAATATTATTGAGACTTTGCTCGGTACCTTGGCTTGAAGTTGCTGCAATGTTGTCAGCTTGCAATAATTGACGATAAGCTGTTGAGGCTAAATAACCTGCATCTTTCTTGCTATTAATTGCGCCCTGAATAGCATTACTTTTGTTCCGTGAAAATTCCACTTCAATGAATGCTGGGTGCATTAATTTTTCATTAACCAGTGCCATTGTCGCATCAAGATTTTTAGTTAGTGTACTGACATTAACATTCAAGTATTGATTACCTGCATAGATAGCGATTGAACTACCTAATTTTTGTAATTCATTGCTCATTTCTTCGGCGCTACGTTTGGTGGTCGATTCATTTAATGCACTAGCAAGTAACGAAACAACGCCTGCTTTGTCTTTGTCAGAATAATAATGACCTGCAGGAATCTTTAACAATAATGATGTCGTTGGAGTTTCAATGCTTTGCGTACCCAGCACTTTAATACCATTGGCTAACGTTTTGTTCCACATCTGTGGTACAGCGACTGATTTATTGGCACCTGAGATTGGCATTTTACTGCGATCAAAATTATCTTGCGCTTTGCGTACCACTAAACTCTCTGCTGAGGTTTCAGATGTCTGACCTTTACTACGCGGTGCAGGAATAAAATTATCTTGTGCTGCAATTAGATCAAGTTTGCCTTTAGGCACTATGCTCATGATTACCGCATGTTGGTCTTTAATATACTTTTTAAAGACCCGCATAACATCAGCCTTAGTAACATTGGCATAACGTGCGATATCTTTTTCGATGTAATTTGGATCGCCCTTAAATGTTTGATTAGCCGCAAGTGTACTCACTTTGCCTGAAACACTTTGTAAACCGAAGATGAAGCTTGCTTCCATACTCGCTTTAACTTTCGCTAGATCGTCGTCTTGTACGCCACGCTCTTCAAATTCAACTAAGCTATCGCGAATCACTTTTTCTATATCTGCTAATGTTTTTCCTGAAGCCGGGTGTGGTAACGCTAACAAAGTAAAGGTACAAGCCAGTTCTGCGCAGGGATGCCCCACTGAAGCTTGAACCGCTAATTGATTTTTCACTAAGTTTTTATAAAGCAAAGATGTTTTACCGCCACCTAAAATACTTGATAAAACGTCAAGTGGGGCTTCATCTGCATGGCGAACAGAAACGGTCGGATAAGACATATACACTAAAGGTAAATGAACATTATCTTCCATGGAAATATAACGATCTTCGTTTATGGTGAATGTAGGTTTTTCAGGCATAGCGATTTCAGGTCCGCGTGGGATAGACCCGAAATACTGTTCCACTAAGGCTAACGTTTCTTTTGCGTCAATATCGCCACCTATGGTTAAGGTTGCGTTATTTGGACCATACCATTTTAAGAAAAATGCTTTTAGGTCGTTAACATTTACACGATCTAGATCCTCTAAGTAACCAATGGTTTGCCATGAGTAAGGATGCCCTGCCGGATATAACGCTTCAGCAACTCTCTCTCCTAATAAACCGTAAGGACGATTATCATAACTTTGTCCTCTTTCATTTTTTACCGTTTCACGTTGTACTTCAAATTTTTCTTGCGTTACCGCATCAACCAAAAAGCCCATACGGTCTGACTCTAACCACAACATTTTTTCTAGTTGGTTAGCTGGAACCGTTTGAAAATAATTAGTTCGATCACCGTTAGTTGTCCCATTTAAGGTACCACCAGCTTCAGTTATTAATTTAAAATGCTGTTCGTCGGCTACGTTTTCAGAACCTTGAAACATCATATGTTCGAAAAAATGAGCAAAACCTGACTTACCTAACTCTTCGCGAGCAGAGCCAACGTGATAGGTCATGTCAACATGAACTAAGGGATCAGAAGCATCTTTATGAAGAATAACCGTCAAACCATTACTTAAGGTATATTTTTGATAAGGAATAACAGTTTTACCCGCTTCTGCCGTTACTTGCTCAACAAAACTCACACCTGCTGGTAATGTTACTTCAGCCATGGTGGTGGTTGGCGCGGTTTGTTCACATGCTGCTAAACAAGTTAATAGCAATGGGATGCTCCATTTTTTCAATTTATGCTCCTTGGTGGCTTAATTATTTATATAAATATATTTTCTCGCGCTGAACTTCTGCGCCAGTATCTAGCTCTAATATATGATTTGCTCACTTGCTTTGCCAATGATATTTCTGTTTTGCAATACTTTGTTACTTATTTGTTAACTTTTAAATTTAGAACAAAAAAAAGACAACGGCTGTTGTCTCAATGCTTGTCAGGAAGAATATTAACTACTCTTCTGGTTTCTTATCTTGTTTTTTATCTTGTTCTTGCTGTTCTTTTGTTTCAGTTTTCACTGGTTCATGACCTTCGCCGCCACAGCCTCCGCAACATCCCATTGTATTTTCCTGTTGAATAATGTTGGTAAGATTATAGCTAAGCCTCAACTCTCCAAAATTGATCAAAATCATCAAACGTTTAATAACTTCATTTTTTTACTAACACGTAAACTTTTATAAATATCTTATTTAATGAATATTGCTCTGCTAAATACTTGCATTAAACAACAAGTGATATCATAATGATATCACTTGTTAAAATCTTACTGAGAATAATATGATTACGGAAAAAGAAATCAAAGCGCCTAATGGCATTATGTTTATTTTTGTTTTATTGGCATTACAGATTGGTACTTTCACCTTGTTAATTAATAACATAATAAATAACAATGTCACACTTGCCATTATTAGTTTACTGGTCACCCTTGCTACTTTTATTTGCTGGTTTGGTTTTTTTATGGTCAACCCCAAAGAAGCTCGGGTTATGCAATTGTTCGGTAAGTACGCGGGTACCGTTCATGATTCAGGCCTCCGCTGGGCTAACCCTTTTTACACAAAAATGCGCGTCTCTTTGCGGGTTAGAAATTTCGAAAGTAGTAAACTAAAAGTTAATGACAAAAATGGTAATCCCATTGAGATTGCTGCGGTTATTGTCTGGGAAGTAACAGATACCGCTGAGGCCGTTTTCCAGGTTGATGATTATGAGGATTTTGTCTCAATTCAAAGTGAATCCGCATTACGTAATTTAGCCACAAGTTATGCGTACGATCATCACGAAGATGACGATATTTCTTTACGCAGCGATCCGACTCAAATCTCAGCAGCATTAAAAATTGAAGTGCAAGACCGGTTAGAAAAAGCTGGCGTCACTGTGATTGAATCTCGTATTAGTCATTTAGCTTACGCACCAGAAATTGCCAACGCTATGCTAAGACGCCAGCAAGCCATGGCAATTATTGCCGCACGTAGAACCATAGTCGAAGGTGCTGTCGGTATGGTAGAAATGGCATTAACAAAATTAGAAGAGCGTCAAATTGTAGAACTTGATGCAGAAAGAAAAGCTGCTATGGTGAGTAACTTATTAGTTGTTCTATGTAGCGACGAAGCGGCACAACCTGTAGTCAATACCGGCAGCTTATACTAATCGTCAATTGAGTGAGAAATATTGTGGCAAAAAAAGCATATCCTCTTCGCATTAATGAAGAAATTCTTTCTGCCATGCAACGCTGGTCTGATGACGAATTACGCAGTTTAAACGCACAAATAGAGTACGTGCTGCGTGATGCCTTAAGAAAGTCTGGCCGAACTAAGCCTAAACCGATAGAGGCTATTATTGATCCTAAAAGTTAATCTTGTTTTTAAATACCCGTAAACGGATGATCGACAGTGATACGTTATTAAGTGGTGTCGATCATTCATATACTGAAATATAATTACATAAGATATAGTTGTCAAATTTTAGACAAAAAAATACCGATGACAATGCCATCGGCTTATAAGCTATGAGGAGAGCTTGAATATACAAATTATTACAACAAGCGTTCACAAAAGAACAATTACATTATAGAGTAATCATTCTACTTTTGTAAAGTGCTTTATGTAATTAAATTACATTTTAGTTTTAAAAACACCAAAAAAATAATATTGCATAGTTAATGCGCCTGCTCCCAGTTATCACCAATACCTGCCTCAGCAATGAGGGGGACTTTTAACTTCACCGCACCATTCATAATTTCAACAAGCTTCGCCGTTGTTTCATCAACGATGTCTTGATGAATTTCAAATATCAACTCATCGTGTACTTGCATTGTCATTTGAATACGTGGGTCTTGCTGGATTTGTATCCATTCATCTACAGCTAACATCGCTTTTTTAATAATATCAGCGGCAGTGCCTTGCATAGGTGCATTAATAGCGGCACGTTCAGCGCCTTTTCTACGCATCGCATTTTTAGCTTTAATATCAGGTAAATATAAACGACGACCAAAGCATGTTTCCACAAAACCTTGCTCTGCAGCTTGCTGACGCGTGTCCTCCATGTAAGCCATAACATTAGGGTAACGTTCAAAATACTTATCCATATACTCTTGCGCGCGATGGCGAGGCACATCAAGTTGTTTTGCTAAACCAAACGCTGACATTCCGTAAATCAAACCAAAGTTTACTGCTTTAGCGCTACGGCGTTGATCAACCGTTACCTCGGCCAAATCGACACCAAATATTTCAGCCGCTGTTGCTTTATGCACATCTCGCCCTTCTGAAAAGGCAGAGACTAATCCTGGATCATCAGATAAATGCGCCATAATACGCAGTTCTATTTGAGAATAATCTATCGCGACAATTTTGTGATCTTTGGGCGCAATAAAAGCTAAACGAATTTTTCGACCCTCTTCACTACGAATTGGGATATTTTGAAGATTTGGATCGGTCGAAGATAAACGCCCTGTTGCCGCAACGGCTTGTTGATAAGAGGTATGTACTCGACCTAACTTGCACACTAACAAAGGAAGCTTGTCAGTGTAAGTCGATTTTAACTTACTCAATCCTCGGTTTTCTAAAATAACTTTCGGTAAAGGGTAATCTAACGCCAGCTCTTGTAACACTTCTTCTGCGGTTGAAGGTGCACCTTTGGGCGTTTTCTTAATAACCGGAATTTTTAACTCTTCAAACAATATTTTTTGTAGTTGCTTGGGTGATGATAAGTTAAACGTTTGTCCGGCAATATCGTGTGCTTGAATTTCTAATTCTTGTAAGCGCATACCAAGTGCATGGCTTTGTTCATTCAACAAATCAGAATCGATTAGCACACCGTGTTGCTCCATACGCGCTAAAATAGGTAACAAAGGCATTTCAATGTCGGTAAATACTGATAATTGATCTTTATTTTTTTCTAACTTAGCATAAATGGCTTGGTGCAAGCGCAAGGTAATATCGGCATCTTCGGCGGCATAATATCCCGCTTTTTCAATTTCAATTTGGTTGAAAGTTAATTTTTTAGCGCCCTTACCAGCAACTTCTTCAAAACTGATCGTCTTGTAGCCTAAATATTTAGTCGCTAATGCGTCCATATTGTGGCGAGTCGCAACACTGTTTAAACAATAAGACTCGATCATGGTATCAAAAGTAATACCTTGCATTTCAATATCGTAACGTGAAAGCACGTTAACATCATACTTTAAGTTCTGACCGACTTTTGCTTGATTTTTATCTTCGAGAAGTGGTTTTAATTTCGCCAAGACCCAGTCACGGTCGAGCTGTTTGGGCGCATCAGGATAATCATGCATAAGCGGCACATAAGCGGCAGTTCCAGCTTCGATAGAAAACGATAAGCCCACTAACTCTGCTTTCATATAATCGACACTGGTTGTTTCGGTATCAAAGGCAAAGAGATCCGCATTTTTTAATTTAGTCAGCCATGAAGTAAACTCAGCTTCGCTAAAAATAATTTGATAGTCAGTTTCAATATCATCTGCTGCAGGTGTTTCTTCTACAATCGAGTCAACACTTGAGGTTTGCTGTCCGGGTGAACCCGCAATAGCAGATTCACCATTTTGTAAGTCTGCTAATAACCGGCGCAATTCAAATCGAGTGTATAGCTCAGTTAATTTTTCAACATCGGCAACGCCTGGCTGTAATTGATCAGCGGTTTGCTCAAGCGGTACATCAAGTTTAATGGTTGCTAATTCATAAGAGAGGGGTAAAAACTCAAGTGCTTCACGTAAATACTCACCAATCTTACCTTTTACGTTTCCGGCATTAGCAATCACATTTTCTAAATTTTCGTGCTCAAGCAACCATTTTACTGCGGTTTTGGGACCACACTTATTAACCCCTGGAATATTATCGACTTTATCACCCATTAACGCGAGGTAATCAATAATTTGATCTGGGCGGACACCAAACTTTTCAATAACACCATCAACATCCATTTTTACATCGGTCATGGTATTAATTAGCGTGACATGCTTATCAACGAGTTGCGCCATGTCTTTATCGCCAGTTGATATAACGGTATCGATACCCGCTTTACTCGCTTGTTCTGCCAAAGTACCAATAACGTCATCGGCTTCGACGCCATCAATCACCAATAGCGGTAAACCCATAGCGGCAACAATTTCATGGATTGGTGCAATTTGAGTACGAAGATCGTCGGGCATTGGTGGACGATTCGCTTTATATTCAGGATACATGTCATTACGAAAGGTCTTTCCTTTCGCATCAAATATCACAATAACATTGCCATTTGGATAATTTTTTTTCAGACTTTTTAGCATGTTTAACACGCCAGTAATCGCACCGGTAGGTTGACCATCTTTTGTCGATAATGCTTGTAAATATGGAACATGATAAGCACGGAATAAGTACGAAGAACCATCTACTAAAATGAGTGGCGATAAAGCAGAATTTGTCATGATGATATGTGACTAGAAGTGAAATTTGGCTAAGGATGCCATACTCAGTACATTCTCTCCACTTAATCTATAAAATTAGTCGCAAAAGATCGTTGAAATTGTGGATAAGTATGTTGAAAACAACGTAGAAAACCATAACAACCAAATGGCTATTACAGTAATTTTATAGGTAACATCTTATTTTTATTGAGAAAAGGTAGTTTGAAATTCCTTTTTCACATATTTATTATTATTTTTATTTATGTGGATAAAAATTTATCCTGTACGTTTTCAGCATCTTATTAATTGTGTGTTTTTTGTGCTGCTTAAATAAACGAGGTAAGAGAGTACCAGAATTTTCTCTCAATACCAGACAATTATTAAATTATTTTTAGTGGTATATTTCTGCTTTAAATAACTAAAAAACATAAGCGAATAACAGTAAGACTTAGCGCGATTTTAAAGATAAAAAAAGCTGAATTAATTTATCTTTAATTTGAATAAAAGCTCAAATTACCAAAAAATAAATCATCAAAAATATTGCTTTATTATTCTTGCTTTATTTTTATAATTAATATTTAATTTTCAATGTTGTTACGGGAGCTTTTTAGCTAAGCCATCTGGTCATACCTTTATTGAGTAGAGAAGATTACCGTGATACTGTAATTAAACTTAAGATATGGATGTCTTTTAGGCCAGTAGGTCACCCTTTAATTTAATTTGGTTTAATTGTTAGGTAAAACGCTTTTATCTAAGACATTTTAATAATAAATGCACACCTTTATCACATTAAGTAAATATCGGATTACAATTAAAGGATGAGCAACGTAACACAAGGCTTAATTTATGCTGAATCTCACCATAAAACAAAAAATCATCTTTGGTTTTACTACGATTGGATTATTATTATTAACGGCAAGTAGCTTTTTTTACTATTCATTAAGTAAAATTTCTGACGCCAATAATAATGTTGAAACATTAGCCGTTCCTGTGCAAAAACAAAGTGGCACGTTACAAGTTCAATTGCTGAAAATGATGAAGCAAGCGGCTGTCGCTTATACACAATCCGATGCTAATGAGTTACAGGAAAGTTTAGAGCAGTTTAATCATCTACAAAAAGATTACCAAGCAACTGTTCAGCTATTACGCCTGAAAGTGACTAAGCAAGCAAAAATGCAATCGGCTCTTGAAGAAGCACAAGTCCAATATCAACAATACTCAACCGATATTCAAGCAATGTTCTCAGCTAAAATAGGGCATCAGCAAGCAACAAGAGACTTCCAAGCTGACTATAAAACTTTTGAAAATGCTCGTTATCAAGCAAGCACCTATATGCTTGATTTAGAAATTATTGAAGCGACGGGTCAGGAGAAGTTACTTGATGAAGTTATTGGTACAGGTACGCGCATTGATGACTCACTTTTTAGCTTAAAAAACACTATGTCAGGGCTTGACCGAATAGAATCAACAGACTTAGTGACTAAACACCAAGATGATATGATTTTTTTAATCAATAATATTGAAACTAATTTTGCTTATTTAGTCCAGCAAGCTGAGCCACTTAATGCTAATGAACTGTTAAATGACTTTAAGCAGAACTTGACGCTGATGCAAGAATCAATTCAACAACCAGGTCGTTTATACCAACTACAACTACAAACAATTAATCTACAATATCAAGCAAAAGAAGCTTATCTTTCTGCAACCCAATCTTATAATTTAAGCTATGCCAAGCTAGATGAATTAGTTTTATTAGCGAATAAACGTTTTGCTCATTTTCAAAACAATGCCCAAGAAGAAATTGAAAGAGGAAAAACTTTAGCCATCGTTTTAGCGTTAATATTTATTGTTATGGCGAGCTTTATTACTTATGTCACAACTAAAGCCATGATTGGTCCATTACGGGCAGTAAACAAAGCCTTGGCATTAATCGCCAGTGGTAACTTGTCAAAGCGCATGGAAAAACGCAGCGATGATGAGTTTGGCGGGCTGATTACTAATATTAATAAGTTATCTGATGATCTAACTCAATTACTTAACGCCATTAATAAAGACGCCCATTCGCTTGATGAATCTGCGGCGTTAACCAATCAACAAAGTTTGTTTATATCAGAATCCGCCAGTCAACAAATTACCCGTATTGATAATGCCAAACAGCTTGCTGAACAAATGTTTGCTAGTTCAAGTATGGTAAAAGATGAAGCAGTGACTACCGCTTCCCATGTCACTGAAGCATCACAACGCAGCCAAGACATTAATAATATTGCTAACGATAACAGCCAGCGTATTAAGCAATTATCAACTCGACTGGGTGAATCCGTGGAAGTCATGGAATTACTTAGCCAGCATAGTCGCAGCATAGGTAGTATTTTAGATACCATTGGTGGTATTGCTGAGCAGACTAACTTACTCGCTTTAAACGCGGCTATTGAAGCAGCAAGAGCCGGAGAGCAAGGTCGTGGCTTTTCAGTGGTTGCTGATGAGGTAAGATCATTAGCTTCTCGCACTCAGGCGTCCACCGCTGAAATACAAGTGATGATTAATAATTTACAAAAAGATACTACTATTGCGGTCAAGGCGATTTCTGAAGGCCAAACACAAGCCAGTGAATGTGTGGCTCAAAGTCAGCAATTAAGCCATGCCATTAACCAAATTGAGGACACCTTAAAAGCAATTGACTCGATGAGCAAAAGTATTACTACTGCAGCACAAGAGCAGTTGGTTTATAGTGAGCAAATTGAACAAACAATGAATGAAACGGCTGATGCGGCAAATAAGAATGCTATGGAAGCGAGTAATATGCACAAAAGAAGTGAAGATGTCAGTACTTTAGCGCATTCTCTAACCAGCTCAGTAGAGCGTTTTACACTTTAAGCGGCGGATTTATTAGCGCTAGTTAAAGTAGTGTCGAGCGTCATCATTAATAGCCAGAAGATGACGCCAACACAACTTTGTATGGTGTGGTTAACGCCACTTAATTCATGGTAACAAACTCTTCTGCACTTGTTGGGTGTATCGCAATAGTGTTATCAAAGTCGGCTTTAGTTGCGCCCATTTTCATGGCAACCGCAAACCCTTGCAACAATTCATCACTACCAAAACCAATACTGTGAATGCCAACAATTTTTTCTTCTTTACCAACACAAATAAGTTTCATACGCGTAGGATCACGATAATCTTCAGTCATCGCCTGATACAAAGCAGTGAACTGTGAATTGTAAACCTTAACCTCTTCTACGCCGTATTCGTCAAGCGCTTCTTTTTCTGATAAACCAACCGTACCAATAACTGGGTGACTAAACACAACCGTGGCAATATTTGAATAGTCTAAATGCTCGTCAGGTTTATTATTAAATAAACGTTCACATAAGCGACGACCTGCGGCAACAGCGACCGGTGTTAATTGTGCACGACCGGTATTATCACCTACTGCATAGATACCTTTAACATTCGTATTTTGGTATTTGTCTGTTGAAATAAAGCCTTGTTCGTTCATTGCGACGCCAGCCAACTCAAGATTAATTTTATCTGTTGCTGGCTCTCGCCCTATTGCCCAAATTAAAGAATCAACAGGCCCAACAGACTTACCATTTTCCAAATGGATGGTCAGTTGACCATTATCGTGTTTTTCAACATGACTGGGTGTACTGTGGGTATGCAGTGTTGGACCATGTTTTGCCATTTGTTCGACTAACGTGTCACTGAGCATATCGTCAAAACCACGTAGTGGCTTTTCTTTACGCACTAATAAATGTGAGGTGGTGCCTAAAGCATGAAATACGCCAGCAAGTTCTACGGCAATATAACCCGCCCCAACAACCGCAACACTTTTCGGTTGTTCTGTTAATGCGAAAAAGCCATCAGAATCGATACCATGCTCTGCACCTTCAATACTTGGAATGCTCGGACGACCACCGGTAGCAATAACAATATGGTCAGCGGTAATTTGTTCGCCATTAACTTCGACAGTGTTTTTATTGATAAATTTGGCAAAACCATCAATGACAGTAACACCGTTGCTGGCAAAACCACGAGCATAGGCTGCATGAATGCGCTCTATATAAGCTTCCCTGTTTTTAACTAACGTGCTCCAATTAAAACCTTGTAACGGCGCATTAAAACCGTAATCAGCAGAGTAGTGTAACGCATCGGCAATTTGCCCGGCATACCACATGGCTTTTTTCGGCACACAACCCACATTGACACACGTGCCACCAATTTGCTTAGCTTCTATTACTGCTGCTTTTTTACCGAGCTTTGCTGCGCGATTTGCAGAAGCAATACCGCCACTTCCTGCGCCAATGGCAAGAAAGTCAAAATGTTGAGTCATGTTATTATTCCTAAAAAAATGTATGAGTTATATATGTGGCTAAACAAGCGTTATTCAAGCCAATTAGCTATTCTGGCTTATTCACTTTTATCGCGATAATGTCATCATGCAAAAATTGTTCAATTTTAGCAGCTCCAACTGGCTTACTATAAAGGTAGCCTTGGATAAGGTGACAGTGTTTTTCGCCTAAAAATTTCAGTTGTATTTCATTTTCTACACCTTCGGCAATACAAATCATTTTCAAGTTTTTTGCCAAGACTAACGTCGCAGCAACAATCGCTTCATCAGCAGAGTTAATGCCAATGCCAGAAATAAAGCTCCGGTCAATTTTTAATATTTTTAAAGGTAGCTTCTTTAAATAAGACAAGGATGAGTAACCGGTACCAAAATCATCTAAAGCAAGTACCACACCTAATTTATCAAGCGCGGTCATAGTTGCAATAGCTTTATCAGGATCAGAAATAAGCATGCTTTCAGTGACTTCAAACTTAAGCGCTTCAGCGGGTAAATTATGTGTTTGTAAAATACTTTTCAAATAAGGAATTAAATTGTCTTCAAGAAAGTGCTGAACAGACAGATTAATCGATAAGTACATATTAGGACGAATAGCTCGCCATTTTTTCAAATCTATCACACCACGTAAAATAGCCGCTTCAGTCATAGATATAATCAAACCCAGATCTTCAGAAAGTGGAATAAAATTATCGGGTGGAATTAACTTGTCGCCACTTTGCCAGCGTAATAATAATTCGGCGCCAACGGCCTTACCTTTATATGAGTCAACAATAGGCTGATAATAATTAATAAATTCGCTGTTTTCAAAAGCCAACTTAAGCGTTGATTCAGCAAGTAACCGCTCACTTGCTTCAACATTCATACGGGGTGTATAAAATTGAAAGGTATTACGGCCAAGTTGCTTAGAATGATACATAGCGACATCGGCGTGACGAAGCAACTCATCACTATCTTTGGCATCTTCGGGGAAAAGTGCAATACCTATACTAGCACCAACACTGATGGTATTGCCGTTTAATAGCACCGGCTCGCCAACGGCAGTAATCACCTTCTGTGCAACTCGACCCAGCTGACCATGGCCGCGAAAAGACTCTAGCAGAACAACGAATTCATCACCGCCAATGCGAGCAACGGTATCATCAACCCTCAGAACTGCTTTTAAACGCCTGGTGACTTCTTGTAAGAGCAAATCGCCACAGTCATGACCCAATGAATCATTAACTTGTTTAAACCTGTCTAGGTCAATAAAAAACAAAGCAATGGATTGTGACATGCGGGCAGAATAGTCCATTGCATGTTTTATTCTGTCGAGCAATAATGAACGATTAGGTAAATCCGTTAAATGGTCATAATTGGCTAAATAACGCAGCTCTTTTTCTGCATGCTTTTGCGCGGTTATATCGGTAAAAATACAAACAAAATAAATACTATTGGTTGACTCATTAAGGCTGGCACTGACCGTTAAAATAACATGGAATTCTTCACCAGCCTTTGTTGTTATTAGCTCTTCACCTCGCCAATCATCCCCAGCCTTTAAATGAGAAAATAAGGTCTTATAAAACTCAAAACGATCGTTTGTTAATCCAAATAATTTCGCATCGAAAGCGAACTCTTCATCTTGCCAAGCAAAAACCTCACGCAAGGACTCATTCGCGATGACCCGACTAAAGTTGTCACTAATAATTAAGACCCAATCTTTGGTTTTCTTAAAAGCTTCACCATAGAAGTGAGCACGTTCGGCGTCGGCTAACGATTGGGTAATATTTGTATACGCGCCAGTAATTCTGGTTGGCTTGCCTTTAGTGTCAGTTGCCACAATTTTTCCAAGGTCTTTAAACCATAACCACTGACCATTGGATTTTTTCATTCGGTAACTACATGAAAAACTTACCTTAACATCAGCCGCGCCCAAAAACTGTAACCATCGTGAATGAAACAATTCACGTTCATCTTTGTGAATTAACGACAAATGCTCATTAAAGCTATAAGAATATTTAAGGTCGCTATAACCTAATTCTTCAGAGGCTCGTTTAGCGAACATTAAGTTATTATCGCTTTGCCAATCCCACACTTCACTATTACTACCAGTTAAGGCTAGCTGCAATCTATTTTCTCGGTATTTTACCTCTTCATGTGCGGCAAGTAATAAACGCGTATTTTGTTGGCGCTTTGCATACCACAGCATAAATAAAGTCAACAAGAGCACAATATAAACTAAGTAAGCTAGCGGCGAAGACCAAAGAGCATATTTCACCACGAAGTTAATAACAAAAGCTTCAGAATATTTTTTAGTTTCAGCTGATTGGATACGCACTACCAGCGAATGCTCCCCTGAAGGTAAGCTCGGAAAAGTAATGTGATTTTCAGTGGTTAATGGATAACTTATGTTATCAGCACCTTGTAACTTGTATTCAAACAGGAAATTATTCGTGTTGTTGTAAGATAATGGCGAGAAGTCAATACGAATACCGACATCATCATAGTTTAACTGAACGGTATCACCATTACTCAGCACAAAAGGCAAAGCTAAATCACGAGACAACACGTTAATATTAGTGGCATGTACACTCAGTTGCTCATCATCTTGTTTTGTCTTTAAAACCAGAGGGTCAAAAATGGTTAAGCCGTTCATGGCACCATAGGCAAATGTATGATTATACATTTCGTAGAAAGCACCACTATTGAATTCTTTACCCACTAAACCATCACTGATACCAAAATTACGAAGATGGTGTGTTTCAGCGTTTAGCATATAAATACCGTTATGGCTGGAAAACCAAAGATCACCTTCAGGGTCTACCATTAAACCGTAAATATTGAGTCCCACATTGGAATTATTTTTGTCATATACATATTTTTTTTCAAACGTTTTACTGTCTAAACCAACCAGTTCTTTACCAGCAAAACTAAACCATAGCAGGCCTTTTTTATCAAAAGCCACATTTTCTATAGATATCCATTCACTTTCTTTAATCTTAAGATTTTGATAAATCATGGTACTTGTTCGTGTTTCAAGATCAAAAAACCATAATGAATTATTGGTAGAAAAAAGCATTTTATCACTATTAGGTAAATAGCCGAGTAAAGTAAAAACCTTATCTTCCGCAATGCTCGCAGTCATTTCATCAAGTGGGTCAATAGCGCCCGTTGTTAATGAAATACGATTGACACCTTTTTCCGTAATACTCCACAACGTATTATAACGATCATAAAAGAAATCATACTGACCTAACGCAAGCAGCTCTTTTACTTTAACGTCATACGGAATATCAATAATTTTTTTGAGCGCTATATCAAATAACACCACCCCTTTACCGGTAGAAAGCCATAAGCGTTGCTCCAAATCTTCATAAAGATGATCTATGTTCCCACGATGATAAATCGTTTTAGGGGTCTCGGTTGTTAAATAGTGCAACATTGTATCGTGACGCGTATCGAGTAAATTAAGACCATTTTGAGTGCCTATCCATAACTGTTCAGGGTCACTCCTTTTCGCCGTAATAGACCAAACAAGGTTGTCTGTTAAACTTTTTTCACTGTCTTTTTTATAACGATAGTTGGTTACTAAGCTCAGTTTAGGATTCCATTTATAAAGACCGGTAGCCTGAGAGCCCAACCAAAACGCCCCTTGTTTGTCTTTCATAATAGCAACTACATCACTGCTTTTAATATGGTCAAAAAACTCATTAAACGAAAAAAGAAATTCTGTGGTGTCTGTTTTTGTATCAATAGCAGACAACCCTAAATGACTGCCTTGATATACGTTATCGCCATCGTCATAAAACTGCCAACTTGAAACACCGTCAGTCACCATTTTGTAAGTGGGTAATTGAAGATCACCCACTAAATAATTGTTAATTTTACTAACCGGCAAGCTATAAACACCATTGTCTGTACCCAAATACAAATGATTATTCGCACTTACATGCAAGTTAAATACTTTATTCGCCCCTACCGCACTAAAGCTGTCTGAGCTAATTTCAGTCGCGGTAATGGCAGGTAATTTTTTCCATTTTTTAGTGTCAACATTTAAGGCAAAAGTGCCAATACGTGTCGCAATATATAAAATATTTTGATGTAACAATATTTCATAAATATTATTAACCGCAGGAAGCTCATTTGATAAATCTAATAGACGCGTACTTTTTTGAGATATTTTGTTATACACGATGATAGTTTTTGCACTGGCAATAAAAAAGTCATTATTGTTGCCCTCGATCATATCCGCTATATAATAATCTTTATTTAGCGGATCTGTTTGTAGAATTTTTTGGTAGGTATCTGTTTTTTTATTGTAAGTAATTAGCCCTTTATCAACGATGTTGATCCAAAGTAATTTGTCCTTATCTTGAATAATCCGGTACGTTTCATAATTTTCAAAATCATTATCTGGCCCAGGTAAACTGCGAAAATTATAACCGTCATACATATTCAAACCATTTTCAGTGCCAACCCAAATAAAACCTTCATCATCTTGAAAAATAGTTTTAACCGAGCCTTGAGACAAGCCATGCTCAACTGACAAGTTTTCTAAATATAAATTATTCACCTCTGCTTGTGCAGTATTTGTGAAAAGCATAGCGCACAGTAAAAAAAGTGAATATAAGGAATTCACAGAAAAAAAACGAAACATAACACCTCGAGAAACTCATGACGAAGACAAATCATATATTTTTAGTATAAGTAAAATACAATTAAAATAAATATTTATCCGAACTAAAAGGGTAAATAAAGAGCCTAATTAACAATAACAAACAACGTATTAACATAGACAGTAGCATTTATTTTTTTAAGGTGATCAATTTTAAGTAAAATAGATTGAAAACAAAAAGCGCTACACCTTGAATCTTTCCCATTAAGGTCTTACATCTACATCATCATTTAATAAAGAATACCGCATTATGAGCAATCCATTATTAACAGTTTCAGATTTACCCCAGTTTTCTCAAATAAAGCCTGAACATATCAAGCCTGCTGTTGAGCATGCGATAGCAGAATGCAAAAAAGTGATTGCAGCAGTGCTTGAAGAAAAAACATTTACCTGGGCAAACTTAGTTATGCCTACGGACGAAGCTGACGATACGTTAAGTAAGCTGTGGTCGCCGGTATCCCACATGAATTCGGTGGTTAATAGTGACAAATTACGTGACGCATACGAGTCATGTTTACCACTGTTATCTGAATACAGTACTTTTGTGGGACAGCATCAAGGGTTATATCAAGCCTACCAACAATTTGCCAACAGTGATGAATATTCACAATTAAGTATTCCTCAAAAGAAAGTCATTGAGAATGCCTTACGTGATTTTAAATTGTCGGGCATCGCATTAAACGATAATGATAAAAAACGATACGGTGAAATCGTTACTCGTTTATCGGAGTTAAGCTCAACATTTGGCAATAATGTACTCGATGCTACGCACGCTTATAGCGTTAATATTACCGATAAAAGTGAACTTACTGGCTTACCTGACAGCGCTATAGAAGCCGCAGCAGAACTAGCAAAAGAACAAGAAAAACAAGGCTGGCTATTCACCTTAGATATCCCTAGTTATTTACCCGTAATGACTTATTGTAGCAATGCGACATTACGTGAACAGCTCTATCGTGGCTTTGTTACTCGCGCTTCAGACCAAGGTCCCAATGCCGGAAAATTCGATAACAGCGACATCATGAACGAGCTATTACTACTTCGTCATGAATTAGCACAGCTATTGGGCTTTAATAACTTTGCTGAGAAATCAATTGCTACCAAAATGGCATCATCAACCTCTGAGGTTTTAGACTTTCTAGAAAACCTAGCGGTAAAATCGAAGGTTCAAGGTCAACAAGACTTAGATGAAGTTAAAGCTTTCGCTGAAAAAGAATTTAACCAAACAGACTTACAAGCTTGGGATCTGCCCTACTATAGTGAAAAATTAAAGCAAAGCCGTTATGCTATTTCAGACGAAGAATGTCGCCCTTATTTTCCAGAAGAAAAAGTTGTAGCTGGCTTATTTGAAGTTGTTCATCGTTTATTTGGCATGACAATTAACCAAGTAGCTAACATCGACACTTGGCACAAAGATGTGAAGTTTTATCAAGTATACGATCGCGATAATAATTTGCGTGGCCGCTTTTATTTAGATTTATACGCCCGCGCCCACAAACGTGGTGGCGCATGGATGGACGATTGTAAAAGTCGTCGTGAATTAGCCAATGGTGATATTCAATACCCTGTTGCCTACCTAACCTGTAATTTTAATAAGCCTATTGGTGATAAGCCTGCGCTATTTACCCATGACGAAGTGGTTACTTTATTTCACGAATTTGGCCATGGTATTCACCATATGCTGACACAAATCAACACCAGTGGCGTTTCAGGTATCGATGGTGTGCCGTGGGATGCAGTAGAGTTGCCTAGCCAATTTTTAGAAAATTGGTGTTGGCAGCCAGAGGCATTAGCCTTTATCTCAGGACACTACCAAACGGGTGAACCACTACCGCAAGCTATGCTTGATAAAATGTTAGCGGCAAAGAATTACCAATCTGCGATGCAAATGTTACGTCAATTAGAATTCAGTATTTTTGATTTTAAAATGCATAAAGATTACCAACCTGCACAAGATAACTCTGGGTATATTCAGCAAACATTAAATCAAGTGCGTGAAGAATATTCAGTATTGAAAGCCGCCGACTTTAATCGCTTTCAACATGGTTTTGGTCATATTTTTGGTGGCGGTTATTCAGCCGGTTACTATAGTTACAAATGGGCAGAAGTATTATCTGCAGATGCCTTTAGTCGTTTTGAGGAAGAAGGCATTTTTAACCCGAAAGTGGGTAATGATTTCTTAACTAATATATTAGAAAAAGGCGGGTCTCAAGAACCCAGTGTCTTATTTAAAGCCTTTCGTGGCCGTGAGCCTGAGATTGATGCTTTACTCAGACATTGTGGTATTGAAGGATAATGAGTGGCCCTAAATAATGGAAAAATTTGACTCACTTTATCAACGCGCCGCCGAACGTAAAGGTGGTGCGGCTATACTCAACCTCTTATTAGGTGATAACCAAAAAGATCATTTAGTTGCCAAGTTAGGAGACGATAGAATTTTATCGGCCTTTAGCAAAAAGATCTTTCAAAGTGGTTTTGTCTGGCGTGTAGTAGAAAATAAATGGCCAAACTTTGAAGAAATGTTTTTTAATTTTGATCTCGCTAAAGTCTTAATGATGCCCGAGGAAATGCAAGAACGTAAAGCGGCGGATGCGCGAATTATTCGCAACTTTAATAAAGTAAAAACTATTCAAGCTAATGCCCATATGATGTTTGATGAAATACATAGCGATAATAGCCAGCACGATAGTTTTGCTAAATTTATTGCGGCATGGCCAAGCAATGACATGATAGGTTTATGGGATTACTTAAAGAAAAAAGGTCAACGTTTAGGGGGCAATACTGGCCCCTACGCTTTACGTGCTATCGGTAAAGATACCTTTTTACTTACCCGTGACATTGAAGCCTATTTCCGTGCCAATAAAATTATTGACGGCGGACTGCAAAGTAAAAAAAGCTTAGTTGCCATTCAAAATGCTTTTAATCAATGGCAAAGTGAAAGTGACTTATCACTGAGTCAACTCAGCCGCTTAGTTGCCTATGCAACCGGCGATAACAATGTTCAAGTAGAGTTTGATTAATGGATATGTCTAGAATAGCGGTTGGGTACCTTGATAAAACCGATGTTGATTTAGCTAAAAAAATTGCTAAAAAATGGCAATTAGCCTATATCGGTGACAGCGCTTCAGTTACTAAGCATCCAAACTTACTGTTTTTATTACAAGTCAACTTTCAAGAATTAGAACTGATCAAGCTTGATGAGCCTAAACTCGGTGGTATTAAAGTAGACTTTGTTGATGGCGCGGTTGCCCACCGACGAAAATTTGGTGGTGGACGCGGCCAAGATATAGCTAAAGCGATAGGACTAAAACATGGTTTTACTCCACATGTACTAGACGCTACCGCAGGCTTAGGACGAGACTCTTTTGTATTGGCAACCTTAGGTTGCACAGTAACCATGAAAGAACGTATGCCTATTGTCGCAGCACTGCTAGAAAATGGCTTAGAGCGCGCTAAATTGAACAGTGAGGTCAGTGATATTGCCAGTCGTATGTCACTAGTTCATGCGGCAACGATTGAAGAGTTGTCATTCACTCAACAACCTGATGTTATTTATCTCGACCCTATGTATCCACATCGTGAAAAATCGGCCGCAGTGAAAAAAGAAATGCGCGTATTCCAATCACTCGTCGGTGAAGACTTAGATGCGGATGATTTGCTTGAACCGGCATTGAAATTAGCAAAGTACCGTGTTGTGGTTAAACGTCCAAGCTATGCGCCACCATTAAATAACAAATCGCCTTCAACCAGTATAAAAATGAAAAAAAATCGTTTTGATGTTTATGTCAACCAAGCGATCCCAAAAAATAATTAGCGATACTCGTTTACAACTTACTCCCTATCTAGTGCTGAAAATCTTTCAAAATGGTATGGGCTAAAATTGTAAACGAACTTCCTTCCAAGCCCATCCAAGTAATTACCTACACGGTTTACCCTTTCGTTCAATCTATAGATCTATAGTTTATGATTTCTCAGTGTAAAATCAGTTAGAAAAACAATCATAATTTCTGATATTCAACCAACACTCTAAATGAGCACTCTGTCCACATTGTTGAGGATAGTGGTTGGCTTTCTTTAAGTCAGCAGTCGCTAGTTGCTGACATTTTTTAATATATTTTAGAACTTCATAGTGAACACTTTTTAACTTTCTGGCCTTATGATCGGTTAATATCAGTTTATTTAAAAGTCGACCGTTTTAACATCACCTTTGATAATGCCTACTGTAGCTAAATTTCCAACAGGAGAAGGTATGGTTAAGGCGTTATATTGAATGTTGTCATCGATATTTGTACCACACATTAGTGCAACAGTGTAACTTCCTGTTGGAACAAACCCTATGCTGTAAGTTCCATCTACGGCTACTAGTGTTGAAATAAGTGGTGCCGTCGCTGTCGGTGCATCACCGACGAAAGTTTCATCATCTGCATCATAACTATCACCTAATTCGGTTGGTTCACCTTCATATAGATAAACGATACAGCTACCTAAATTAGTATTATCAGCAGAAACATTACCCTTCAATGTTCCATATTCACTAACAATGTGAACGCCATGAGGTTTAATAATAAAACCATTTTTTGTGGGTGCATTACCGCGCATCACTAATGACTCGCGTAAACTAAATTCAATAGTATAAGCTGGGGTATCGCCGACTTGGATAGAAGTTGACGCAATTTCAAAATCTCCTAAACGTAGTCTAGAGCTAGGGACTTTAATAGAGTATTCGGTCGCATCATTTTCAAGCAGTACATATGAGCCGGCATCGACTACCAGTAATTCCATCGAATAGGTGCCTGGGGCCATAGTTACACCTTGAGCTTCATCAACAATTTTAAGTTGGTCTGTACCCTGAAAATCAAGTAAGTTAACTTTAATGGTTTCTACAATTTCATTATTGTCATTAGTAAATTCAGTAATGACTGTAGACTCTGTCCCTGAAATAGTAATTTCATCTATTTCAATAAAGACTGAATCCGCCTCATCAATAGGTGCATCACTAATCCCTAAAGAAAATTTTGCTTGCTCAGAGGGTTGTGGTGATGAATTATCACTGCCCCCACAAGCGGAAATTGCCAATATAATAGGGGTGAATAAAAATGGAATTGTAAAGTTTTTGTTAAACATAATATTTACCTTTATTGCTACTTTAGTTAATTAAATTAATAAGTCTAAGGTAAAGTCATACTATGCAAAGCTGGTGCTTTGTTGTTTCATTAATATATTAACAAAACTCACTGATAGACTTTTTCTATAGAAAAAATGAAATCGATTATAGATTCAATTTCACGATTGTCTTTTGACAATTTATCAATTACCAAGTGATTATAATGTAATCACTTACAACATGATAGATATAGTGTTACCAACAAAAATTAATGGCCCTATGCCGTTTACTAGATACTCGAAAGGTAAAACTCATATTACATGGCAACAGTGTAAACGACGTGGTTATTTTATAAATTAATGATGAAACACATATACAAAGACAAGTGCTGGAAGTTGTGGGATTTTTAAATCTAACATATAGTTGTTTATACTTACCTAAAAGTATTATCTTACTTTTATTGTTCAGAGCTAATAAGTAGTGGTATTAATTTGAAATATACTCAACCTAAAAAAAGTTACTTTAATGTAATCAATTTTATAGTTGCCGTTATTTTATTATGTCCAATAATTAGTTATGCAAAATTTAACAAAATAACACTCGATCAAATTACGGTTAAGGACGGGCTATCCCAAGTATCTATTAACAGTATTAGTCAGGATGATGATGGATTTCTTTGGATATCAACAGAGTCTGGCCTTGAAATATATGACGGATATACCTTCACTAAAATAGAAGGACCTGATAACGATTTTTCACAATATAGTGCAGGAAAAACAGTCCAGTCAGCGAATGGATTAATGTGGTTACAGCTCTATGGTAAAGGTTTATATAGCTTTGATAAAAGCACTAATGAGTTTGACTTGCTCTTAAATACTAATCAATTGGAGCCTGATGATTGGGTTATAGATTACTTGCCACAAAAAGATGAAACCGTTTGGGTTGCGACAAGTAAATACATAGCGACAATTGATGTTAAAACTAAAGCTTATAAACAAATTGTTAACTTAAAAAAGTATCTAGGTGATTCTGCAATACAGCAAATTATTTTACATAACAACTATCTATATATAGCCAGTAAAGAAGGCACTATTGTTTATCAATTATCAACAGGCCAAGTAGCTAAATTACCTCAAATCACCAAGGTAACTGCGCAAAGTGCTGATCTAAAGCCTATACAAGCAAATAAAATTTATACCTTAAGTATTCTTAATCAGACTTTGTTTTTGGGAACAAATGATGGTGTTTACTCATTAAATATTCAACAAATCGACTCGCTTTTTGCAATGGGAGAAGAGAATGAATTACCGCATTATCAAACTATTTTTAAACATCTATCGGTGTGGGATTTTTTTATAGAAAAGGAACTATTAATTATTGGTGCAACGGATGGGCTTTATCGATATAACGCTGTTACGCAGCAAGGACAATTCTTATTCAGTTTTGATGAATATGCTCCCTCTTTTGCGAATAATACGGTTAAGTCATTAATTGTCGACCAAGATGGCTACTACTGGCTAGTGAGTAATAGCCAAGGTTTGTTAAAATGGAATCCTAACTTAGGCTTAGTTGAGAATTATGATTATTACAAAGGTCGTGACAACAGCTTAACCAGTAATAATGTTACTGGCATTTTGCCTGATAAAAACGATGATAACTTATTCTGGATTTCAACCGATAATGGTTTAAATTTACTGAATAGAAACACCCAACACGTTGAACAATTCTTCGCCCTGAAAAACTCAAAGACGACATTTACCGCAAGCAATATAGTTTCATTACACTATGGTAGCAATAAAACTATTTGGTTAAATACTTCTGTAGGATTAAGACTTTTTGATATTAAAAGCAAAGCAATCATACCAATACCTTTTGAAGCAAGTTTTTTAGAAAAGCTAACTGTTGATTACCCCGTTTATTTCACTACCGATAAATACCTTTGGTTCACTCAAACGGATCAACTACTTATGATTGATCAAGAATCTGGTCAATCAACTGATTTCAGTAAAGTAATGACTGATGCTGGCATTAAAGATATTTGGTTTTTTTTCAAATCACCAAATCAGGATAAAGAAATTTGGTTTAGTACAACAAAAGCATTATGGATGTTTAATACTCAGTATCAAACGTTTAAGAAAATATATGAACATATCAACATGAGCGAAACTGAGTGGTCTTTTATTGATAGTTTTGTAGTTGATGCTGAAAAATCTCTGCTATGGGTAGCCCATACATCAAAAGGTATTTATGGTATCTCCCTAGAAACACAGGAGGTTCTTCATACTTTCAACAATCAAAACAGTATTCTAGACAACAATCTATATGGTCTACAGCAGGACTCACAAGGAGACCTTTGGATCTCAACTCATGATGGTATTTATTCGATTGATACACGCTCTTTTCATATCAGAAAATTTGGTATTCATCATGGCTTTTTAGGTATGGAATTTAATGGTGGCGCGCATGCAAAATCATCAACCGATGAATTGGTTTACGGTTCGGTGAATGGCGTTTCTTTTTTCGATCCTTTGGCCTTAAAAGAAAAAGGCCTGACCAAAAATAAAAATGTTTTTGTCACTAAAGTTGATTTACTCACACGGCATTTAGAAGATGCTTATATATTTAACTCAAATAAGGTAGTAGAACTTAAATATGACGATGTGGGCATTAGGGTTGATTTTACCACCTTTGATTTTTCAAAATCTAAAGACATAATGTTTGAGTATTCTTTAACAAGTAACAGCACTGTGAACTATCCTTCGACCTATGAAAATCATATTATTTTTCCAAGTTTAGAGTCAGGGAAGCATACTTTAGCTATTCGAGCTAAGTCGCCTATTACAGGCGATTATTCACCACTAACTTATATTAAATTTAACGTTTCTTATGCACCTTGGGCATCACCTACCGCCTATATTCTGTATTTTATTTTAGTTATCTCTGCATTCAGTTTTTGGATAAATAAAAGACGTAAACAACGTGATGCTTTGTTGGCTGCTCATGAACAAGTTGTCTTTAGAGAAAACCGTTTACAGCTAGCATTAAAAGGTAGTAACAGTGACGTATGGGATTGGCACGCTCAGACGAATAGTTTTTCTGCTAATCGTTTTAAACATAATGTAAGCCTAATAGAAAATGCCTATACCTTCCCTATAAAAGTATTTATCAATGATATTCATCCAGATGATAAAGCAACCTTTCTTGCTGCTTGGCAACAATTTATTGATAAAGCTGATGTTAATGTAACCTTTACTTTTACCTATAGATTAAAAGGTGAACACAATGAATGGCGATGGTATAAAGATTTAGGGAAAATTGTAGAAATTGATGATAATAAAAAGCCTATACGGGTTACGGGTTCCTATACCAATATCACTCAATCTAAGGCTGATGAAGAACGTGCCCAATATTACGGAGAAGCATTTAGACATACAAAAGATTGGGTCTTAATTATTAATCAAGATTTTACCAAGGTGACTTCAAATCAAGCAATGAGGAATATATTTGGTTGGGAAGAAGAGCAGCCCTTTAATGATTCATTAATTGGTATAGACAGAAAAAAGATAAAATATTATAGCGATGTAGCATTAAGTTTAGGTGTAAATGATCATTGGCGTGGAGAAGAGCTTGTTACTTCTGCAGCAGGAGATAAATATAATGTACTGGTCAAAATTAATGTTGGTATAAACAGTAATGACAGTCTTCATTATATTATGGTGATGACCGATATTACCGCTCAAAAGCTCGCTGAAAGCGAACTACGCTATATGGCTAATTACGATCACTTAACGGGGCTACCTAATCGGAGTTTACTCATTGAACGGATTGATCATGCAATAGAATTATCAGCAAGAAACAAAAATATTTTAGCTATATTTTTTATTGACTTAGACCGTTTCAAACAAGTCAATGATACGCTAGGTCATGATGTTGGTGATCGATTATTGAAAGTTATCACACAACGATTAACCAAAGTCTTTCGCCAAGAAGATACTCTGGCAAGACTTGGGGGTGATGAGTTTGTCGTATTGCTAGAAAGCTTTTCATCAGTAGATAAGCTTTCACAAATTGCACAAAAAATTATCGATACCATTGAGCAACCGATAACACTACAAGATACCATGGTCTGTATTGGTTCAAGTATTGGTATTTCTATTTACCCTGAAGATGGCATGGATTCAGCTGAACTTCTAAGAAATAGCGATATTGCAATGTACTGTGCGAAACAAAATGGTCGAAATATCTATCAATATTTTGAACCATCAATGACTGAAGCAGCAGCTAAACGACTTGCTCTTGAAGCAAATTTAAAACAAGCCGTAAAACAGAAGCAATTTATCAATCATTACCAACCCATTGTTGATGCACATTATGGCAAAGCGGTTGGCGTAGAAATGTTAATGCGCTGGCCTACCGACAAAGGCATGATTTCTCCCATGGAGTTTATTCCTTTAGCCGAAGATTTAAATCTTATTATTTCGATGACAGAAGTGGCGTTAAAGACAGCATTACAAGACTTAATAGTATGGCGTAGCTTTCGAACTGATTTTTATTTATCCATTAATATTTCTGCTAGTCATTTTAGTAAAGGAGAACTTGTCACTTTTATTACGAGAATATTAAATGAGTTTGATTTACCTACCTCAGCAATAAAACTAGAAGTTACTGAATCTGCATTTATCTCTGAACCTGAAAAAGCGATTGAGAAAATGAATCAGCTAAAAGCTATAGGTATCAAGTTATCGCTTGATGATTTTGGCACCGGTTATTCGTCTCTATCTTACTTAAGATTACTCCCGTTAGATGTTATAAAAATTGACAGAAGCTTTATCTCTAACATTGGTGAAAACAACGCAGACGAAGCGATAATAGAGGCGACGATAAGCCTTGCACAAAAATTAGGCATGAGTTGTGTTGCTGAGGGTGCTGAAACCAAAGAACAAATTGACTTCCTGGTTTCTAGAAATTGTCATTACATTCAAGGGTATTTTTACAGTAAACCCGTATCCAGTGAACAAATTATTTCATTGTTAGAAATGAATAAACCTGAATATATATCACCTAGGTGATTTTTTTAAACGTGATCTCTTGCGTTTAATAAAGCTGACACCCACTTTATTAGCAGATTTTCACGCATATGAGCACACCAGACGCTCCTCCTTTAACTACTTGATTGTAATCACATATATGGCTAACTGCTCAACTTTATGAGTAACTGCTTTTGTTTCTTTGATAAGTGTTCGAGTTGTTTTGTATAGTTTTCTTTTGATTCTTAGCTTTTTTTTGAAAAAATTTATGGCCAAAATCGTATATAACTCAGTGCGAAAGAATTCAATTTACCATAGGTTCTTCACTCACCTATCATACGAAATTCATGTGTTTAAAAAGCTTTTCAGATTGTTTTTTTTACGAGTGGTAGAAAATAAATAGTCAAACTTTGAAGTGATTTTTTATCTGACAAAAATAATTATGTTACTAGAAGAAATGCAAGAACGTAAAGCGGCTGATGTTCGAATTATTGGTAATTTCCACAAAGTACAAAAGCTTAACCGCCACTTAAATCGCCTTCAACCAGTATAAAAATGAAAAAAATCGTTTTGATGTTTATGTGAATCAGGCAATTCCTAAAAACAATTAACCTTGTATCCCTCGTTTAAACAATCGTTAAGATGAATAACGGACTACGCTGTATTTACGCAAGCCCTCGAAACACTTTTCACTGGGCTTGCGGTACATTTTAGCCTCTTGAGTTAAAATCAATCAGATCTAACCACAACACACTTCATACTTGTTCAGTAAACATTTGTCATAAAACCGCAACAAAGATCAGTAAGAATCGGCATTAATTTATCTGTGAATACCCTTCAAGGATTGACTATGCGAGTATCAAGTTTTTCACGACTGTCTGTTATTGCCATTAGTATTTTTGCCGTTATATTCGTTGCAACTATGTATCATGTTGGAACTTCTCTTACATCAAGTCGGGGCCAGTACGCTGAATATCATGCATTAAAAACGTTAACCACCGTTAAGTTTTATCGCACCATTGCAACCTATCTACAAACTGGTGATGCCAGCATGCTTAATGCCGCACAAGAGCAACTCAACGAAATAATTACACGATCAACAAGCTTGGATATTGGTAACTTAAGCCATAACATTACTGAAGAAGCGGGCAAACTTAATAAAAATATTGAAACAAAGTATCGTGCCATGGGTAAGTTAAGTGGTAACCCACTCGCTTTGCTTCGTAACAGCGAACAGAATATGGTAGCTATTACTCACTCGCTGATAAAATATGCCTCTGAAAGTGAGGCGCTAGACGAACAGCAGCGCATAAATTATTTAGTAACAGTGAGCAATATTGCTCGCGCATTAAACCATTTAATCAACACGCGTGAAAAGTTGTTCCTTAGCCAAAACATTAGCGATACCGGCTTTAAAAATGCTTTACAAGAATTAGCACAACGGCATCAACAATTAACAAATTATCCTTTATTGGCTATTTTCCTTGAAAGCGACGGTAATACTGATGAAGATGACTTTTTTTCCAATGACGATGACAAAGAAGACATCAGTGAAGAAGCGATTGATGAACTCAATTCACTCATTAATCGTTATCAAAGTGAGTTTGAAAACACCCTAAATTCACAGAATCAGCGCACCGCTGGCTTAGCACTACTCAAGAAAAATGTTACTGCATTAGAAGATATTATTCTTATCGCTGAAACAGAAATACTAAAAAAACAACAAGTGTTGGATCAGCAACTTTATCGAATAGTTATTGGTTTGCTATCCTTTTTAATCTGTTTCTTAGTCGCCAATTACTGGTTGCAACGCAGTGTTATTTTAAATCCGTTACGTAAATTACGAAATGGCTTTGTTCAACTTGTTGAACAAGGAAAGGTTGATAACATTACTGATATTTCGGCGGAAACTGAGCTTGGAGAAATATCGTCCAGTTTTAATAAAATGGTCAACAAACTTGCACAAGATGATAAAGCAAAAGCACAACAGCTTGATTTGGTCGCCAAAGCATTAACAACCATGGAAAGCCAAGTTAAAAACATTTATCAATCGTCAAATAGTACCAGCACGCATGTGCAAGGTGCTCGTGAAATTATGAATGCATTAGGCCAAGCGACTGAAACGGTAAACACGTTGTCCGAGCAGGTTGTAAACAACGCACAAGCGACTCAACAGGCAATGGAAACAAGTCAAAGCCGAGTTGCACAAGTGCTCGCCGCAAGCGACTCAACCAGCATCGCGGCACAACAAAGTAAAAGCGCAATAACCTCACTCTTTCAATCTGTTGATAGTGTTACCTCTATTGTTGACGTTATTAGTGCCATTGCCGACCAAACTAACCTACTGGCTTTAAACGCGGCAATTGAAGCCGCAAGAGCGGGTGAACACGGCAGAGGTTTTTCTGTCGTTGCCGATGAAGTCAGGCAACTAGCCGGTAAAACTCAAGATTCACTTAAACAGATATCACAACGCTTAGACCAACTGCAAAGTGCCAGTAATTCAATTGAAAAAACAATTATTGATATAGAAACAGCATCCCTCAATCAAAAAACAATTGCTGACCAATTACAAGAAACTGCGTTAGAAGTGACCGGACAGGCTAAAATATCCGCCACGGTCGCACAAGACTCTCTGACGCAAATAACGCTGCAACGCCAACATTTTATCGCTTTTGAGCAAGCGATGAGTAATGTTGATGAAGAAGTGAGCAACTCTCAAAAGCTTGCTAATATCATTTCAATTGATGTGAATAACCATGTTAGCGATATTGGCTTAACGCTCGATAAAAGCGCATAACACTTAATCATGCCGCTAATTAATTTAACCGTTTTTAACGATAAATAGATGCATGTCGGTGCGCTATATCCTAAAATGAAACAAGTAATGAGATTCATTTTAGGATAGTTTATGGCAAAGGCGCTTTGTAAGTGGAAAAAAAAAGACATAGAAAAAAGTCTTCACGAACTTGCTCGTATTGTTGATAAACCATGTTTTATTTGTAAAGACTGTGCGCGTTCTGCAAACAGCAAAGATTTTTTATGTAAAGCGATAATACTGCCTTTACCCCATCAACATAGTTAACGTTAAATGAGAAGAATTTTATGATTGAAGAAAATAAACCCATGCCTTCAGGCGAATTGTCACAGTTAAAAGACGGCAACATGATTACCCATAATACCGATGAGCTTTTTGCCAACAAAAAAGTGGTGCTATTTGCCGTTCCCGGTGCTTTCACCCCAACTTGTTCAGCCGCTCATTTACCCGGCTATGTGGTATCAGCGGATGAATTAAAAGCTAAAGGTGTCGATGCCATTATCTGTTTATCGGTAAATGATGCTTTTGTAATGAATGCTTGGGGCGAAGCACAAAATGCTGAAAATATTATGATGCTTGCTGATGGCGACGGCAGTTACACTAAAGCACTTGGTTTAAGTATGGAGACCGCAGGATTTGGTGGTTTACGTTCTCAGCGTTATGCTATGGTCATTGAAAACGGTACAGTAACGAATTTACATGTTGAAAAGCCTAAAGAATTTGAAGTAAGTACCGCTGAATCTATTCTAAAAACACTATAGATAAGATGTAATGAAAATGATTTGTGTTATTTATCATATTGTTTTTTATGACTTTTAAATCTTAAAAATCAAAAATGTTACACTTTATAGCTTGTGTCCCAGCCATAGAACAGGCAAAATTTACTGATATTTTTTAATGAGGTACCAACATGTTAAAACCTGAAATGGTCAAACAACTAAATAAACAGATCAACTTAGAGTTTTACTCTTCCAACTTGTACTTACAAATGAGTGCCTGGTGTGAAGAAAAAGGCTTTGAAGGTGCAGCAATATTTATGCGTAAACATGCGGCAGAAGAAATGGACCACATGACACGCTTATTTACTTATGTCAGTGAAACAGGGGCATTACCTATTATAGGTACCATAGATGCACCGCCACACGAATATAAGTCATTAGCTGACGTTTTCGAAAAAACTTATGAACATGAATGTTCAATTACCGAACGTATCAATTCTTTAGCGCATCAAGCCTTTACTAACCAAGACTATTCAACGTTTAATTTCTTGCAATGGTATGTAGCTGAGCAACATGAAGAGGAGACTTTGTTTAAAAGTGTCTTAGATAAAATTAACTTAGTAGGTCAAGACGGCCATGCTTTATTTTTTGTTGATAAAGATTTAGCCGAAATGGCTAAAGTAGGTACTACAAGTATCATGACGGGCGCACCCGTTTAGTCACAATCAATAATATACCGCATAAAAAAGGCTTCTATATGAAGCCTTTTTAAATAATAACCTCTCATTATTCGTTAAAAAACATATCCTTCACCACGAAAAGTTTTAATCCGTGATTTGTCAGTGTTCACCAATAACTTTTTCCTGATGGTTGAAATATGCATATTAATACTTCGATTAGACTCGACCAGGCTACGCTTAAATATATGCTCAGCGATACTTTCACGGGTAACTAGTTGAGGAAAATCACTCATCAGCAACCACAATAAATTAAATTCTAATCCGGTCAGTGTAACCAACTGGTTGCAGCAATAAACTTCTCGACTACCCGGAAAAATTTCTACATCGGCGATTATAATTTTATCAGATACCAACATTATATTGTTTGATCAAACAAACTCACTTTATAACCAGTAGGAGCAGTATCATCAACTTCAACAACCATAAATTGCTCTTTCGATTCTTCATCTAGGATGAGTTCAAAAGCATTTAAGATGATCTCACTGCTGTTGTCTTGAGCAACCACATAAACTTGGTAGGTATTATTTTTTAAATACACGAGTTCGCTGTTGGCAAAGCTAACGGCTGTTTTATAAAAAGCACTTTCAATGGTTTCATCACTTCGGACAAAATAAATAGTAAACGCACCAAATTCAGTACTGTCGACAAGATTAACCATTTTAATTTCATGATCATAAATACTCGTTCTACTACTATTGCTAACGACTAACGAATGCACATCTAGCTGTATCTCATCAATATTACCATCACCGTCTTCATCAACATCACCATCTCCATCGTCATCGACGGCCACTTCATCAATATAAAAGAAAGCGGTTTTATGGCTATTTTCTCCTAAAGAAAGTAAATGGTTTTTCAACAATACCTCATTTCCATCACCGACAACCAAATCGACACTGTAGTCTCCTTTAGCAAGTTCAATAGGCTGACTTAACACACCTAACGATAAGGCTTCAATTTCTGGAGAGTCGTCTATACCATTTAAATATAAGGAAAATTCACCTTGATAATCAGGTAGCAAGTCATGCTTACCAATCGCATTGTACGCATTAAGTTTTGCTTCTGAGTCGGTATTAATAAATGATTCTATGAGTGAATTAGACATTTTATCAAGCATATATGGTGAGCTTCCCACACCATCATTTTCACGTATTGCGATGATATATTGGCTACTGTATGAAAAGCTTATATCATTCGATTGAAACAAAACTTCAGTGCTTCCTGGTGTCGTGATATAAAAAATATAATCATCTTGGTCAAATTTTTGATTAACCGATAATTCTTGATAACTGTAGCTACCAATAAAGTTAGCTTCATTGAAGGTTTCATCGGCTTTAGATAAATAGACATCGATACCTTCGCTATCGTTATGCATGTTCAGCACTCTAAAATTGAAGCGATCGTAGGTATCATCATCTTCATCATCAATAATATCTATATCGTAAGTGGTCACTGAAGGCGCTAAAATATCTTCTCCGATAACAATCAATTGAATCGCATCATTGTTAATTTTTATACTATCGGTATAAACGACCGTTAAGTCGCTACTGTCTGTACTATCGCCATCTTGCCACGCCAGCTCATAGAAGTAAGAACCATTATCTACAATGTTTGCGTTTGATGCACTGCCATAAGGGACACCGTTATAAGTAAACTCAATGTCATCGTCACTGGTCGAAAAATCTTCATCTATCGTTAAATAGATCGCAGGAGAATTCTTTGTGGTGTTGTATAGCTTCACATAACCTTCTGCATTAGAGTCACTATCAGACCCACCGCAGGCTGAAAGACTTAATATTACCGTCGTTACCATTAAAAACTTTATTCTTTTAATGCAAAGTATGTACTTTTTAGTATTCATTGACTCACCTAACTCTTTATTGTTGTCTGCGCTTTATTAGCTGTTTAAATATTGCCAATGAAATTTTGGCAGTTTCAATGGCAATAGAGTCACGTGCTGCTGATTAGTTCTGACCTTTACACAATCTTTGCATTTCTTTATCTTGGCGGCTTTTTGTTTAAACAACATCTCGTGTAATAACACGACTATTCAAGATATAATGATTTATAAGAAATAAAGTAAACTTAAAATCATAGGAAAATGCTTTGCAAATTGACGTGTTAGTTATTGGTGCCGGTGCTGCAGGATTGATGTGTGCCGCAACAGCTGGTTATCGAGGCAAAAAAGTCGTTGTCGTCGATATGGGCAAGAAACCAGGCCGTAAAATACTGATCAGTGGTGGCGGACGCTGTAATTTCACTAATGAAAATGCCGGTGCTGAACACTATATTTGCCAAAATCCTCACTTCATAAAATCAGCATTAAGTCGTTATTCAGCACAAGACTTCATTGAACTTGTTGAACGCCATGGCGTAAATTATCATCATAAAACATTAGGGCAGTTATTTTGTGATGACAGTGCAAAAGATATTGTTGACGTTTTGATGACCGAATGTGATTGGGCAGGCGTTGAAGTTAAAATGCGTAATGAAGTACTTTCAGTCACTAAAACTGACAGTGGTTACCAAGTCCAAACAACAGAAGCGAGTTATAGCTGTAAATCATTAGTGGTCGCCTCTGGTGGTTTAACAATGCCAAAGCTTGTCGCAAGTCCTATTGGCTATAGGATAGCAGAACAGTTTGGCTTGAATGTATTACCAACAACAGCGGCATTAGTGCCTTTTACTTTACATGATCACGATAAAACCCGCTTTGATGGTTTATCTGGTATAAGTATATTTACCGAAGTAGCTAGTGACAGCGGCGAAACCTTTAAAGAAAATATTTTATTTACCCATCGAGGTTTGTCTGGCCCCGCCATTTTGCAAATATCCTCTTTTTGGCAAGCGGGTCAAGCAGTAACCATTAATTTGTTACCCGATCACAGCTTAAATGACATCATCGCTGAATGGCGCCAGCATCAAGCGCAAAAATCGCTTAAAAATTTGCTCGCGACCTTACTACCAAAAAGGTTCATTGAGTGCTTAGTTGAAAGCAAAGACATTCCTGACAAAGCGGTTAACCAACTCAACCATGCAGAAATTCAAGCCATTCATGCTTTTATTCACCAATGGCAAATCAAGCCTAATGGCACTGAAGGTTATCGAACAGCGGAAGTTACACTTGGCGGTGTTGATACCGACGAATTATCTTCAAAATCTTTTGCCGCCAAAAAGAGCGATGATTTGTATTTTATTGGTGAAGTGATTGACGTTACGGGTTGGTTGGGTGGTTATAATTTTCAAGCGTGCTGGGCTCAAGGAGTGGCGACCGGCTTGGCAGTAGTGTAATAAATAATAGTATCTTAGTCTGCGCTATTCGAGTTGTTATTCTCACGTCTACTGACTCGACTAAGAACTACGCCCTATAAAGCACTACTCATCAGTAGATATGCAGATTTTTGTTAACTCCCTTCTTAACAAATCTGGTTACGACCATTACATTTCGCTTGGTATAAGTGTTTATCTGCATTATTCATTATTTGGTCAATCGATTTGATCTCATTTGAATTTTCTACCACACCCACTGATACTGTGATCTTTAATGATTGATTTTCAAAAGGAATAATAAGGGTTTCTATTGATGCTCTTATTCGTTCGGCAATGATACTGGCATTATTTTTGTCGGTATTAGGCAATAATATGGCAAATTCTTCCCCACCCACCCTAGCAAAAGTATCATAGCTTCTGAGGTGCGTCTGAACATTGTCTGCAAAACCCTTTAAAAATGCATCACCGGCAGCATGACCAAATTTATCATTAATATGCTTGAACTTATCTAAGTCCAAAAACATTATTGAAAATATTTTGTTTTTCCTGCTACTTCGATTGAACTCGGCCTCAGCTTTTTCATAGAAATAACGGCGATTATAAATACCGGTAAGAGAGTCGGTAGTAGCAAGCTTTTGAAATTGTTCAGACATAAGCTGTAACGCTCTCGCGTTTGCCTTTTTTTCTGTAATATCTGTGATGTACATATAAAGGTAATCATTGTGAACAATCTGTTCGATAACGAGAAACCACTTACCTTCTTGGGTATCGACTTCAAACGCTCGATAAGGACAACTTCTTCTCTTCGCTGAGGCATGAGATAACCAAGCTTCTAAAGTTGTAAATTCAATATTAATCCCTTTTGAATTATTGAAGCAGTCTGCACTTAGCTCAGAAAAGCTTTTGTTAAGCGCCTCTTTAGCAGACATACCAAATAATCGACCAATAGCATCATTACAATAAATGAGACGATCATCTCTATTGAAAATTCCTACTCCATCTTTAGTTAATGCTAAAGACTCAATGATTATCTTCTCAATTGAAATATCCATCATTTACTTATCCCATAACAAAGATACCGCTAACGTATCTTAGATAACTCCCAAAGTGCTGTTAACTTATCGACAAATAATTTATCGCCTGCATTTGTCGAAGCAACAAACAGTTTAAAATTAGTGTCATCAAGACGAGTAACCGTCACTATGGTATTTTCATCTGTTGCTTTGCCATAAGTAACACTGATGTCTTTAATCTCATGAAATTGGACTTTTTCAAGCTGGAAACCATCATTGTCATCTTGCCAATAAGAGAAAACTTCTTTATCGGTAAAGCCATTTCCGTCATCACGAATAGTTAGAAAAGCATCACTATAAAAATAATGGATCGTTTCATCGGCAGCAACAACATTCTGTCGATAAAGATATTTCATGTCGTGTTGCATAATTTCATTTTGCGAAATAACCGAATCACTTGGCAAAAAAGGCGTTTCTTGGGCGACGGTTAAACTCAGCAGTGGTAAACATAATATAATCGCAACAATGCTGTGTATATTCCATCTTGAATTGTACTGAATGGCCTCACTGTTTCGATCGTTAATACTATTAATGTATTTTACAAAAGGAATGAAGAGTAAAGGTAATAGCATTATCAATACATTCAAAACCTTTTGCTCTGTATAGTTACCCACTAATGAGAGTATTAAATATACCAATGCAAAAATTACCGCTATAAAAGGCAGCATCACTTTGTTTTTATCAAAACGTTCAATACTGTCATTTTTTAATGCTAAAAATAGTGGATAGAACCAAATGATAGAAAAGAAACCTCGTACGATTGGCATGATATCGCTTTGCTGTTTTTGCTTAATAACCTGCCAATTTCGATACATCCAATAGGTACTATAAAGTCCAAAGGTAAAAAATGACAGGGTAATAAATTTAACTAATGCTACAGGAAAAAAATGACTATTAGCAAATACCGGTCGTTTATTAGACTCGATTCGCCAGCTAACAAGAATAGCAACCAAGCCGATAGCATAAGTCCACATTGCGATAAGCATCCAACTCGCTAAAGGGCTTTCTTCATCGTCAACGTCAACCGTACTGGTTGTCTGTTTCGCATATTTAGTAATGCCATAGTAAGCTTTACTTCTTAACGTTTTTCTTGCAGCAAGATAACTTTCCACTTCATTTGCCGGAATATGATCAGTCTTAGAGCGGTATTCAAAGGTTAAGTTTAAGATATTATCGGTAAAGGAAACATCGCGTTTAAAAAAGAAAAAGTCGTTGTCTTCAACGAAGCTTTCATCATCAAATTCCCAGTTTTGTTCTTCGAATTCTAAGGTGATTTTATTAATAATATTATTTGGGTAAGCGAACCACAGCGGTGCTACTCTTGCGACTTGCTTGGGCTTATAAACAGCATTTCTGATATCCGTAGGATAGAAGCTTCTTTCATAATCAACCTCTCCTTTTTTCCAAAATTCGTTAATCGTGTAGCTTTCGGCTAATTTCAACACGCCTGTTGAATAATCTGTTGTAATATCAACGGCGGAAGTGGCTGTTAATTTAGGATAGGTACTTTGATAAAAGGTTTCATAGTCTGTGGAAAGTTTCTTTTTACCCGCTTGTTCAATTTGACTGTGCTTAGTTTGCGCGGTATCACCTAAATATTCACTGACAATATAATAGGGCACTGCTTGCTCTACATTTTCGCCAATAACATAACGGTCTTCAACATGAGTATAAGAATTTGACTGACTATTAGCCATTGATGTTAATGCTGTTTCTCCCGATTTAACTACCAAGGCAAATCCATAATCCGGTTGAAAAAGATACGCTAAACGCCCTTCTTGATAACTTAACGTCGGATCTAACCAAATACGTTTACCATTAAATTCTAAGGTAACAATAACGTGATCAAACAAATTAACCGCAGGGAGTTGTTCAACAAGAAATTTAGTTTCTTCGGTATTAACTAAGGCGGGATATGCATCAATGCCCAATGCCTTCAACAGCGTAATAAACAATAAGGCTTTGTCTTTACAGTCGCCATATTTCAACGCTAAGGTTTCATGGGCCGGTGTCGGTAAATGGGAATTAACCCCCATTTCTAAGCCAACATAGCGTATATTGTCTTGCGTATATTTTAATGCTGCTGCAATTTGCTCTGCTTGGCTTTTATTTTTTTGCTGAAGCTCATTAGCAATTTCAATAATCGTTTTATGTTGTTCACTCGGTTGATATAAGGTTTCAGCCCAGACAGCAACATCGCCCCAGTTTTTACTTTCACTAAATGATACTAAGCCATAAGGTTCATACCAACCCGGCACTTCGCTTGCTGATGACAGTGTTTCAGCGTTATGCATATGCACTTGGTATTCGGTGTACTCACCCAGCTTTTTTTCTGTAATTGGCACTGACACATTGCGCGTGCTGGAAAATAAAGGCTTACTTTTCCCCCAAAGCACTCGAACAAATTGATCTCGTACTGGCACACTCCAACTCAGTGTTCGGCTATAAGCAAAAATACCTTTATAAACCGGGTTGTCGCCATAACGCGTAAAACTATAATCAAGGGTGTCACCCTCTTGAATATCGTCAATAAGGATATTGAGTGTTAAGGAGCCATTGTAAATTTGATTTTCTAATTCGGTTTCTCGGTTTAATAATGAAATCTTTGCACTCGACAATTTGTCAATACGTTGCCCATCTCGAATAACGAACAAGGTATTGAGTACCAGCTTTCGGTAAGTAGGGTCAAAATCGAGATTTATTTGCGAGATATAATCAACACCAGCTTGGTTTACAACTGTTTGAACATAGCGAGAATACCAAGCACTTTGTTGTTTTTCAGATAATTTCCTTTGTGAATCCAGTAATTGATAAAATACACCATCGGTTATTTCGTCTACGGGAATGTCTTTTGTTAGTGTGATATCACGAAACTCAACCCAAGTAGGGGCTGCTTCAATATAAATGTCATCATATTTTTCGCCGTGCGTTAAGCCGCTCAGTAAGAGTAATAAGGCACTAACGATAAATATTTTTATTGGGGGTAAAGAATTGAAAATACGCAAAAAAAATCCTTTTTGTTTTTATTATCTAGCTAGTTTGCCTTTAATGAGGTCAATAAAGCAACATTTTTAACAACATTAGCCATGCGAATCAAAAAACTCCACTACCCATAAAAGTAAAGTCAGCTTAGGTTTTTCTTGCTATGCTTGTCGAGCTACACTGTCGCCCTACAATTCAAGCGTAAATAATCTATGACTATAAATATAGAGACCAGCAACTGCCCTCTTTGCCAACAAAAAAATCGTTGTGATGTCAATTCACCTCAGCAATGTTGGTGCACTTTAGAAAAAGTGCCCAAAGCCTTAATTCAACAAGTTCCTGATAAAGCCAAGGGTAAAAGTTGTATCTGCCAAGCATGTATTAGAAAATTTAATTTAATTGAAAAAGATAACTTCACCGCACTTTAACGAAATTCTCAACTCGCTAATCTTTTAAATATTTAGCACTGCAAGCACTTAATCAACAGAGAAAAAAACACTTTCCCTATTTACTGTAAATGTTACTACTGAGTGTTTTCTCTTTATGTCCTAATACCAAGGAAAAGCAATGTTAGCTGATGCACAAAAAATAGCGGTAACATTAACTGAAACTCGTCGCCCGTGGAGCGCTAGTGCAACGTTAGGGTTAACCTTACTGTTTTTTATCCTCTACTTTATTATTTCGATTACTGTTCTTGCTATAGCCGCAGGCATAGAAGTCGCCGCACCAGCAATGAGTATAGATCGCGTCCTAACCGCTGGAGTAAAAATAAGTCAAAGATTAGCACTCGATGGTGACTTTAATGCGATTAACTATCTGATCACGGCTTTATGTTTAACCCCCTTGATCTTTTATTGCGCAGCAAGAAGAAAGCTAACAACAGCTGCGGCCTATTTAGGTTTTAACAAATGGCCAAATAAAGCCAACTTCATTAATTATAATCTTGCCCTAATAGGTTATTTTATCTTTTCTTACTTTGCCTCAGATGCCTTAGGTATAAAAACGCCACAAAGTATGATAAATATTTATAACACTACTGATTATCTATTCTTGCTCTTTATTGCCGTCGTGATAGCCGCCCCATTTTTTGAAGAACTTATTTTTAGGGGCTTTATCTTTAAAGGATTAGCAAGCTCGCCTTTAGGTGTTATTGTTACGATTATTATAACCAGTGTGTTATTTACTTTAATTCATGCGGGCCAGTACGATATAAACATACTCGTGGTATTATTTCCTTTAGCCATGATTTTAGGTGTATCACGCTATAGTAGCGGTGGTATTTACCTACCGATTTACCTGCACTTTATAAATAATTTATACTCCAGTGTAACTATGTATTTATTCATGAACTAGCTAGATAGCGATAACATTAACCCTAGTGAGATTAATTCATTTCATTATTAACGATGAGCGTAGCAATGAACGAACTTTATCCAGAAATCACACCTTTTGATCATTTTTTATTACCCGTTGGTGACCAACATAAACTCTATGTAGAACAATGTGGTAATCCAAAAGGACAAGCCGTTGTTTTTATTCATGGTGGACCAGGAGCCGGGAGTTCAGCCAATGACCGACGTTTCTTTGATCCTGAGAAATATCTCATTATATTATTTGACCAACGTGGCTGTGGTCGTTCGTTGCCTTTTGGTAGTTTAGATAATAATAATACTCAGTTATTAGTTGCCGATATTGAGAAAATTCGTCTAAAGCTAAAGATTAAAAAATGGCATGCTTTTGGTGGTTCTTGGGGATCAACACTGGCTTTAGTCTATGCACAAACTCACCCTGAATCAGTGATCAGCTTAGTATTACGCGGTATTTTTTTAGGGCGTGCCGAGGATACTCGATGGGCATTTGAAGGCGGAGGTGGTACTCGAATTTTTCCTGATTATTGGCAAGAGTATCTTGATGCTCTGCCTAATGGTGAAATTCAGACCGGTGTTAAAACAGCCTACGACATTATGACAGGTGACGATAAAATAGCCGCAGAGCGAGTTGCACAAGCATGGGCTAAATGGGAGATCCGTTGTTGCACGCTAAAGCCTAACGAAGAGTTTGTTGCTGCACTCACCGGCGATGATTCTTCTTGGACTCTCTCTCGTCATGAGGCTCATTATATGGTGCATGGCTGCTTTTTATCGGAAAATCAGATACTAAAAAATTGTCATAAGATTGAAAATATTCCTATGGTTATTGTTCATGGCCGTTACGATATTGTCTGCCCTTTTGACAATGCTTGGCTCTTACATCAACAACTGCCAAATTCTACATTGTTCAGTACAATTGCTGGCCATGCTTCAATTGAACCTGAAACAAGAGATCAGTTAATTAATGCCACCAATAAAATGCTAACGCTATAATATTGTTTATTATGAGCTTTTTTTTAATGATATGGCTTGCTTACTTTCATTATTGTTAAAAGTACTACTGTAAAAAATAGTAATAATTCTCTACACTAAGCCAATAATTATACAATATAAAACGCTTAGGATTAAAAAATGAGAATTGCCCCCACAGTTCTTTTAGCATTAATAGTGGCTTTTTCAAGTCACTCATTACCTGTTAAAGACAACGTTACACATTATAAAGTGACTTTCGAAAACGCGGTTCATCATGAAGCGCGAATTTCGGTAACCTTTCCAGACATTGAAAGCCAAGTTTTGACCGTTCAAATGAGCCGCACCTCTCCAGGGCGCTATGCTTTACATGAATTTGCTAAAAACGTTTATAACGTGACTGCTGTAAACAGTATGGGCGAGCCCTTAGAAATTACGCGACCTAACCCTTATCAGTGGGCAATCGACAATCACGATGGTGAGGTAACCGTAACGTACACCTTATTTGGTGACCGCGCTGATGGTACTTATGCTCAAATAGACAGAACACATGCTCACTTGAATATTCCTGCTACGTTTATGTGGGCATCAAACCATGAGAAGCGTCCTATCAAAGTAACATTTGAACCTTTTAGTTCAACATGGAAAGTGGCCACTCAGCTACAAAAAACCCAAGATAAATATACCTTCACTGCCCCCAACTTAGCCTATTTTATGGACAGCCCAACAGAGCTTAGTGACCACCAAGTAAAAAGCTGGACTGTTCACTCAAGTGGCAAAGATTACCAAATTAACTTAGCTGTGCATCACAATGGTCTAGAGGAAGATTTAGTTGAATTTACCCGTCAAGCTAAAGCTGTAGTTGCTGAACAAATTAAAGTTTATGGCGAATTACCTGCTTTTGATTACGGAGAATACACTTTTATTGCCTGTTATTTACCCCACGTCAATCGCGATGGCATGGAGCATAGAAACTCAACAATTCTCACTAATACTCAATCATTAGATGAAGGGAATTTTTCACAATTAGGCACCTTATCACATGAGTTCTTTCATGCTTGGAATGTTGAACGCATAAGACCTAAAGCATTAGAACCTTTTAACTTCAGTGCTCATAACATGACAACAAACTTATGGTTCGCCGAAGGTTTTACTTCTTACTATGACAAATTAATGATCCGCAGAGCGCAAGAGTCTACGGTTGATGAATACTTAAAAGCTGTTACCAAGACGGTTAATCAGGTTGAGCAAGTACCTGGTCGAAAATTTTTCACCCCTGAAGGTGCGAGTATGCTGGCAACGTTTACCGATGCGGGTACTGCTATTGATAAAACTAATTTTAGTAATACCTTTTTCAGCTATTACAGCTATGGCAGTGCCATGGCATTAGCACTAGATTTATCTATTCGCCAGCAATTTCCAGGAAAATCACTTGATGATTTTATGAGAAAAATGTGGACAGATTTTGGTAAACCAGAAATTCCTTACACCCGTGAAGATTTGCGCCATACCTTAGGGACTTTATTAAATAATGATACCTTTGCTAAGCAGTTCTTTGAGCAATATATTTATGGACAAGTAAAACCTGATTACGCATCACTATTAACTCATGCTGGCTTAAAAATAGTTAGTGCTCACCCAGGTGATGCTTTTTTAGGTCAGGTTAAATTTAATTTTAGTGGCGAAGCTGCCATTATTGAGAAACCAATAAAAATTGGCTCTCCTCTTTATCAAGCAGGTCTTGAACGTACTGACCAAATAGTTAAAGTAGGTCGAAGAACTATAGGTAACGACAGTCAATGGACAAGTGCATTAGAGCAATTTAAACCGGGTGAAAGTACAACGATTGAATACATTCAACGTGGCGAAAAACTATCAACCACGATTACCTTTATTGAAAATCCAGAAGTGAAAGTAATAGCCCTAGATGATGAAGAGATAAGTGAATCACAAAAAGCATTTTTATTGGCATGGCTTGGCGCAGATAAACCAGAAGAAAATAGCGATAAAAATAAATAGAGTCCTGACTCCTAACCTGTAAAAGTTATGCGAGAAGTAAAGTTAACCTAACCATTAACTTTACTTCTTTCAATTGCTTATTGTAAGTTTACATTTTAATCACTTTTATATTACATTTATTACAAATGATAATTATTACCAATAAAGGCTTTATTTTTATGGTGATTCAGTTGTAATATATCGGCTATAATTTGTTGTTATGCTAAGAGCTAGTTTCTTTTTAGCGTATTTTATAGGACTTGTTTGTGTCATATTGCCAAGAAAAAATCGAAGAGTTTACTCATCCCATAATTCATTTATTAGGCGAGCAATTAACATGGCGCTGGGAAGACAGATTTTCCGCTATGCTGTCTGAATTCTCTCGTGATAAAAAAGATAAAACGCTAGACGCACTTCGCCAACAATTTCAACATGAATGGAATAAAAAAACGGCAAAAAAAGCACCACAAGAAATTAAAGAATACTTAGGTCCCTTAATTAAACTTAACAAAGATCAACTTATTTTAGCTCGACCTGCCACAGATTCAACACCAGCGATTATAGCGTTATGGTGGCCTTGGGGACACGGAGGCACGTATTCATTGCGTTTAGCCGTATTAGATTCACCTTACGAATACGATGAGTCTGCGCAAAGTGATGGAAAGCTCCTTAGCCGCATAAAGAATATGTTTTCTTAATGAACATCGACAATAAATACGATATTGCAGTCTCTTACTTTTAAATCTATACCCACCAAGTCTATTTAGGTTCTATTTGTCTATATGAAAATTAACACCTTGCTCTGATAATACCTTGATAAAGTCACTTTTACTGCACTGTGCAACTTGCTGGCAAACAATAAGGTATTTATCTATGGCGGGTTGGTGGTCTTGTAAGGCCGCTTCTTGTAACCAAAATAGTGCTTGGTTTAAGTCTTGCTCACCATGCTTACCTGTGATGTAAAGTTCAGCTAAATTAACTTGCCCAAGCTTATAGCCTCTTTCAGCTGAGAGGTTGAATTTTTCAAAGGCTAATTCGATATGGTTATCTATATAGCTCGCTTCTAAAAAAGCTAAACCTGAATTGTTCTGTCTTGCGCCAGGGAAGTAAGTACTACTTAAAAAACGCTTTTTCGCGGTTACAACGGGCTTACCCCTTAATTCATTTTTAATCGGTCTTTCAACCCGATAAATAGCACCTTGCGTGCGCATTTTATGTAATTCAGCAAAACTGTAATGATATTCTTTTCTTGAAAAAAAACTAAAGTGAGTTACATGCCCGACTCTAATGCTTTCATCTGCACCATGCTGCATTCGATAAAATAATCGGCTATAGACCACGGTTGCTACATCACCGGTAATATCAGTAACCTTCCCAACACGGTATTTTTCATTGGGTCGTAACTCACTAGAAAGATACCGAAAATCAACATGGTAGAAGTCATTAACAGCAGGGTTTTCGATAAACTGATCAGACAATTGATGTTGCTTGATTTCACCTTGTACTAAGTAACCTAGGAACATTAACGTTAAAAGCGACCCTAAAAATTTACTGGACAATCGCCAAGCGGGAAATAGATTTTTTGACAATTCTTTGACACGCTGTTTTGGTAAAGTAGCTGCATCGGTTTGAACCCAGCATTGCTGACATTGAATAATAGTACTTTTTTTAACCGGGTAAAATGGAATAGACTCAATAAAAAAGAAGGCATATTTAATCACGCCTTTCACCTGATGATGCTTACAACCACAATCAGGGCAAGTTAACTCATTGATTATACTACCTTCAATTATTGATTCACTGTATTCCATTTTATACTCTTTTTTTATTCCATTATTTTTTATACCATTGGTACAAAAATCATACAAGCATTAATTACGAAAAGATTAGTAGACGCATATAGAAATAAAGTCGTGATAGTGAACGTCATTATTAGCTACCCTTTAATGCATGGATCACAGGTTTGTTAATGTATTGTCGCAAAGGAAAGTAGCAGGCAAATAACGACAGCATGCTGATCATCGCTAAGGTCACTATAAACACCGGCAGTAATTCTAAGGTGATGTAGTGGCTGACTTGTTCACTAAAACCAATGGTTAATAGAGACAACACGCCAACACTCAGCAGTACGCCCAATAATATTGCACTGGCATTGTCTTTAATAATCAATTTAATTAAGTCGCTTCGTTTAGCGCCAATGGCCATGCGTGTTCCAATTTCAAAACGGCGCATTTGGGTGCTGTAACTTAAAATGCCATACAGACCAATCGCTGACAAAACGAAGGTAATAACCGTGAGTGTTGCAGTAGTAATTGCCGCCGTATACTGGCTAAATAATCGTTGAGCCTTTTGCTGCGCTAAGGTTGAGAATTCAAATAAACTGATCGATTTACTGGTCGATTTAATCGCAGACACTAACTGTTCTCGCGTTAACGTTTGATTGTCTTTTAGTTTAATCAGTAAGTTAGAACGACTTAAATTAGGCATGTAAACACGTGTTGGAATAGATGTTTTTCCCGGCAATTTATGATCGTTAACGATACCTATAATGGTATACGCGCTAGGGCCACCAAAAGAAAGCTGCTTACCGAGTGCTGCACTTAAATTACCTTGTTCCTCGGTAACTAATTGCTTGGCGAGTTGCTCATTAATAATCAGTACTGGCGCTCGGTCAGTAAAGTGACTTTCAATGAAGTTATCGCCCATTAATAAATTCTGTCCCATTAATGAGAAATAATGACTATCGACGCTTTTACCCAGCGGTAATACGGTTTGATTCGAGGTTACTTCGGTTAGCGACCAAGTACCTTCACCATCGGTTAACGGTGAACTATTTCTACTCGCCACACTCACTTGCGGTAATTCTGAAATTTTTTGTTGAATCTCTGCGGTAATAGCAGAGCTCTCTGCGCGCGTTAATTCAACGGCATCAGATTGAGTCAGTACTACACTGCTTAATTGCTCAACGTTCATCACTGACGGATCGTAAATAGTTTGTAATGATGTTTTTAATAAATTTATATTAATAAAAATTAATACGGTAGCCACGGTAACTTGACTGATCACTAAGAAAGTACGCATCCCTTTCGACACTTGCAGCCCTGTTCCTTTACCGCTGGTTTGAATGCTGTTATTTAAGCGACGTAAGTCTATCGCTCGGTAACTTAACAAAGCAAATAGAATGGCTAAGAGCAAAGAGGTTATTACCGCGCTGGTTAAGGTGAATAAGCCAAGGCTTAGCTCATTAACGCGAGGCAATACCTGTTGCAAGTTTGTTTGCAATACACCAAAACCTACTTGCGCAATAAGTAAGGCGAGTAACAATACACCAAACATCAGCAGAAATGATTCAGTAAAAAGCACACTAAAAAGGTCTTTACGTTTAGCACCAACCGCTGCACGTAAAGCTAATTGGTTCTTTTTTTCAACCGTGCGTGACAGTTGTAAGTTAGCGATATTAATAAACGCGATGGCTAACAAGCCAATAACGCCCAATAACAACAAATATGCGCTACGACCACTTTCGCCTAAAATTACCGATTGAAAAGACAATAAAGGCGTTTCGATATGCCAACCTTTGTTGTAGCCATTTTGGTCGATATTCTCTTGCCAGGTTTCATTCACTAGCTGGGTAACTTTCGCTTGCGCTTGTGCAACATTTTCATCTTTAGCAAGTTTGCCAATAAAGGTTAAGTTATTCGCCCTGTCCCACCAACGTGCTCGATACGTTTCGCCGCCAGCATTAAAGTTAAAAGGTAACCAAACGTTGGTTTCTCGGCCAATGGTTGATATTTTAGGTTCAATAAACGCTGACGACAAAACACCAATAACCTGAAAACTTATACCACGAAAAGTCACTTTTTCATCGAGAATATCCGTTGCTTCAGCAAAGTCATTCACCCATGTTTGATAACTTAATACCGCAACAGGAATATTACTATTAATGTGCTCAGACTCAGAAAATGGTCGCCCTATAGTCATACTTGCCGCAGTAAGCTTAAACCATTCAGGGGTAACATAGGCGGTTGATAATGTTGGCTGTGTGGCGAGTGACGTTAGTACTTCATCGTCATAAATTGATAAAGCCACTTGGTCGAAAACCTGCTGGTTCTTCTCTTGCTGGTACCTGTATAAATGCACGAGACTCGGGTAACTAAAAGCAGTAACATTTAAAGCGCCAGCAGCATCAAACTGTTGGCTGTCGACACGGTATAATCGGTCTTGATCAGGATACGGCAAGGGTTTAATTAGCATTACATAGGCCAGTGTTAAGACGCATAACAAAGCACCTAAGGTAATTCCCATTGTTGAAACAACACTAAAAACAAAGCCCGGTTTTTTCTTCAAGCTTAAAAATGCTTGTTCTAGTTGATAGGTAAATAAGTTCATTATTCACTTCCTTGTAAGTTGCTTATCGCAGGAGAATTAATAAATCGTCTTAAGGGTAAATAACAAGCCAATAACGAAAGAGTAGAAATTAATACAAGTGTCACAAGAAACAACGGCGTTAATTGCGCTGTGATATAAGATGAAAGCTCTACACTAAAAAAGAAATACACACTCAATAAAATAACTAAGCTGAACAATACGCCAGCAATAATAGGCTTCACGTTTTCTTTTATAATCAGTAATATTAAGTCACCACGTTTAGCACCTATTGCCATACGTGTTCCAATCTCAAAACGGCGCATTTGGGTGCTGTAACTTAAAATGCCATAGAGACCAATACCCGCGAGGAAAAAAGTGATTAACGTTAAAGCTGTCGTTGTCACCGCGGTAGTAATTTGAGTAAACAAGTTTTGAGTAAGCATTTCATCTGCTGATTTGAAGCTAAATACAGAATATCTAGCGTCAACTTCGGCTAATAATTTGCCCAACTGTTGACGACTAATAGACTGGTCAGCCTTTATTTTAAGTATAAATTTGTTGTCGTTTAGATTATCAGGCACATAGGCCCTTGGTATAGGCGCAGCTACATCGTCGCTGCCAAACGGAGTATCGCCGGGAATAGCAATATCTTTAACAATACCTATTATTTTAAATTCAGGCTCATTTATCGATACTAGCCGCATACCTATGACATCACCGTCAGGTGTTAACTGCTTAGCAAACGCTTGGTTAACAATCATCGAATAGTTGTTATCTCGTCTATCTAGCTTGGTAAAATTTTCACCTTGTAATAGCGGTTGTTCAATTAGTTTAAAATATCTATGATCAATTCTTTTTAAATACGGTGAATGCCCTTCATTATCATCAAGTTTGGTTAGCAATTTAATACCAAAGCCATCTAAAGGTGAACTCCCATGCGCAATGGCTTCCACCTGTGGTAAGGCTTTAAGCTTTTCTATGATCTCAGCCATAATGGCGATGACCTCTTCCTGGCTAGATAATTGGGTTGAAGAGAAGTTTAGCGTTAAAATCGAGATATTATTGGTGCTAAAACCTATCGGTGCATTAATGGTTTTAACGGCATCTTTAAGTAAGCTCAAGTTGGCAAATACTAATAGCGTCGCTAATGCCACTTGGCTGGCGATTAAGACTTGGCGTGTCTTTATTGATACCTGTAAACCACTGCCCTTACCACTACTTTGTAAGCTAGCATTGAGTGCACGATAATTGATAATACGAGTACTTAATTTAGCAAAAAACAATGCAAGAATAATGGTTGCTAGTGCCGCACAGCTAAGCGTTATCGGATTAAGAGATAGCTCGTCAACTCGCGGTAATACCAAGGCCAAATATTGCTGCATAATATAAAACCCGCCCTTAGCAACTATCAAGGCGAGTATGATCGACATCAACATCAGTAAACTGGTTTCAGCCAACATCGCTTTAAATAAATGTTTCTTAGTGGCACCAATCGCTGCTTGAATCGCCATTTGACGTTGCTTTTCTGCAGTACGTGCGATAAACAAATTAGAGATATTTGCGCAGGCAATCAATACTAAACCAATCACACCCGCTAACAGCATTACCGCAATAGACTCACTATCCCCGAGCATAACGTCCTTCACTGAGCGGACTCGCATATCGATTGACCAATCCTTGAAGAATTCCATATCAGCAACACCTTCTTGCCAGCGTTTACTCACTAAAGGGGTTAAAAGTTGTTGTGCTTGGCTTTTGCTAAGCCCTTTTTTCAATTGACCAATAAATTTAAAGTTACCTTTTATGCTCAAAAAACTTTTTCTGCTTACTTGGTCAGTCTGATTATAATCCCATGGCAGCCAAACTTGCGTTTCACGCCCAATTTCAGCTAATTCAGGTTCAACAAAACCTTCTGCCAATACACCAACAATGCGATAACTAACACCCCTGATATTGATTTTTTGTTCAAGAATATCCGCACTGCCATCATATTTTTGCTGCCAAGTATTATAACTGAGCATAGCTACTGGATTATTGGCATCCAGAGCTTCGCTAGCCGTAAACATTCGACCTGTTGCCATAGTCGACGCTAACAGTTGATGTAACTCCGGCGTGGTATAAGTGGTATTGACGAGTGGTTGGTTAAGGTGAGAAAGGATCACATCTTGGTCATAATACATGATGGCCGCTTGTTCAAATGCGGCTTTACTCTGGTATAAATGCACCAAGCCAGCATAACTATAAGCAACTGTTTTGGTCTCTTTTTTATCGCCAAGAACCTTATGCTCAGCAACAAAAAGTCGATCTTGCTCAGGGTATGGCAATGGCTCAATCAACAATAAATAGGCTAGTGTTAACACACATAACAACGCGCCTAACGTAACGCCCATGGTTGAAACAACACTAAAAACAAAGCCTGGTTTTTTCTTAAGGCTTAAAAATGCTTGTTTTAACTGATAGATAAATAAATTCATTATTCACTCCCCTTTAAGGCATGAATAACGGGGTTTTTAATAAACGGGCGTAACGGCACATAACAGGCAAGTGATGAAAGCAGTGATATTGCTCCCACTGTGAGAATAAATAACGGCAAAAGTTCTAAACTAATATAAGTATTTAAACTGTCACTAAAACCAAGATACAAAACAAGTAATACAACAAAACTTACCACTAAACCAATGCCTAATGCGCCAGCATTATCTTTAAAGACTAAGCTAACAATATCTTTACCCTTTGCACCAATAGCCATGCGAGTACCAATTTCAAAACGACGCATTTGGCTAGAATAGTTAAGAATACCGTACAAACCTAAACCTGATAGTAATAACGTTAAAATAGCCAATACTAGTGTCGTAACGGCTGTAGTTACTGAAGAAAATAATCGACGGTCTTTATATTCATTGAGTGATGTGAAGGTGAATAAACTTAATTTTTTATCAACGCTTTTCATCGCACTAATCATTTCATCACGATTAAATATTTGCCCTTGATGCTGTTCTATTAGCAACATATTTCTTGCCAAACTTGCGGGGTAATAAAAACGAGACTCTACTCTCTGTATGCCAGGCATATTAATACTTTTTACAACACCAATAACTTCAACACCATTTTTAAATTTAAAGCCAATCGCACTGCCATTTGGCGCTAATCTTTGTGCAAAAACATCATTAACAATCATCACTTTTCTGTCGTCTTTAATATCTGCAGCACTAAAGTTGTCACCTTCAATAATCGCTTGTTTGAGCATGCTAAAGTATTGATCGTCAATATCTTTCCCTAGCACAGTATAACGATTGTCTGTTTCCATAGCTGTTAATGCCAAAGTACCAAAGCCTGTGGGTCGCATCGCTTGGCTTACCTTTTTTATTTTCGGATGGGCTAATAACTCAGCTTTAAGGGCAGTGAGTTTTTGTGCTTTTATCTCGCTTTCAACATTGGGTAATGCCAATACGACCGAGGTAATGTTATTTGTTTGATAACCCAAAGGTTGGTTTACTAATTCACTGGCGTCTTTATACAAAACGACATTAATAAAGACTAAGGCGGTTGCTGTCGCTATTTGACTGCTAATTAAGATGTTTCGCACACGCTTTGATACTTGAATACCACTGCCTTTGCCACCTGATTGCAACGTAGCGTTAAGTGCATGATAGTTGATCATTTTCAAACATAAATGTGAGAAGGTAAGTGTTAACAAGACTAAAAGTAAAATAGAAGCTGAAAATGAAAATGCATTGAGTTCAAGTTCATCAATGCGTGGTAGAAAATCACCAAGGTAATATTGTAAAACACTAAAACCAACAAAAATAACAACCTGCGCGAGTATAATAGCGGCAAACATTAACAGCCCTGTTTCAGCTAAAATATTGCGAAATAATTGTGCTTTAGAAGCACCAACAGCCGCAGAAATAGCAAGTTGCTGCTGACGCTCTACTGTTCGTGAAACAAATAAATTGGCGATGTTAGCGCAAGCAATAAACAGTAAACCTAATGATCCAATCAATAATAAGTAAACGCTACGTTCACCATCGCTAACAATAAAAGATTTTAATGTTTGTGTTTCAAGTACGATCGACCAATTTTTAAAAAAGTCATGACCCGATACCTTACTTTGCCAATTCTCATTGACGACCTTTGTTAGTATTTGATCAATTTGTGGCTTGGAATATTCCGCATATTGCTTATTCAGCTTACCAACATATATCAAACCGCTATCATCATTTCCCCAACGTTTTCGTTCTCTTTCACTTACCGAATTATAATCCCATGGAAGATATAACTCGGTTTTAAAACCAGCGCCGGCGAGTGGCGCTTCAATGTTATTTTCTGCGAGTACACCAATAATTCGGTAGTTATTTCCGCTTAACGTCAGGCTTTTTTCAAGTACATTAATGTCGCCATTAAACTTATTTTGCCATGTTTCATAAGTTAAAACGGCAACGGGGTTATAACTGTTAACTTTTTCACTTTCTGCAAATCCCTTCCCTAACTCCATTTTTGCAGAGAACAATGAAAACCATTGCGGCGTTATAAATGATATTGCCACCATGGGTTCGCTTGGCAAAGAAGTAATGACCCCGCCATCAACATACATTAAAACACTTTGCTCAAATAACGATTGCTGGTTATATAAATGCATTAAATTAGGGTAAGTAAAAGCGCGGCCATCAATAGCATTTTCATTACTGATTAATTGATGTTCAACATTATATAAACGCTCTTGGTCAGGATACGGTAAGGGTTTTATTAACATGACATACGCTAAGGTCAGCACACATAATAATGCACCTAAGGTTACGCCCATGGTAGAAACCACACTAAGCACAAAAATCGGTTTTTGCTTTAAGCTTAAATATGCTTGTTTGATTAAATAACTGTTCATTTTTCATGACCCTATCTTCTGACCATCACCCTGAATAAGGTTCAGGGTGAGTTATCTCGCTAGTTTTACACCCAGCGGGTCTAAAATAGCGTCATCCTGAACTTGTTTCAGGATCTGGTTTTTAAACTTTTCAACAACTTTAGATACTGAAATAAATTCAGTATGACGGTAAAAAGTACTTATTGAGTTAGCCGACTTAACCGACTAGTTTTACACCCAGCGAGTCTAAAATAGCGTCATCCTGAACTTGTTTCAGGATCTGGTTTTTAAACTTTTCAACAACTTTAGATACTGAAATAAATTCAGTATGACGGTACAAAGTACTTATTGAGTTAGCCGATTTACCCGACTAGTTTTACACCCGGCGAGTGTAAAATAGCGCCATCAAGAAGCTGTACTTTAGTACGTGCCATATCTGCATAGCGCGGATCATGCGTTACCATACAAATGGTTGTACCCGCTTTATTTAATTGGTCCAGTACATCCATAACTTGGTCAGCACTTTTTGAATCAAGGTTACCCGTTGGTTCATCCACTAATAGCACTGCAGGGTCAGCAACTAACGCACGAGCAATAGCAACACGTTGTTGTTGTCCGCCAGAAAGTTGGTTTGGTTTGTGACTAATACGGTGTGACAGGCCTACTTTTTCTAAACATTCTATGACACGTTTTTTGATTGTCGCGTTATTGGGTTTATCAGCATGGTAGCGCAGTGGCAAAGCCACGTTGTCGAAAACTGAAAGCTCGTCTATTAAATTAAACGATTGAAATATAAAACCAATCTTTGCATTTCTAACTTCTGCAGCTTGATCCAGTGATAGGTCAGTAACATTGACACCTTCAATGAAATACTCACCACTGCTACTTACATCAAGTAAGCCCATAATTGATAAAAGTGTTGATTTACCACAGCCAGAAGGACCAGATATTGAAACATAGTCTCCTTTATTAACGGTTAAGTTAATTGATTTCAAAGCATGTGTTTCAAGTTCTTCGGTTTCAAAAATTTTACCGATATTTTTTAATAATAAAATGGCTGTGCTCATGTACCTATCCTTTTGTAATTTTATGACTCAATTATAAAATCGAAATTTTGGCTGTTTTATAGTTACTTAAATCTGAAATAATAAATTGGTCGCCCAAGTTGGCTCCCGCACTTATTTCAATAAATCGTCCAGTTTTTTCCCCAAAACTTATATCGACTCTTATAGCTTCAGACATTTCTTTATTAAGCCGATACAGCGAAGTTTCACTCTGCGCTTGCACATTGGCAGGTCGGTCGATGTAGTAAATGTTTTTGAGTACTTTAGCCGTGATCACCGCATCAATGTTTTGTTCGGGCCTTGCACTTTTAGGTAGTTTCCCAGGGAATGATATTTCAACCTCGACGGTGTTTTGGTCAACAATAGGGTCAATACGCTTAACTTTCCCCTCAATGAGTTCTTGTCGGGTATCAACGATAACGTTCTGACCAATTTTAACTAATTGCACTTGGTTTTGTGGCACGCGGATCAACGCAATTAATTCGGTAACACTACCAATTAAGGCAACTTCTTGCCCTGGAGACAAGCTTTGCCCTAAATTTACAGATAAACGTTGTAGCACACCGTCAAAACCGGCCTTTACCACTAATTTATTTTTCCGCTCTTTAGCGATTGTTAGTCTTTGTTCAACTTGCTTAATTCGTTCTAGTTGTATATTTATCGCCTCTTTATGTACTTCTTTAAGCTGTTCATTACGTTCTTTAAAAATTTCAATTCGTTCTTTTAACTGATCTTCACGCAATATGCTTTCTTGATAGTCTATTTGTTTGACAATACCGCTTTTTACCAATTTATTTTGTGCCGTTAACGTTAAACGAGCCCCTTTATGCTGTGATACAAGTTCTAAATAATTTGACTTTTCGGTGAGTGTTTCGCGTCTTTGGTTTAATTTTAGTTGGCGTAAATTGGCTCTTGACTCAGCTACTGAATATTCAGCACTTTGCACTTGTTGCTGCAGTTCTGGGTTTGCTAATCTTACGATTACGCTTTCTTTGGTAACAGTAGCGCCAGGTTTCAATACGATTTCTTCAACCGTTGCTTTGGTGAGGGTAGTAATTAATTGCAATTTATCTGAGGTTAATTTGCCGTATCCTTCTACGGTAACGTCTATATTTCCTTGCTTTACCGTTGCAAGCAATAAATCTTTTCTCGCTAGGCTGACACTATTAAGTGACGCTTTTGCATAACTTACCAATACAATAACAATAACAACGGCGATCGTTACTATTAGTCCTTTGTTATTGAGCAATGTTTTTTTAGGCTTCTGTTTTAAAATATCCACATTATTCTCTTGGTTGTTGCTTAACCGTCTTTCTATATATTGATATAGCTAATTTCGTGCCAATAATATTTCCTATATAAATCAATGTAAAACATTAAATCGACAACCTTATTTTCGTACTAGTTCGATAATGAACTCAAAATATTTCGTTATTGATGTGAAGTAATTCGGTGATTCCTTTTTACTTCATAATTTGTAGCCATTACAATTAATACTTTATTTCTATTTGGGATAGACTCTTGCTGAAACATGTTCTTATTTGGGATTTACCTTTACGACTTTTTCATTGGTTATTTGCCTTTACTGTTATTGCCTCTTGGTACACTTCTGATCAAGACAATGACCTGATTGATATTCATATGAAACTTGGCTATTTCGCTTTAGGCTTACTTGTTTTCAGAACTTTGTGGGGATTCTTCGGTACTAAACACTCGCAGTTTAGATCTTTTTTTCCAACACCTAAGCGCCTTATTAACTACATTGGTGATCTAAAAAACAATCAAGTTAAAAATAGTAGTGGTCATAATCCATTAGGCAGTTTGATGGTTTTTTTGATGATTTTTCTCATCAGTTTACAGGCAATAAGTGGTTTATTTATCAATGACGATGTATTTTCTTCTGGACCTTACTACGATAGTGTTAGCAAAGAAGTCGAACAAGTGATGATGTTTTTACATCACAATGTCTTTGATTTAATGATTGCAGCCATTGCTATGCACCTATTGGCAATCGCCTATTATGAGCGAGTGAAAAAGCAATCGATAATACTCCCAATGATCACAGGAAAAAAGCTTGCCGCTAAAGTAGATAAAACAAATGTGATCAAACACTCTAAGTTATGGATTGCGCTTTTAATGGTAATAGTGGCTGTGGTTTTTGTTTATTGGCTGGTGGTGCTGAATGCACCTGTTATAGAAGAATATTACTACTAATACATTTGTTATTTTAACGATAGGTGATTACAGGATGTTTTACACCGCTGAAATCACCTATTAATTTATGTTAATAAACCCCTAAACCATCAGACTTTAAAGTACTAAAGTCGTTTAAATGGTCACGGGTTAAGCACTATTCTGCTTTAAAATCATCATGGCAGCCGCCGCAGGTTTTACCTACACCACCAATCGCTTTTTTAATAAGACTTTCATCTCCGCTTAAAGCTGCTTTTTGCAAATTAGCCGATGCTTGTGTTAAGTCATCAATACGTTTTGAAAATGCATCAGGTTGTTCCCAAATTTTGTCGAGTGCTTCAGTCTTCACTTTATGTGCCGAAGTGTTCGTGCGGGTATAGTCGGCAATCATCAGTGATAATTGATTAATGCGTAAAGCATGCGTTGATACTTTTTCCGCATCAAAATCAATTTTTCCTTTAGCCATACCGCCTAAAGGACCCATGTTGCTGCCCAACAAACTAAATATTGATTGGCGTAAATCAGTCGCTTTTTCTGCATGTTTTAAAGAGCTTGCTGAGTTAGCGATTGCACCTGTTGCTAATACAGTAAAAATACTCGCGGCTACTATTTTTGTAAATAATTTCATTTTATTTATTGTCCTTATGGTAATTTTATCACTATAGCAAAACTTCACTATCAAATGACAATAAATATTATTTACAAATCAACATATTGTTAAACCAGTTTCATTGGTTCAGCTTACTCAGATAAACAAAAGTTCATTTTCGAACTTTTACCTAGTTCATAATTGAACTCACTGCTAACCCCTGTTAATGTTGGGCTTAGGGAGAATCATCATTACGGTAACGCCTGATTGCAGTTGACCACTCTCGTTATTATTATGCAGTTCCATTACCCCATGATGCTGTTCAATGATATTACGACAAAAGCTTAACCCTATTCCTTGCCCTTGTGGTTTAGTTGAATAGAGCGGAACAAATAAGTTGTTCATGTTAGAGAAACCATGGCCATCGTCGGTAATTTCAATAATGTAATATTGATCTTCTAAAGCAAGGCTAACCGCTATTTCAGTGGCGCCTGCCTCTTTAGCATTTTTAAATAAGTTAATAAAAATTTGTTCTATAAACTCGCCATCTGCCCAAAATTCATTAACACGCGCGTTGAGGGTAATATTTATATCGGAGAACAAACCCGAAACAGACTTAATAACGTGCTCTACAGACAACCACTGGCAATTTATTTGTAATTTTTGTGATAACGACGAGTAACGGTTCACAAAAGATTGTAAATGCAAACAACGCTCGGTAATAACACCAAGCACCATTTTGTCTCTTTCGTTGCTTGCTTTGTCTGCTAGTGTCTCTGCCATCGAAGATACTGGTGTTAATGAATTACGGATCTCATGGCCGAGTACGCGAATGATTTGCTGCCAGGCATTTAATTGGCTTTCTCGCAATGCGGGTTCAATATCAATAAAAAGCAGCAGTTGATGATTTTCACCATCATCTATAAATTCACTGTGACGTATTTGCCAGCGGTTTTGTTTCGCTTGTTCTATGAACTTCCAGTGTCCGTCATTGTAATGTAAACCCAATAAATCGGCAGTGGCGTGACGAAACATTTGCCATGGTTGCTTAAACAGATAATAAAACGCTTCGTTACCAAGTGTAAGCTGTTGTTTTTCATTAAATATCAAAACTGGTGTATCTAACTGTGAGATCAATTGATAAACCAGAAAAGCCTGCTGATCATAATGAGACTTTTGTGTTTGTAACTTTTCACTCAGTTGTTTCAATTGCTGATGAAATTCGCTAACTTTACCCTTTGGGAAAGTTGATTTTCCAAATTGGTTATAATCTTCTTGAGTAATGGCATCTATATGTAAAGAAGCACGAGTAAAAGATCGCATCACACGCTGCTTTATTGACAAAGTAAAGCCGAAACAAATCGTAAAAAGCACTAATTCAACAATAACGATCCACTGCCACTTTATCGTTAAAAGCCAAAAAATATAACCACTTAACAACAAAATAACAGTACAGAGTATAGCAAGTTTTTTTTGTATAAAGCTTTCTAGAGAATTAGTTTTTAGCAAGGCCATATTTCTCCACACGTCGATACATCGACGCTTTTGTCAAACCCAGTAATAACGCGGCTTGAGGTACATTTCCTGCGCTTTGTTTGAGCGCTAATTTAACCATAGCAACTTCCGCTTCAGCCAATGTCATTAATGGTAATTGATTACTCGGCCCATTATTTTGAAGCGCATTATTGGCTAAGTTTTCGACTGCCCCCGCAGGACTGACATTTCTAATGTGCAAATCTTCTGCCAATAACTGTTCATGTTCAGCTAACAATACCGCTCGTTCAACTAAATGGCTCATTTCCCTCACATTTCCTGGCCAATGGTAATCAAGCATAGCTTGCTGTGCACCGTGCGATATAGAGCGAACAGACCTTTGATATTTTTTAGTGAATTTATCAACAAAGAATTGCGCTAACAATAAAATATCTTCCGTGCGTTCTTTTAACGACGGCACTCTAAATTCAATAGTATTAAGACGGTAATATAAATCTTCTCTAAATAGCTCAGTACTTAGTAACTGAGTAAAGTCACCATTAGTCGCTGATATTATACGAGTATTTGTTTTTTGTGTCAGGCTTGACCCAAGGGTTTCGTATTCTCCATTTTCTAATACACGTAGTAGTTTAGCTTGTTGGGAAAGTGGAATATTGGCGATTTCATCCAAAAATAAAGTACCATTTTCAGCGAGTTCAAAACGCCCAATACGGTTTTGTTTGGCATCAGTAAAAGCGCCTTTTTTATGGCCAAACATCTCGCTTTCAAACAGTGACTCGCTGATAGCGCCCATATTTACGGCAATAAAAGCTTCGTTATTACGCGGTGATTCTTGATGAATAAAACGAGCAAGTTCGCTTTTACCTGTGCCATTATCACCGGTTAATAAAATACTGACATCGGTATGTGCCACCGCTTTTACTTTTTTCAATAATTGCGTCATAACGGGTGATTGCCAGACATAATCGTCACAATTTTCATTGATAAGTTGTTGTTTTAATTTTTTATTTTGACTTGAAAGGTTTAAAAGATTGAGCTGCTGCGCCACGGTGTGTAATAAGTGTTTATTACGCCAAGGCTTTTCAATAAAGTCGTTGGCACCTAAGTTCATTGCTTTTACGACTAGGTCTGTGTTCGACCAAGCGGTCATTGCTATTGTTGGTGTATGTCCAAATGAAGAGTTTTGTAACCAGGTAAGAAAAGCTAAACCTTCTTCACCAGACGTTGTGTCTAATTGATAGTTCATATCAAGCAATATCAGGGATATAGCATGGTTTTTTAATTTCACTTGTGCAACTTGAGGGTTGTCGGCTTCAATAACGGTGTAGTGATGATCTTCTAACAATACCGCTAAACTTAGACGGATATCTGGACGGTCATCAATAACTAAAATACAGGGCATCTACTGATATTCCTTAGATAAATGTAACGAAAGCAAAATTATCTTAATAATACTTTCGGTGCTGAGCTTGCCATTTCGGCGCGCACCCAGTCAATAAAAACCTGAATACGTTTGCGCTTGGCTGAATTAGGATCGTAGGCCAAATAGCGTTTCCAAATCACTGGATGCTTAATTTTAAAAGGCACAACTAATTGCTTAGTCTGAATGTATTGTGAAAACATTGCACTGGCAGCAAGTGTAACGCCATGACCACTTAATACCGCATTTAAGGCCATGTCGCTCGAGGTAACTTCTGTTTTCTTAGTCATGTTTTCAAAGCCTTTGACGCCTGCATGCTCAAACCATTTATCCCAAGTAACTACCTGCTCATTAGCTAAGCTAACTAAGGTGCAGTCTAGGAGGTCTTTGGGGCTTTGAAGCCACATGTGCTGTAATAACTTGGGGGAGCAAACGGGATAAACAACGTCTTCACCAAAATCTTCCATGACGAGATTGTCAGCGTTGGACACTTGTTTTTTAACACCAAAGCGTATCGCCAAATCTATATGTTTTTGTTGTAAATCTTCTTTCTGATTTGAGCCTAATATGCGTACATTAACATCCGGATGTACTTGAGAAAATTTATATAAACGAGGCATTAACCATAAAGAACAAAATGCTTGTGTTGACGTAATCGTTAAATCGCCAGCAATATCTTCTTGTTGAATACTGTTAAGCCCTTTTATTAATGTGTTAAGCGCTTGATGTGTCGACTCATACAAAGTCTCACCGCTTGGCGTTAACAACATTTTACGGCCGGTACGAACGAATAATTTTACGGATAAAACGTTTTCCAATTGCCGCATTTGTTGGCTAACCGCCGCTTGAGAAACAAACAACTCCTCTGCCGCTTGGCTATAACTTTTATGTCGAGCAGCACTTTCAAAGGTACGCATTGCATTTAAATACTTGAGTCGTTGATCCATCTTTACTTATTTTCCATAAGTTTTACTTATATTAAGTGTAAGTTTATATCGTTGGTTTGTCATTTTTTGTTTTGACAAAATAGTCTTACACAGATAAATAAGGATAGATAATGGAAAAGCCAAAAAAAACATTAACCACTGATAATAAAGAAATTAATAAACCATTTATTGATAACAACAGTAATATAATAAAAAATAAAACAGCTACAATTCAACGACGTTTAGCTATTATTTCAAATAATTTAAACTTATGTCTTTTAATTCATTTTAAATAATGACTTTCGATAAAAAATTTTCGTAATAAACTTTTACATTTTACGATGAACCGACGCTTTTTACTTTGGTCTATACTCGCAACAATAAAAATTAATAAATGATTCTCTGAGGATAACCATGAAAGCTCTTAAAACACTATTTGGCGGATTCATCGCCTTGACCTTATTCGCTGCGACAGCGGTTGCAGCACAAGACAGTAAATTTGAAGAAGGTAAGCACTATACGGTTATATCTGAACAAACGACCAACAAACCTGAGCTGCGTGAATACTTCTCTTATTACTGTCCTGCGTGTCGCGCTTATGAACCCTATTTAAATGAATTCGAAAAGGTATTGCCCAAAGGGGTGAAGCTGGAAAAAACGCACGTGGACTTTATGCAACAAACTGCGCCAGAAATTCAGTTTATGCTAAGTAAAGCCCTTATTATTGCCGAGAAGACGGCTGTTGCTAAAAAATTCTCTCCTGCCATTTTTAACTATTTACAGACCGAGCGTGCAACGATAAATAGCGAAGAAGATATTCGTAACATTTTTGTATTGAGTGGCGGAGATGGTGCTAAATTTGATAAAGGCATGAAAAACTTTAGCATTATTAGTGAAGCTAAGCGTAATAAGCAGACTCAGGATAAGTTATCAGCGGCTCGTCAATTAACCGGTGTTCCGACTATGGTGGTTAATGGTAAATATTTGATAAATTCTAAAGCCCTTGATGATAAAAACTTTTTCGCTGACTACACCGCATTAGTCGCGCACCTCTTTACCTTGTAATATGTAAAGAAGACCTAGAAAATATTCACTGCAAATTAAGAATCTATTGTTTAGAAACTCAATTGCAGTGATATGGCGTTTAATACGCTAATTATCTTCTGGTGTATTTATTTTTCGGTCCTGAGCGTTTTTTAGCGTCACTATGCTCACCTAACGCTTTTTTTCTATCGCGCTGTTTTTGGCCACCTTTACGGGCGGGCTTTTCTGTTTTTGTTAAGTCAGGTTCATAACCAGGATACCATTGCTGCAATAAGCGCGTATCGAGTACCTTTTCAACCGCTTCTAATAACCACTCTTCGCTAGGGCTCATCAACGAAACAGCTACCCCTTCATTACCTGCTCGACCCGTTCTTCCTATTCTATGAATATAATCTTCAGCAATATAAGGGAGTTCGTAGTTAATGACATAATTTAAGTTTGCAATATCTAAACCACGAGAGGCAACATCTGTAGCCACTAAGGCACGGGTTTTTCCTTCTTTAAACTCTGCTAAGGCTTTTTCTCTTGCGCCTTGAGATTTATCGCCATGAATCGATTGCGTTTTAATACCGTCTTTACACATTTCTTTCGCTAATGCGTCGGCAGTTACCTTAGTACGGGTGAAGATAAGTACTTGTTTCCAATTCTTTGAACCGATTAAAAATGAGGTTAATTCACGCTTTCGATCACTATCAACGGTATAAAGAATTTGCTCTACTTTTGCTGCCGCTGCATTTCGCTCACTGACTTCAATTAACTCAGGATCGGTTAATAAGTTTTTACTCAGTTTAAAAATTGCATCGTCGAAAGTTGCTGAAAACAAGAGGGTTTGGCGCTTAAGTGGTACCCGATTTAAGATACGGTCTATCTCATCTTTAAAGCCCATATCTAACATACGGTCAGCTTCATCAAAGACTAAAAATTCCAGTTCCGTTAACGCTAAAGAGCCATTAATAATATGGTCAAGCAATCGTCCGGGGGTTGCCACTAATACATCCACACCTTTGCTTAATGCCGTGATTTGTGGGTTAATACTGACACCACCGTAAGCAACGGCAATATTGAGTTCTGTGTTTTCTGCATAACTAACAAAGCTTTTATAGACTTGTTGAGCAAGTTCACGTGTAGGCGTTAACACTAAAGCTCGAACAGGACGATTTTCAGGAAGTGTTGCCATTAACTTTTGTAAAATAGGTAAAGCAAAGGCCGCTGTTTTTCCTGTTCCTGTTTGCGCTCCAGCCATAATATCTTTTCCAGCTAAGATCGCAGGAATAGCTTTTAACTGAATAGGGGTGGCTTCATCATAACCAAGTGCTTTTACAGCGTTGGTTAGGCTCTTATCTAATGCTAAAGAAGTAAAACTCATGTAATTAACGCTGACCTTTGGCTGATTGATTTTTTTGTTTGTTTTTTAGTTCTTGTTCAAGCTCATCTGGGTAAAAAACTAACCCTTGCTCATTTTGACTAGGAAACACCACTAAGGCTAATTCATCGTCTGCCAAACCATGCGACCAGTGACTAAACCATTTACTTAATGAAATAGCTTCTGGCTGACATTCTTGCCATTCATCTGTGGCCCAAGCCTGGGCAAATTCTTTATTTGGCCAGACAGGTACGCAATCTTCATCTTCGGTATTAAGCATCACACAGCCGTGCTCGTCTTTTAATATCCAAATTTCATTATTTACGACAACTTCTTTCAGAAAGTAATTGGCTCGTTGAGCATCATCGTAATTTAAAACAAGTTTGATTTGTTGTTCGTCTAGAGCTTGCACTATAAAATATTCCTATCAGATTTGTATTAGGTTACATACTATTCTACAAAGATTTGCATTTCTTCGCCGATGAGTTTACGCATTTCCATTAATTTTATCGCTGACTCATTTTGTTTAATATCTTCTGGCGACTCAGGGATCCATTTAGGGATTTTTTCTGACTTACCGTTTTCGTCAACAGCCACCATAATAACAATACAATGGGTTGTTAATGTGCGATTAAGTAACTTTGGATCACAGGCATTTACTTCTAACGCGATATGCATTGATGAATTACCGGTATAAATGACTTTAGCCTCTACTTCAACTAAGCTGCCAACATGAATTGGGGCAATAAAACGTATCCCCCCTGCATAAGCAGTTACACAATAACGACCACTCCAACCGGCTGAACATGCATAAGCGGCTAAATCGATCCATTTCATTACGGCACCACCGTGAACTTTACCACCAAAATTTACATCTTGTGGTTCAGCTAGAAATCTTAGGGTAATATCTCTTTGTGGTTTGTTCATTGGTTAACTCTCTTGTTAAATATTTTTATCGTACTAAGCAGGTATCGTTCCAGCTTGGTATATATATTATTATCTGAAATCTATTAGGTATAACAGCAATCATCAGATTAAAATAGCAATAGTTTGCACCTAACGAGTGCAAAAAATAAATGTAATAGGGAATATAATGAAAATTTGGGTCGATGCCGACGCTTGTCCAACTGTTATTAAAGAAATATTATTTCGTGCTGCTGAACGTGCAAAGATTGAAACAATCTTAGTCGCTAATCATTTCATTAAAACGCCACCCTCAAAATTTATTTCTTTTATACAGGTTAATGCTGGTTTTGATGTTGCCGATGATGAAATAGTTAAGCGTTCAGCAAAGCATGATTTAGTGATCACAGCAGATATTCCCTTAGCAGCAGAAGCTGTAGAGAAAGGCTGTTTAGCCCTAAACCCTCGTGGCGAACTTTATACCGAGAGTAACATCAGGCAAAGACTCAACATGCGTGACTTTATGGATACTTTACGTTCTAGCGGTATTCAAACTGGCGGTGCACCCCCGATCAGTCAAGCTGACAGACAGGCTTTTGCAAATAACCTAGATCAACTATTAGCAAAATTAAATAAGGCTCATTAAGAGCCCTAATTTAATTTTCTAAACTAGCGTGACGCAGAGTATGGGTCGCTATTACTTTTTGGTGCTGTACTTGCTGGGTTTTTACGACGACCACCTGCATTCGAATCTTTATTCGCGTTACTGTCATTTCTATGACGAGGATTTTTACTTTGCGGCTTATGACCTCGTGCATTATCGGCAGAACGTTGTCCGTCATGATGTTCAGTTTTTGCTTTTTTAGGCTTATTTGCTTTTAAAGGTCTTAAAGGACGTGATTCTAATAAAAAATTAAAAGGTTCAAATCCTGGCACTATTTCACGAGGTATATGGGTTTGAATTAAATGCTCTACATCGTTTAATAAATCAATTTCTTCTGAACAGACTAATGAAACCGCTTTACCACTTGCACCCGCTCGACCAGTTCTACCGATTCTATGAACATAATCTTCTGCAACGTTAGGTAATTCAAAGTTAACAACTTGTGGTAACTGGTCAATATCAATACCGCGCGCTGCAATATCGGTAGCAACTAAAACATTCACTGTACCATCTTTAAAGTTAGCTAATGCTTTAGTTCTAGCTCCTTGGCTTTTATTACCATGAATAGCCGCTGCTCTTATACCTTCAGCCTCTAATTGTTTGGTTAACTTATTTGCTCCATGTTTAGTTTTCATAAACACTAAGACCTGTGGCCATTCATTATCTTTAATGAGTGCTGTTAACAAGGCTGGCTTTTTCTTTTTATCAACAGGATAAATTACCTGTTCAACTTTTTCAGCGGTGGTATTTCGTGGGCTAACAGAGATCTCAACAGGATTATTTACTAACCCTCGCGCAAGATCACGGATATCTTCTGAAAAGGTTGCAGAGAATAAAAGATTCTGACGTTGCTTAGGTAAGACCGATAATACCTTTTTAATATCGCGAAGAAAGCCCATATCTAACATACGGTCCGCTTCATCTAACACTAGTATTTCAAGTTGCTTAAAGCTGACTGCTTTTTGATTATATAAATCAAGCAATCTTCCTGGTGTTGCCACCAATATATCGACACCTTGGCGAAGGCGCATCATTTGTGGATTAATTTTCACACCACCAAAGACCACTGTCGCAGTTAAAGGTAAGTACTTACCGTACATTTCAACATTTTCATATATCTGTGCCGCTAACTCTCGTGTTGGCGTTAAGATTAGTGTGCGTACTTGATTAGCCTGTGGCTTGTTGCCACCTGATAAACGCTCTAATATTGGTAGTGTAAACCCTGCTGTTTTACCGGTTCCCGTCTGTGCTGCTGCCATGACATCTTTCCCACTTAGTACGGCGGGAATTGCTTGTGCTTGAATTGGTGATGGTTCGGTATAACCTTTTTCAGCAATCGCTTTTTGAATCGGGGCAGATAAGCCCAACGAGGTAAAACCCATAGATAAATCTCTTTATAAAAAGTGGAAGTTAGCCAATGTACAGCGGCGTTGCAGAATACAGTATAGCTATTATAAGTGCAATTACGAGAAGGGTTATCTGCAAGCAAATAAGCTATATATCCTAATATTTAATTATTGTCAGTTGCAAAGCTAGACAAGTGGTTTTAATTCCGCTAAAAGTCTCTACAGATAAAAGAATATTCAAGGGAGTTTATGAACAAGATTGCATACAGCAAGATGCGTTTTTTAATCGTTGAAAGTATCAGCCAATCACGTGATGCATTGAAATTATTCGCTTACACGCTTGGTGCTCTTAGTGTTGATACGAGTAACCGCGCCTCAGATGTATTAATACTTTGTGAAAAAATTCAGTTTGACGTTATATTATTAGGTTATGACCTGGGCGAAGATAAAAAAAATGGTCAACATATTCTTGAAGAATTAAGGTCTAAAAAGTTTATCTCACGTCATTGCGCTATCGTTATGATAACCGCTGAGGTTTCACAAGCTATGGTGTTAGCTGCCCTCGAACATAAACCCGATGAATACCTTGCTAAGCCATATACACTTAACGATCTTAACATTCGATTAGCGCGATGTTTCGCTAAAAAAACAGCTATGCTTGATATATATAACGCGATGGATAACAACGACTCCCAAGAAGTTATTTCATTATGCCAAGATATTATCTCCATAAATTCAATTTATAAAAATGAATGTTTAGGAATTCAATCTAGACAATACTTTGAGTTAAAACAATTTGATAAGGCCCGAGATATTTACGAGACTTACGCTTGTTCTCCTAATTGTCAGTGGGCGGCAATTGGCCTAGGAAAGATAGCATTACTCGATCATGATTATAACTTGGCCGCTGATTGTTTTAATACGGTAATAGAAAATAATCCACTTTATTTGTCAGCTTACGATTGGCTAGCCAATACCTACCAATTAAATAAAGAACCTCTGTTAGCAGAAGCAATTTTAGAAAATGCTTTGGTTGTTTCACCTCTTTCTGTACCACGTCTAGAGAAATATGCAGACTTATGTTTAACAAATCAGAACTTCGATAAAGCAACACAAGCTTTTGCTAAAACTGCAGCGCTTGCCTTTCACTCTGTTCATAGAAAACCTGATAACACCTTACATTTTGTCGAAGCGCTACTTGAGTCCATGACAGATCTAGAACCTCAAAAATCACGCAGACTAAGTAACAAAGCTTTTAAATTACTTACTGATATGGTCAGGGACTTTAATACCATAGAGATTAAGATTCATAGTAAATTATTAGCAGCAAGGTTGTATGATAAAATTAAAGATCCAAGGCTTGCTAAAGAAGCACTAAAAGAAGCTGAGTTGTTACTAATAAACTGTAAACATCAAATATCATCAGTAGGTACAATTGCAATAGCCAAATCACTCATGGCTATGGGAAAGAAGTCTTATGCTGATAACCTACTAACTGAGCTAGCTCATGTAAATCAAGATAATTCCCCAATACTGACACAATTAAACACTATTGCAGATAAGCCTTATTCTGACCATGAAAGGATTGCGGCACAAAGCGCATTAGAGTTAGGTGTTAGTCTATATAAGAAGCATAAATACAGTCTGGCGATTGATAAACTCAATAATGCACTGGTTCATTTTCCTAATCACACTGGGATTAAGTTGAATTTATTGCAAGTGTTACTTGTTTCGTTTGAAAAAGATAATGAGAGGGTTGGCGATCTAGCACAGGCTGAGATATTAATTAAAGCATTAACCTTGATCGATTCTACTAGTGAGTTTTATATTAGGTTTAAAAAGTTAAGTGATAAGTATTCAGATATGATAAAAATTAGCTAGGCGCTAATATTATTAAATAGTAAGGATTTATGTTTGAATAAAGTGGTGGAGGGAGGTGGATTCGAACCACCGAAGGCTGAGCCATCAGATTTACAATCTGGTCCCTTTGGCCACTCGGGAACCCCTCCACGGGGCCGATAATTCAACTTGTTAGTTGTATTATCTTAAACAGCCGCTTAACAATACCATTTAAGTGGTTATTATTAAACTTAATTAGGAGCCTAGCAATGTCCTACTCTCACATGGGAACTCCCACACTACCATCGGCGCTACTGCGTTTCACTTCTGAGTTCGGAATGGGATCAGGTGGTGCCACAGTGCTATTGTCGCTAG
>NZ_JACGVV010000116.1:0-401 GCF_014077405.1 Colwellia sp. BRX10-9 | reverse complement strand
AAATGTCTAGAATGCGCTCCAGTTCCAAGGGGTTCAGTCAAAACGAACCACGAAAGAGCTGTTTTGATAAGTTATCTACATCACTTTAGAGTAAAGTAGTTAACTTAACGTTTTATAGATAAGGTTTGAATCTTCGAAAAGAACTTCAAATTAAATTAAATAAAACGTTGACATCGAAACTAGAGTGCGTAGAATACGCATCTCGCTTCAGGCAAGGCCTGCAGCAACGAAGCAAAGCGAATGAGATTTTGTTTCGGTTAACTCTTAGAGTTAACGTTCTTTAACAATTAGTTATCATGCAATTTGTGTGGACACTCACATTACATTGATTTTACATAGTCGGTTCTTAATTCTCTAACGAGAGGCAAGGAAAGACGTAAAACAGTTTAATAATGATGTCA
>NZ_JACGVV010000165.1:0-220 GCF_014077405.1 Colwellia sp. BRX10-9 | reverse complement strand
CATTCGAAATGGAAATGGTTGAAGAAACAGCACAAGTCTATAAACAGCGCTTAATCGATATCAGTTGGTATATGCGGGCATTAAACGAGCCTATTGCTCGACAAGCCAATAAAGAAGATAAATGCACGGGGCACTTTTGGGAAGGACGCTTTAAATCTCAAGCCCTGCTCGATGAAGGGGCATTACTTGCTTGTATGGCTTATGTAGATTTAAATCCAGT
>NZ_JACGVV010000126.1:0-356 GCF_014077405.1 Colwellia sp. BRX10-9 | reverse complement strand
AGACACTCATCCTAAATTGAACAAGTTTTCCCTTTGTACTACGCTAAAGTAATCAAGCTACTTTATCTTAGGTGAGTTATGGCCACGCCAAGGAAGCAACAAATCAGTTTAGTAGACACACCTTATTACCATTGTGTGGCGCGTTGTGTTCGACGCGCTTTCTTATGTGGTGAAGATACCTTTTCAGGTCAAAGTTTTGAGCACCGGCGAGGTTGGGTGGAAGACAAACTGCATTTTCTAACGCAAGTCTTTGCGATTGAGGTTTGTGCCTATGCGGTGATGAGTAATCACTATCATGTGGTGTTATTTATTGATGAAGAAAAAGCGAAGCAGTGGACAATGACTGACGTACTTGT
>NZ_JACGVV010000030.1:0-50179 GCF_014077405.1 Colwellia sp. BRX10-9 | reverse complement strand
GATGTAGATAACTTATCAAAACAGCTCTTTCGTGGTTCGTTTTGACTGAACCCCTTGGAACTGGAGCGCATTCTAGACATTTCTCGCTGGGCGTCAACCCTTTTTTGTAATAACTTTGAAATAAATGCTTATTCGCTCGATTAACGTACAAACTGTATTTTTATTGTGGTTTAATCAAACAACTAATGCCTTTTGCTCACAAAGCTGGTGCTACAGATAGTTAATTACTGCTGTTATTTATCTTTCGAGTTATCAACCGTATTAAAGTCTTCATCTTTGTCATCACCGACGACATCTTCTAATTTTAACTTATTAACAGAGCGGATAGTCGTAAACGGCCCCGAGCAAGCATAGAAGCCAAATACGATAAGTAAAACATTCTCTGGGCTAGAAGCGATAATGACAAAGGCGAGTACAATGAGCAAAACCACAAAAAAATTAACTTTCCCCTTCCAATCGACTTCTTTAAAACTGTTGTAACGAAAGTTACTGACCATCAATAATCCTGCAAGCATAGTAATAATGCCAACAACAATGCCATAGTCTTGGCCATTTATTTGATATTCTGCACCAACCCAGACCAAACTGGCAATAACTGCCGCGGCCGCGGGGCTTGCTAAACCTTGGAAAAAGCGTGCATCAGCAATACCAACCTGCGTATTAAAACGTGCTAAACGAAGTGCTGCACAGGCAACAAAGACAAAAGCGGCTAACCAACCAAATTTTCCGTAACTCGATAACGCCCAATTATAAGCGACAAGTCCGGGGGCTATACCAAAAGAGACCATATCAGCCATACTGTCATATTCGGCACCAAATTCACTTTGTGTATTTGTCATCCGAGCAACGCGCCCATCTAAACCATCAAATATCATGGCAATGAATATTGCTACAGCTGCACTAATAAAATGACCATTCATTGAGGAAACTATGGCAAAAAAACCAGAAAAAAGTCCTGCGGTTGTTAATAGGTTAGGTAATAGGTAAATACCTTTCGAAGGAGTACTGGTATTTGTTTTTTTATCATTCATTATTGTTACAACGCTTGTTTAAAAATATATAGGTATAGTTAATCAAATCTAACATAAAAAACTATCATGGGTATATTAGAGAGTAATAGCATAATAATTCCTCGTTATAATTTGTAAAGTCCCAATTGTATTGTTATATAAAGTATTAGGATTTTTTTTTCTATAGTTAATAGGTGACCAATGAGTTTTCGTATTCTGTTATTTGGGCTGATATTTTATTTTGGCTTTTGTTCGGCGAGTGAACTAATGGTCTATCGTTGGGTAGATGAAAACAATGTTGTTCATTTTAGTCAGCATCAACCTGTTGGTGATGAGTACACCCAATTTTTAGTGTCTAATCAGTCAAGTGTAACTAGTCGCGCAGACATTATTACCAACCCGCTAGTTTCTGATGACGATGTGATCTCTCAACAAAATCAAGATAACCTCACGGCGACTATAAACAGACCTGAAAAATGTCTAGAGGCACAAGAAAATATTGCCATGTTAATGGCTTTTGATAAGGTCCAATATACGGATGAAAAAGGTAGTAAACAGATATTAACAAAAACAGAGAAACAACAGCAATTAGCGATAAACCAAAAACGCACAGAAGTTTACTGTGCGTCTTTAAGTGAAATGCCATGATACAAATTAGTTAGTGCGTAAAAACTAATTCACCGTCACTGACTTCAATACTTATCTCTGCCTTGTTTTTAAAGGCTCCTGACAATATTTTCTGAGCTAATGGGTTTTCAATTTTTTGTCTAATTACCCTTTTCAACGGTCTTGCTCCAAATAGGGGATCAAATCCAGCCAAAGAAATCAGCGCAAGTGCTTCTTGGCTAATTGATAGCTTAATATCTTGGTCTGCTAAACGATCTCTTAGACCGTCAATTTGTATTGCTGCTATTTTTTCTATCTGTTGTGATATTAATGGATGAAAAACAACTGTTTCATCAATGCGATTAATAAACTCAGGCTTAAAATGTAAACTCACTTCTGACATTACCTTAGATTTCATTTCTTCATACTGACCGTCATCAGCAAATTTTTGAATGTGATCAGAGCCAATATTAGAAGTCATAATGATAACAGTGTTTTTAAAATCAACAGTTCGCCCTTGACCATCCGTTAAACGTCCATCATCGAGCACTTGTAATAATATATTAAAAACATCACTGTGCGCTTTTTCAATTTCATCAAGAAGAATAACAGAATAAGGTTTGCGTCGAACAGCTTCAGTTAAATAGCCCCCTTCTTCATACCCTACATATCCGGGAGGAGCCCCCACTAATCGAGAAACTGAATGTTTTTCCATAAATTCAGACATATCGACACGAATAAGTGCATCTTCACTGTCAAAAAGATAATGGGCTAATGCTTTCGTAAGTTCGGTTTTACCCACACCAGTAGGACCTAAAAATAAAAACGATCCTATCGGCTGGCTTGGATCGGCAAGCCCAGCTCTTGAACGTCGGATAGCATTCGAAACACTGATAACCGCTTCGTTTTGTCCTATTACACGCTGATGCAAGTTATCCTCCATTTGCAGTAACTTATCGCATTCTTCTTCAAGCATCTTAGAAACAGGAATACCCGTTGCTCGACTTAATACATCTGCAATTTCAACTTCAGTGACTTTATTTTTTAATAACGTCATTTCTTGCATTTCTGCTTGGCTTGCTAAGTCGAGTTGTTTTTCTAATTCCGGTATTTTGCCATATTGTAATTCTGACATTTGGTTAAGATCGCCCAATCGTCGGGCAGCCTCTAAGTCAAGTCGAGCTTGTTCTAGATCTGTTTTAATAGCCTGTGTACCATGTAAAGCAGCCTTTTCGGTTTTCCAAATTTCATCTAACTCATCAAAATTAGTCTGACAAACGCTCAGATCCAATGAGATAAGTCCTAAACGTTTTTTAGAAGCCTCATCTGAATCTTTCTCTAATGCCCGTTGTTCTAATTTCAGTTGAATGATACGCCGCTCTAATCGGTCTAAGTCTTCTGGCTTAGAATCTATTTGCATACGAATACTAGAAGCCGCTTCATCGATAAGATCAATCGCTTTATCAGGTAATTGTCTATCACTGATATAACGATGTGACAAAGTAGCAGCGGCAACTATGGCTGGATCGGTAATATCAACACTATGATGAAGTTCGTAACGCTCTTTTAAACCGCGCAATATGGCAATCGTATCTTCAACACTAGGTTCTTCAATTAATATTTTTTGAAAACGACGCTCTAAGGCTGCATCCTTTTCAATATATTGACGATATTCGTCCAATGTTGTCGCGCCGACACAATGTAAATCACCACGGGCAAGTGCTGGTTTTAACATATTTCCAGCATCCATCGCGCCATCAGATTTACCTGCACCGACCATAGTATGAAGTTCATCAATAAATAAAATGACTTGCCCTTCTTCTTTGGCTAGCTCACTCAATACCGCCTTTAAACGTTCTTCAAATTCACCACGATATTTAGCGCCAGCAACCAAAGCACCCATATCCAATGACAATACCCGCTTACCTTTTAACCCTTCAGGAACTTCATGATTAATGATACGTTGTGCTAACCCTTCGGCGATGGCTGTTTTACCAACACCTGGCTGACCAATTAATACCGGATTATTTTTCGTACGACGTTGTAAAACTTGTATCGTGCGACGTATTTCATCATCTCGGCCAATAACGGGATCTAGTTTGCCCTGCTCGGCAAGCTCTGTTAGGTTCACCGTATATTTATCAAGTGCTTGTCGAACATCTTCAGCATTAGGCTCATCAACTTTTTGACCGCCACGCACATGTAATATTGCATCTTGAACACGTTGTTCACTTGCCCCAAGCGACTTTAATATTTGGCCTAGTTTTCCTTTGTCTTCAATAGCGGCAAGGATAAAAACATCAGAAGATATATACTTATCACCCATTTTTTGTGCGAACTTATCGCAGAGGTTAAGTAAGTTCCCCATAGCAGAAGAAAGTTGTACGTCGCCACCCGATCCAGAAACTTGCGCAAGTTGTTCTATAACCGTCTCGACTTGTGATCGCAGTGAAAGAACATTAATTCCTGCACTTTTCAATAAGGGTATAATGCTACTCGCGTTCTGATTTAATAGCGCTAACATGATATGCACGGGTTCTATAAATTGATGATCCCGACCTAATGCTATTGACTGTGCGTCTGAAATAGCGACTTGAAATGCTTGGGTTAATCTGTCTAAACGCATGAGGCTCTCCTGCCTAACAAAGAAAAATATTCTTTTATACCTTATAGATAAGGATATAATTGAAATTTTTCAAGGAACAAAATGAAAAGCTTTTGATTTGAAATAAGATTTAGTTTGTTTTTTAAACTTATTTTCGACAAATGATGGAAACCATTCGTCCGGTAATGGTATCTCGTCGATAAGAGTAATACTGCTGTTCATTAGAATAGGTACAATGGTTTAAATGATGAACCTTATTAATACCGAGCGTATTTAGTTGGATTCTTGCTATCATTGCTAAATTGGCTAGGTATTTACCTTTATGTTTTTCCAGCGCTAATGGTTCATTTATAGCAGTGAAAGCCGATACAAATTTTTCTGACTGACTTTCAAAGGCACACTTTACTTCTTGCCCTACTTCAAAAGCATATTCACCAATACAAGGCCCCAACCAAGCAATGATATTTTCATTATCTGTTTTCATATTATTGACGGTATTGGTAATAATATTTTTAGCTAAGGGTTTCCAACCACCATGGATCGCAGCAATTTCACTGCCGTCTATTGCAGTTAATAATATCGGTAAACAATCAGCGGTCATCACGGCTAAAGCAATATTCTTTTGCCGAGTGATTATCGCATCAGCTACTAAAGGCGTTTTTGAATAAGATTCTATGGTCACAACTTTATTACCATGAACTTGTTCAAGCCATTGAATTTTTGTATTAAGCGGTAAGTATGCGAGTAACGAAGCTCTATTTTTGTTGACATTAACCAAGTCATCACCAACATGTTCGCCCAAGTTAAATTGGCCGTATACTGAAGAATAGCTATGATTAGAGGATAACGATTTTTTTTGAGGATGGAGTCTTGTCGTAGTAAAAGCCAGTACATTTAGTACTGGCCATTCTATATTGTAGAGACTGTTATAAATAGTCGTCTGTTGCGTTGATTTTCGAATCTTCACGCAAAACATTTGTTAAATTAACCATATCCTCTGGAATAGGTGCATGCCAAGTCATTTCTTCACCCGTTATAGGGTGAAATAATGACAACATTGCCGCATGTAATGCTTGGCGCTTAAAACTACGCAGTAAATCCCGCAAATCTTCTGTCGCATTTTTAGGAGGACGTGGACGACCACCGTAATTAGGATCTCCAATCAATGGATGGGTTATATGCGCCATATGAACACGAATTTGATGTGTACGACCCGTTTCAAGACGTAATCTTAAACGTGTGTGTAAACGGAATTTTTCCATTACACGATAATGCGTTACCGATGGACGTCCAAAAGGACTAACAGCCATGTGTGTTCTTTTGGTTGAATGGCGACCTATAGGTTCATCAACCATACCACCAGCTGTCATTAGACCATTAGCAATCGCTTCATACTCACGCGTTATTTCACGCTCTTGTATAGCATCGACTAAGTTTGTTTGCGCTGCAATTGTTTTAGCAATAACCATCAAACCCGTTGTGTCTTTATCTAGTCTATGGACGATGCCGGCACGAGGGACAACATCAAGCTGTGGGCAATGATACAATAAAGCATTAAGCACCGTGCCATCAGGATTACCTGCACCTGGGTGAACTACAAAACCAGCAGGTTTATTAATAACTATAATATCGTCATCTTCATAAACAATATTTAAAGGAATATTTTGTGGTTCAAATCGCACGTCGCCTTCAACTTCAGTTGATATTTTGATCACTTCCCCGCCAAACATTTTCTCGCGTGGTATTATCAAAATAGCGCCGTTTAAAGTAACGTGACCTGCTAAGATCCATTCTTTTATGCGAGAACGAGAATATTCAGGGAACATCTCAGCTAATGTTTGGTCGAATCGTTTACCTAAACAAGTTTCAGGAACCGTATCTGTATGTTGAATTATTTCAGCCATTAAAATTTCTATTTAACTCTCTATAAATTTACTATGAATTAGCGCTGTGCAAGGCAAGTATGCTAGGTTAGAATGCCAGTGTTTATTTTACCTCTTTGCTCTATTAATTACATTAAGTAATTTGCAAAGGGCGTATATTTATTTAACTAATACCTTTAACTAAAACAAAGTAGTGATAACAAAGTCTATGCAAAATTTGACAATAAAAATGATAATACTAGTGCTTTCATTAGGGCTAGCGGCGTGTTCATCATCAAACAAAACCGACATTGAAAAAGTACCAGACAAGTCAGCACAAGCATTGTTCACCGATGCTAGAACTGCGCTTGATAGTGGCTTATATCAACGAGCTATCCAGATTTTATCAGCAATTGACTCACGCTTTCCATTTGGTCCTATCTCTCATCAAGTGCAATTAGACTTAATTTACGCTTATTATAAGAGTGGTAATTCAGCTCAAGGTATTGCTTTGGCGGATCGTTTCCTGCGTTTAAATCCTGATCATGTCAATCTTGATTATGTTTATTACATGCGAGCGTTAATCAATATTTCAACTGAAGAGAACCTTTTTCAAGAATTAGCAGGCATTGATCGTTCAGACAGAGATCCAACAGCTGCTCGCGAAGCATTCAAAGACTTTAAAACGATTTTGACTGAGCTACCACAAAGCAAATATGCCGCTGATGCACGCAAACGTATGATTGGTATAAAATCACGTTTAGCTAAGTATGAATTAACAGTAGCTCGTTTTTATATGAAACGTGATGCTTGGGCCTCAGCAGCAAATCGTGGTAAGTACATTGTTGAATACTTCTCGCCTAGCCAGGAAGTGGAACAAGCCTTAGAGATTATGATTGAGTGTTACGACAAGTTAGATTTAATGGATTTAAAAATTAATGCGAAGCAAGTCTTAGCAGCAAATTATCCAAATAATAAGTTTTTAACTCGTTAAGTTTTAACTGTTTATTAGCATTGAAATAGAAGCTATAAAAATTTGCCTTATCAATAATAAGGTTTAAATTAATAAAAAGCCCATTGAGATATAATACTCAATGGGCTTTTTTTATGATGGGATTAACTGATAAAATTAAATAGCGGCTTCATCTTCTTCACCCGTTCGGATTCTGATCACCCGCTCAACATCAGTGATAAATATTTTTCCATCACCAATTTTACCGGTTTGCGCTGTTTCTATAATAGCATTAACACAACGCTCAACTTGTTCTGTGGTGACAACAATTTCTAATTTTACTTTCGGTAAGAAATCAACCATATATTCTGCACCACGATAGAGCTCAGTGTGCCCTTTTTGTCGGCCAAAACCTTTTACTTCTGAAACAGTCATGCCTGTGATGCCAATTTCACTTAATGCTTCACGCACATCATCCATTTTAAATGGTTTGATAATTGCTTCTATTTTTTTCATTGTTGTTATCCATTAACCGCGAAATATACTTTGAATTGTACACAATTATATCAAATAAACCCAAGCGCTATATTTGTTGTAAGTCATTTAAATTTCAGATACTGAACAAACTAGCCAATACCGGTTACCTATATATTGAAGTATCACAGGTATACGTTACACTAGGATAATTTAACTTATCAAATAACTATCAAAGGAAGTTGAATGGATCCGCAATTGATCATAAATGAAATGAGAGTTTTACCTCAAATAGATGCTGTGTTTGAGATAAAACGCCGTATTGAATTTATCAAAAAAACACTTAAGGCTGCCGGACTCAAAAATTTAGTGCTAGGCATTAGTGGCGGTGTCGACTCTTCTACCTGTGGACGTCTTGCACAACTTGCTATTGATGAGCTCAATGCTGAAGAAAGAATCGCTAATAATAATTCGACATCACCCTATCAATTTATTGCGGTTCGTTTACCTTATGGCGTGCAAGCAGATGAAGAAGATGCGCAGCTCGCTTTGGATTTTATTCAACCGACACATAGTGTAATAACCAATATTTTGAATGCCGTTAATGGAATTCACATTGAAACGCTTAACGCGCTTAACCAAGCAAATATCTTATCGGCAGACGATGCAAAAATCGATTTTTCAAAAGGTAATGCCAAAGCTAGAAGCCGAATGGTAACGCAATATCATATTGCCGGTATTGTTGGCGCACTTGTTTTAGGGACAGATCATTCAGCAGAAAACATTACCGGATTTTTCACTAAATGGGGCGATGGTGCCTGTGATTTAGCGCCTTTATTTGGTTTATCTAAACGCCAAGTACGGTTATTAGCAGAAAATTTAGGTGCGCCAGACTTATTAATTAATAAAGCTCCAACCGCGGATCTTGAAGAATTGGATCCGGGAAAAACTGACGAAGATGCATTAGGTATCAGTTATGAGCAGTTAGATGATTTCTTGGAAGGCAAACCAGTAGCAGCAGAGGTGCAAGCACTTATCATTAATACTTATCAAAAAACCCAACATAAGCGATTACCTATTCCAACAATCTACGATTAACTTTAACTTGTAAGCGCTAAACTTGTAAATTTAACGTTAACAGCTATACCTAGTAATACATCTACTCTAGCCAACGGACGGCTTAATGTTATGTCATACTTATCGTTTAAAATAATGGGTTTCACTCTCATTGAAACCTTAATCACGCTAGCTATATTAATTTTTCTTACCGCTATAGCTGTTCCTACGTTTGCAGATTTAAGGATAAGAATACGTGTTGATAAAGAGATCACAGCCTTACATCGCCTATTATTATTAACAAGAAATCATGCGGTTAATCAGGAACGTTTTGTTACTGTTTGTCCACTTACCCCTTCTGATCAGTGCTCAAACGAATGGCATAAAACGCTGACTGTATTCTATGATGATAATAAGAACAAAGCGCTTGATGCCTCAAGTGCTGAAGTGATTATAAAAATAAAATCAGCCATAAAGTCAGGCGATAAATTACAGTATGCTCAAGGCAGAACAGCATTAATTTACGCACCCAGTGGACGGCTCGCAGTGTGGGGAGGTAATGGTACTTTCCGCTATTGTCCAAAATCACACAGTAATAAATCAAGAGGAATTATCATTTCAGGCGCTGGGCGGTTTTATTTATCGAGCGACCAAAATATGGATGGAGCCGATGAAAATCGTAGCGGTCGAATCATTAGCTGTCACTAATCTATGACAACAAGCGCTTTTAAAAGGTATAGAGCTTATTATCATTTCAATAATAACAAGCTCTGATATCGATAACAGCAACCTAGCGAAAGAGTGACTTAAGTGATATAACTTAATTATCTTGAAATATTCTCACACAGTTTTGAATATGATGTAATCCCCATAAGACTAACTAATTGCTCTCATGGGTATAACAAGAAATTAAGGCTTATATTATGAAGTATGATTATTTGCAATCAAACAACAAGCGACAGGGCTTTACACTCGTTGAATTGATGATAACTATCGCTATTGGGGCAACGTTAATGGCGATAGCGCTACCAAACTTCAATAGTTTTTTAGTTGAAACACGCGTCGACAATGAAATTTCTCATTTACAAAGACTACTATTAACAGCAAGAAATACCGCCATAAATGCAGAACAATCGGTTACCTTGTGCCCACTTAATGCAAGTAATAGTTGTGATACTAATTGGCAAAACGAAGTCAGTGTTTTTATTGATATAGATGGCGATAAAACTTATGAACCCGCCTCTGACGAAAGAATAGTTGCAGTAAAGGCTAAAATAAAAACTAATGACAAACTTCAGTACGGCCAAGATAGCATTATATACAGACCTACAGGCAACATCACAGGTGGCGTTAGTGCTAGCCCATTTAAATATTGTCCAAAAGACTACCCGGCCAAGTCCAGAGGTATTACAGTAACTACCTCTGGACGTTCATACGTTACCTCAGACACAGATAGCGACGGCATTGATGAAGACCGCTCAGGCAATGAAATTACTTGCAGCTAAGTCTCCTCTTTAACGAGCAGTGTTTTCATCTAATTTTTTTGAAAGAGCATTGGAAAAATCATCATTTGATTTTACACATTCTTTTACTTGATGAACTTGCTGCTTTTGCTTTGAAAAGCCAGTCGCTATTTTTTTACCAACTAACCAATCAGGATATTTTGCCAGTTTATTAGAACCAATAATGCCAAAATGAATAATGTCGTTACCGCCCATTAGTTCAACATGACATTTAATCTTAATTTTTGTCGATTTGTCTGTCGTCTTTGCCACGCTATCAATACTTATAACAAGTAGACTTACAAAAAGTAAGTTGAGCGCTAAGCAATGCTTAAATAACAATTTCATCATATTACTCCCAGCAATTGGTTGATGTTGCTGTTTTCTGACCACTATCGGTTACCGATAAGGTTAAACAAGAAGAATCATTAGTCGCTTGCGTACCTCTCGCCGTAGCTTTAAGGGTATATGTTACCCCAACTACCACAGCATCAATGCTATAAAAGCCCGAGTCTGTAATATAAGGGTCTGCAGACGCACCTAATTTTTTCATATCTGTGGTGTATGCTCGATGATCAATAAAATACTGCTCTTGCAAACTTGCTAAGCGCAACAATTCACGTTGGCCCTCGCTACGATTTGCCCTTGAAATATTATCAATATATGACGGATAAGCAATCGAAGCTAGAATACCCACTATAGCAACCGATATCATTAGCTCAAGCAAAGTAAAACCTTTAACTCGCCGCTTATTTTTACTCACTCTCATTAATTTGACTCCGTTACATAAAGGTAAATTCTTGACGTTTCTAGGCTAACGCCTAACGGAATAATTTTCCCTGCTAATAGTTTTATCGTGGCAATGACTTCTGCTTCCTCTTCATCAGGCGGACAATCGCCTTCGCAAGGTTCTTGAGGCGCTTGTGGGTCTTTAGTTATAATAATTGAAGGAGTATCAGGAATACCGGCCGCTATTTCCCATGTTCTCCAGTCATAGACAGTCGTGCCAAGCGCTAAGTCCACCGCGTATAAAATACCCGAACCATCACTTAATTCACAACTGTTAGGATCAGCAGAGACCGCGGCAGGCGTAAATGAAGTGAAGTAAGCAACGCCATTAATAACAATGGCTGAAGCCGTATTTTTCTCACCATCACCAACGAAATCCATAAACCAACCTTTTTTATTACCGACGTTTATTTCAAGTGTCTGCAGATTGTCGGCAGTTAATGCCTGGCCAAATGGGTTGTTTGTATAGTCATAAAGATCTGTCGCTAAAATAGCCGCGGGTATTGCCAATTGTGGGTGGGTAGGTGAAGCAACAAATGATGTGGTTACAATATTGGCATCTTTAATCATGAAAAATTTATCGTCAGTATCATTGGCCGCAGGTGTTGATCGGTCGCCACTCCCAATAAGTATCGCTTCGTAGGGTCTTTCCTGTTTTGTTACCACGGTTGAACTAGTACCATTAGCATCAACTGATGTAGTTTCTATCGTGTCTGAAATATACGTTCTAGCAATTGAAGGTTCGCTAAAAAAACGGCGATCTGTCGCATGAGTTGTTCCACCCAACTCAGCTAATTTAAAAGCAGTCCACGGCGATGTTCCACTAAAGGGAGCATTGCCTGGCATATCAACACGCCAAAAATTTCCACCGGTATCGCCAAAATAAAGACGATCGGTTAAGCCATCAGAATCACTGTCTAAGATAGCGAGGCTAGAAGGCACGCTATCAGTTATCTCAGTAAATTGAGTATTAGTTGCACTCGTTGCATCAGGGCTTAAACTCCATTTTAGTACACCTGTTTCTGCATCGACCATATAAACAGCTCGGCCTAAGGTATCATCTGCACCAACGGTTAAGTTATCTTTAGTTGTGTCATATCCGCCAGCGAAAAAGAGTACAGGTTTTGGTGTACCATTTTCTATATTAAGCGCTGAAAATCCTATTTTAGGTTGCGACCATGATTGTCCTAAATGGCTAAATCCTGGTGAGCTTGCATCTAGGTGCCACAATAACTTAGGTGTATCGGGGTCACTAACATCCATAGCATAATATGAAGAACCGCCACGACGTAAACCAAAAAATATCCATGCTTTATCACCACTTGTACTATCAATAGACCCATCACCATTGACATCCAGCAAGTATGAAACGGCAGGGCTGTCTATGCCGTATGATTTACCTGATGAAGTAAAGTTTTCACGTAAAGCTTTTATTTTTGAGAAAAATTCTTTAGGCATAAAAGCCCAGTTTTCATCAACCGTTTCACCGTTATCGTCAAACATATGTAAAACACCCGCATTGGTGCCAACGATTATGCGAATATCTTGATCATTACTTGCACCACCATAATTAATAACTAGTGGTTTAGAGTGCAGTGGATCACCAAAAACATCACTACGGATATCTGTGGTTGAACTATCGTTGTCTTCATCATCAACGTCAATTCCCTTGGCCCAATTGAGCATGCCATCAATGTCATCAATTTCAGTATCCAATTCACTTGCTAGCGTCGCTTCGTCACCGTAGGATGTTTCGGCATTCGTTCGTGTTAGTAGCATTAAGGCACCATTAACCCCAATATCACTGACAATAACGCGTGTAGATTTAGTACGTAACATTTCAGCTACGCCACCTTTTTTAACATCGTTACCATCTGGATTGGTATCTGTGCTCCAAAAGGTTTTGGCATTTTTTGAAATATTGCCATTATCATCAATAGCACCAGCACCCGTTCTATCGACTTGTTGGCCATCGGTCACTTTAAGTTTTTTTAAATTTCCTTGCCACCTTGCACCATGATCAGGAACGAACATCGCATAATAAACTGAATCTAAAGTTTCGGTTCTATCAAAATTATTTGAGGCAACCGAAGGAGCTGTAAAGCTAGTATTCACTTCCAAAATATTGGTTAATGCCGATTGAAGTGAAGCCAGTAAGGCACTGGGATCTTTAGCCGGGTAATATTGACCACCCCCCAATTTTGCAGCTTCACGTAATAACGCTCCCGCATCATCAATAGCATCTTGGCCAAACCCAATCGTAAAAAGTGTTGATGATTGCACATCAGGTAAGGTGCTATGTAAATCATGGGTGTGCATCCAACCCGCGAGTGCCGCTAAATAGTTATTAGTACCGTTAACGTTAAACGGTAGGCCGATATCAGGTAAGCTTTGAATATAAGTGTTAGCGGCAAGATCCCTAGTCGGCTCACCATCTGTAATCATAATCACATAAACTTCATTAGTACATGAATTAAAGGGTGATTGATAAACCCCCTCATCTTCAATAGAGGTATCTCTTGGCGGTGTATTACCACGATAAGTATTACCATCATAATTTGAATCATTATCACCAAAATCTACTGACATACCTGCAAAGTAGCGCGAAGCCTCATAAAGTGATTCACATAATGGCGTATTCGTTTCACCATCAATATCTAAATCAATAATATTTACTAATTCAGCGCGAGCTGCTGCGGTCATTTCTTGGATACCAAAAACAATTCTGCCACCATCGCGAACAAATTCGCCAGAATGGTTATAATTAAAAACTTGTAAACCAAAATCAACAGAAGGTGCCGATTCAATTAAATCAGTAACGGTATCTTGTGCTATTTCTAAACGGGTGCGATTAACCTGTTCAAGCGTTTCACTGTTTGCCCAACGCAAATAGTTGTCGGTATAAAGTGTAACAACCTCACCCGACCAAATAACATTTGAATTATTGGCGTTTGCCGTATAATAAACAGGACTTTGTTTCGAACCCTCACCATCGATGGGAAAGCCATCGGGTAAATCAACGACAGAACCGTTATTTGTTTTTATACCTGCATTAACCTCAGGGTTTGCAGGCACTAAATTAACATCATCTTCGCAGTCAATGACATCAATATTAGCGCCATTGTTATCGGGAATTTCTTGCCAGCTACCTGAGTTTCCTTGAAAGGCATATTCACGAATGTGTCCGGTATAAAAGCCAACAGATGCTAAACGTTCACGGGCAGTTGCACAGCTATTAATAGCATCAAGAAAACGACGGCTTTCACCAGGACTATCGGGAACAAGGGAAGAAGAGCCATCAATGCCACCTCGAGTAAAATAAATAAATTTATCTGATAAGGAGTTATCGCTTCCAACCGCGGGGTAAACTGTATTAGGATCATAAGGTTCATCGACTGACTCTAAACTATTCATGCTGCCAGAATTATCAAAAATAATCAGTACTTGTGGTTTATTACCGGTACGCTGTGCTGCATCACCAATATACAGTTCAATATCTTCACTATAAGCAGCAAGAGATGTAAATATCAATGCGCTACATAATAATAATTTTTTCATGATCAGTTCCCCACATTAAGTAGTTGTTGCGATACACCAGAATTAACTTCTATGGTGCTTTTGTTGGTGCGACCATACAGTCGAGTGACCTGCACTTTAAGTACATTACACTTAAATACCTGTACGGAAGAAGCTGCTCGAGAGTGGGGGCAATCGGCTGCAATCTTATACGGATTAGCCAGTGTAATTTCTGCACTGGTATTACTTGCACTACTCACTACGGGTGAGAGTGGAAATTTGGCGATTTCAGAAGCAAAAGCATTGGTTCCACTTATTTGCGTGACTTCTTTATAAATAACTTCATCAATAGTACTAACCGCTTCTTGGGTAGCAACCACTTTTTCTTCACTTGCTCCAGACATTTTCATATCAATGGTGGTATTTTGCATCAATGCAGCAGCAACGGCGGTTAAAGCAATCAAAAAAACTAGTGAAACGATTAGCACAACACCGCTTTGTTTGTGACCTAGTTTTAAATTACCAGAACAAATTAAATAACGGTTTCTTATAACTTTTATGGCCATGAGTCGACCCTCGCATTGTAAAGTGTGATGGTAGAGCTAAATAATAAACGTCGATAATTATCCCCTTTACCTTCACCATCGATAAAGTTGATAGGAAGATCACCAAGCTGATAAGTGTTAAGATTTTCATAATCTCTGTCAGGCAAGATATTTCGCGCTAAGACAAAAATCTTAACGGCAAGTATCCGTACATTACTTTCATTATCCCAGTAAGCTGTTGTCATGTTATCTGCAGAAATAAAAGCATTGACGATACCGTTGTTGGTCGTATCTACGCCATACATAAAGCGGATGTATTCAATGCCTTCAACGACCATATCAAGATTCATCACCGAAGCTTTATTTTGTAATCGACCTTGCACTAGAACCGGCACTTTATTGGTGCCTTGATTGTCTTCACGCACATAGTAAATGTGCTGCTGATATTCCCAGATCTGGCCCAAATTTAGTGTTGGTATGGCAGCGCCACCCGCAAATATCGCAGCCGTATTAGGGTTTGAAATGATATAGTAATTATCACTAGAAATATCGGCTAGCGCTGTCGTTGATGAAACAGCCCTTTTTAATTGCAATACATCAGAACCAATTTTAGCATTGGTAATACAGCCCATTAAGTTGACATTGTTGACTGTTTTCCCCCACAAGGTTCTAAAATGGCCAATAGCTGCAGGGAAACTGGCATTATTAACGCCTTCACCAATACAATCACCAGAAACTGTTGATGGTAAAGGTGAACTTACCAAGCCACTTACATCGAGGTTTCCTGATAAGTCGCCCCAAAAGCTTTGTCGTAATAAGTCATCACTGAGTAAGCTAATCGCATACCTGCCATTTTCTTGTAACTCTCCATAACTGGTGGTCTCAACAGTGGTCGTTTTCATACCAACAAAAACACTTAATATGCCTAGCAGCAACATTAAACCTACCGCAAGCGATATAAATATTTCGATTAAACTAAAACCTCGTTGAGCATTAACCATTATCATCTCTTACTAAACAAAATCAATATTATCTATAATTCGAAGCATTAACATCACGATGAACGTTAACAGTGATTGCTTTGCTTGCCTTAATATATAAAAGCTTCAACCGTAACTTGTCGACGTTTACTGGTACTTGTACCACAGGCGTTGGCCAATGTTGCAGCTGCAGAACTATTGTTATCGGCATCATAACCATCAGCCGTTGCGACTCTGCCCTGCCAGCTGATCACAACAGTAACTGCATTTTTATTATGATCAATACAACCGACAGCACCAACTAAGCCACCAGTATTTTTACCACCAGCAGTAACATCAGCGCCCATAAGTTTGACTTCCCATTCATACAAATCATTGGTGGTCATTTGTGCACTTGTACACAAAGAAGCAACTGAATTACACCTAACGTCAGCGTCAGGCGGAGTATTCAATGCTGCGCCATAAACACCTTGATAACTCTCTAAAGTAAGAATATCAGAATCATTACTGCGCATTCGTTCGATAATATCTTGAGCTAACGCTGAGGCTACTGAGCGTTGCATCGCATCAAAACTGCCTTTCTTAGCTGACGCCTGCATGGCAACCGCACCAAAAATACCCGTCACTAAAATAACTAAAGCGACTAAAACCTCTATTAGTGTCATGCCCTTTTGTACTTGGGCTGGTTTTCTTTTAGGATAACTCGTCCTAAGTGTGCTGTTACCCATGAGACTCCTTAATACACTGACAAAAATTGCTGACTACCCAGAAAAATAATGCTTTAAAATATAGAGTGAATGGGAGATAAATAAAAGAAACAGCATTGATGAGTATACTTTTAAGTGACAAACACAAAACAGACCCAAATAGAATTTTAAAGGCGAGGAGAAGCGAAACTAAGCGTAGCGCTAAGAATTCGATTGAGAACTTATATGTGTTAAAAATCACTAACGTGAACCGCATTAACTCATACCTTAAAAATCTATTATTGAATAGCCTATGTACATAGTTACTATTCAGAATAATAAGGTTAAGTCATGAATATTGTTATTAAAATGCTTTAAATTTAAGCACTCATATAACGGATAAAATTACATTCAACCACTTAACCTGATATTTTAAGATTAGCGCAATTCTATAGGTACCGCAAATACTGTGTTCTCTTCACGACCAGGATATTCGATAACCTCTTGACCACCAAAGTCTTTTAGTGCGTCAATAACTTGCTGGATAAGTATTGCGGGTGCAGAAGCTCCGGCAGTAACACCAATTTTATTAACATTTTCAAGCCATTGTGGTTGAATATCGGCAAAAGTATCAATCAGGTAGGAAGGTGTGCCCAACTTCTCAGAGAGTTCACGTAAGCGATTAGAGTTAGAGCTATTTTTGGCGCCAACAACTAACAGTAAATCAACTTGTGCAGAAATAGTGCGTACCGCGTCTTGACGATTTTGTGTTGCATAACAAATATCGTCCTTGCGGGGGCCTTTAATTAAAGCGAACTTATTTCTCAACGCGTCAATCACTTCTGACGTATCATCAATGGATAAAGTCGTTTGGCTACAATAATACAATTGAGTAGGGTCTTTTACTTCAAGTGTTGCTACATCAGCAACAGACTCAACTAAATAAATCCCGCCATGCTCACTCTCATATTGTCCCATCGTACCCTCAACTTCAGGGTGTCCAGCGTGACCGATAAGAATGCACTCAATATTTTTACGACTGGTACGTGACACTTCCATATGTACTTTAGTCACTAATGGACAAGTAGCGTCAAATACTTTTAGACCACGGTCTTTAGCTTGTTGACGTACCGCTTTAGAGACGCCATGAGCACTAAAAATAACGGTATTATCGTCAGGAACTTCAAAAAGTTCATCAACAAATATCGCGCCGCGGTCTTTTAAGCCATCAACAACAAACTTGTTATGTACTACTTCGTGGCGTACATAAATGGGCGCACCAAATAAGTCTAACGCGCGGTCTACGATACTAATCGCTCGGTCTACGCCAGCACAAAAACCACGAGGGTTAGCTAAAATAATTTCCATAATTTGTTCCTGAAAGACTTAAAAGTCCTAAGAGTTAACGATTATAAAACTTCAACAACGTCAATAACAAATGTTACTGCTTGTCCCGCTAGCGGATGATTAAAGTCAATAGTGACTGATGTACCGATCACTTCTTTGACCATACCAGGTAACTCTATATTGCCAGGTTGTGTGAAAGTAATGATACTGCCCACTTCTGCTGGTACGTCACTACCAAATTTATCTGCATCAACGTAATGGAAATTATCTGGATTAGGTTCGCCAAAAGCATCTTTTGCTTCGAGGGTAAATTCTTTAGAATCTCCAGCGGCAAGGCCTAACAATTGCGCTTCAAAGGCAGGAGAAATACTGGCATCGCCCATAATAATTTTAGCAGGCTTTTTGTTTACTTTGGTACTGTCTGCCGCTGAGCCATCAGATAATTTCATGGTAATATGAGCGATAACTTCAGATTTATCAGTAATTAACATTGTCATTTTATTTCTCGTCTACTTTTGTCTTAGTAATTTCAGTTTTCTTGGCTGAATCACCATTTTTAAAGGAATCAAAAATCATCAATGCCGCGCCAATAAAAATAGCAGAGTCTGCGACATTAAAGGCTGGCCAATGATTATCGGCAATATAAAAGTCTAAAAAGTCGATAACATAGCCAAATAATGCCCGGTCAATTAAGTTGCCCACTGCGCCACTGAGCATAAACGCTAAAGCGATACTTAATAGTGCATTATTCTTTGGCGTTTTAGCCAACCACACTAAAAAAACCACACTGGCAATAGCAGCAATAATGGTAAAGAACCAACGTTGCCAACCGTCTTGGTCGGCAAGAAAGCTAAAGGCTGCACCTGGGTTTTGTACATATCTCAAATCAAAGAAAGGTAAAATGTTCATCGACTCATATAAATCAAATGAGTTAACAACCAGTTGCTTGGTTACTTGATCAATAATCAAAAATAAAACGGTTAACCATAACCATTTAAAACCCGTTTCTGTAAAAAGTTTATTAATTTTCATATTTCTACTGTGCTAATAGTTGTTGTTATATAACTAATGAGATAGTTAGCATGTTTTGTGAATGTCTGACTAAGGCTTTTCAACAAAACTAATCGATGAAATATTGGCTTATTCAAAGCTAGTTCATTCAAGAATAAAGCTAAAGCACACAGCCTAGTTAACTAGCTGAGTACTTTTCTGCAATTCTTGGATGAAATAGCAAAGAATACACAAATATTTAGGCGAATTGGCGTTTCTCGCCCTCACCCTCTACGTTGGTAATACAACGTCCACAAAGTTCAGGATGTTTTTCATCTTCCCCGATGTATTCAGTTACATGCCAACAACGCTCACATTTGGTGCCTGTTGCTGGTGCAACCGTTAACCATAAGCCTTCAATCTCAGTTGCTAAAGCGCCCGTTGGTGCACTGTCAACTACTTCAACCGTAGCTTTAGAGGTGATCAAAACAAAGCGAAGTTCTTCGCCTAATTGTTGTAATTTTTCAGCAAGCTCTGCGTTGGTATATAAAATAACCGCTGCTTCAAGCGCTTTACCCACTTGTTTTTCTTTACGGGCATTTTCTAGTGCTTTGTTTACTTCGGTGCGCACAAGTAAAATTTCATTCCAGTAATCATTGTTTAAAGTATTACTTGTTTCTGCCTTAGGCAAACCATTAAACCAAACACCGGTGAAAACGAATTCGTCACGCGTTTCACCAGACGGAGTCGGTAGCGCTTGCCAAATTTCTTGTGCAGTAAAAGATAAAATAGGGGCCATCCAACGAGTCATCGCTTCAGCGATTAAATACATAGCGGTTTGACAAGAGCGACGAGCCGTACTGTCTTCTTTCGCTGTATATTGACGGTCTTTAATAATATCTAAGTAGAAGCCACCTAATTCTGTGGTACAGAAGTTCATCAGCTTATGAACAACAACATTAAATTCGTAGTCATCATAAGCGCTAACAATTTCTTTTTGCAATTGTGCAGCTTTATCAACAGCCCAACGGTCAAGTGCAACCATATCGTCAAAAGCGACTGAATCAGTTTTAGGATCAAAACCATTAAGGTTTGATAATAAAAAGCGCGAGGTATTACGAATACGACGGTATGCATCGGCTTGACGCTTAAAGATTTCATCAGAGACAGTAATTTCTTGCGTATAGTTAACTGAAGCTACCCATAAACGCAAAATGTCTGCACCTAACTTACTGGTGATTTCTTTTGGTGTAATAACATTGCCTAATGACTTAGACATTTTGTGACCGTTAGTATCAACGGTAAAGCCATGTGTTAGTACTTGCTTATAAGGCGCTTTACCATTCATCGCTACCGATGAAATCATTGACGACATAAACCAACCACGATGTTGATCTGAACCTTCAAGGTATAAATCTGCAACGCCATCAAATTCTTCACGTGCATTAACAACGGAGTAATGAGTCGTTCCAGAGTCAAACCATACATCTAAGGTGTCTGGTACTTTAATATATTCTTTAGCGTCATCACCAATAAGCTCAGCAGCGTCTAGATCAAACCATGCTTGAATGCCTTTTTCTTCAACACGCTTAGCAACCGTTTCAATCAGTTCAATGCTGCGTGGATGTAAAGCACCCGAGTCTTGATGAATAAATAATGCCATTGGCACGCCCCAAGTACGTTGACGTGAAATACACCAGTCAGGGCGACCTTCAACCATCAATTCGATACGGCGTTGACCCCAATCAGGGATCCATTGCGTTTTTTCAATTTCGTTTAATGAATCTTGGCGTAAACCTTTTTTATCCATGCTAATAAACCATTGTGGTGTTGCACGAAAAATTAAGGGTGTTTTGTGGCGCCAGCAATGCGGGTAAGAATGCTCTATTGCATGGTGATGTACTAAAGTGCCATGTTCTTTCAATGTTTCAACGACATTGGCATTGGCTTTAAAAACATGTTGGCCAGCAAATAATGGCGTATCTTCTAAATAAACACCATTAGCGCCAACAGGGTTAGCTACTTCAAGGTTATATATTTTGCCTACCACGAAATCTTCAACACCATGACCAGGTGCTGTATGTACACAACCCGTACCAGAGTCAGTCGTTACATGCTCGCCTAAGATCATTGGTACAGTAAAATCATAAAATGGGTGTTTAAGTTGCACTAAATCTAAATCGCTACCTTTACAAAACCCTAATGCATGATATTTATCAATTCCAAAACGGTCCATACATGCTGTCACTAGGTCCGACGCTAAAATATAACGTACTTTGCCCTGCTCGGTTTCACATTGTACTAAAGTGTATTCAACGTCGGCATTAACAGAAACTGCTCGGTTAGCCGGAAGTGTCCAAGGTGTAGTGGTCCAAATAACAACCGATACTTCACCTTCACCTTGATGATTTTCAGGGTGATCAAACTTATCAGCAACACTTTGGTCAACTACGGTGAATTTTACGTCAATCGCTGGCGATTGTTTATCTTTGTATTCAACTTCAGCTTCAGCCAAAGAAGAACCACAATCAGTACACCAATGCACAGGTTTGAACCCTTGATGTAAATGACCATTCTCAGCTATTTTACCTAAAGCACGTATGATATTGGCTTCAGTACCAAAATCCATAGTGAGGTAAGGTTTTTCCCAATCAGCAAAAATCCCTAAGCGTTTAAAGTCTTCACGCTGCCCAATAACTTGCTTGGCTGCATATTCACGACATTTTTCTCGAAAAACACTGGCAGAAACTTTATGACCTGGCTTACCAATTTTTTTCTCAACCATTAATTCAATCGGTAAACCATGGCAATCCCAACCAGGCACGAACGGTGCGTTAAAGTCAGATAACGTTTTTGATTTAACAATAATATCTTTAAGAATTTTATTAACAGAATGACCTAAGTGAATATCACCATTTGCATACGGAGGACCGTCATGCAAAATAAATGATTTCTTACCTTTTTTAGCCGCTCGAATTTGGCCGTACAGATCTTTTTCAGCCCACTCTTTTAGCATGTTTGGTTCACGGTTTGCCATGTTACCTTTCATCGCGAAAGAAGTAGCTGGCAAGTTTAGGGTTTGTTTATAATCACTCATTTAAATCATTATCCGTTGTTATATTCGCTAACTGGTGGTTAGCCTCTAATAAGTTAATAGTAAAATCGACATTGGCTTGATATTAATTTTACTATTAACTCACGTATCTGTTTATTTATAAATCTTGAACAAAGGCTTTCGCCTGCTCACTATCTTGTGATATTTGCTTAGTTAATTCATCTAGTGATGAAAATTTTATTTCATTTCTTAATTTATTTAGCATAACCACTTCAATGGTTTGACCATAAATGTCTTCATTGAAATTAAAAATATGTACTTCTAGCTGTTGCCTAATACCAGACACTGTTGGCCTTGAACCAATATTAGCCACACCATAAAAGCATTCTTTAACCGTATTTACTTTTACCACGAAAACACCGGAAATAGGTGAAACGCGTCTTTTTAATAAAACATTTGCGGTAGGAAACCCTAGTTTTCGGCCTCGCTTATCACCATGAAAAACCCGACCGATAATAGAGTAAGCCCGACCTAGCATTCTTTCTGCGTCAGCTAATTGATTATTCTCTAAAGCATTACGTATTTGGGTACTGCTGATCCGACAATTTTCAAGTTTGAAACTTGCGGTATCAGAAACAGCAAAATCAAATTTTTCACCGGCTTGTTTTAGCAGACTAAAATTGCCTAAACGGTTCTTTCCAAAGCGGAAATCGTCACCAATAATTAAATGTTTAATACCTAGCTGTTGAACTAATAAAAGTTCGATAAACTCTGACGCGCTTTTATTGGCAAATTCTCGATGAAAATTAACACAAATCAAACGTTCTACACCCAAATTTTTCAAAAGAAAATATTTATCTCTTAAACGTGTCAATCTTGCAGGAGCCGTCTCAGGAGAAAATAACTCTTGCGGCTGAGGCTCAAAAATCATCACTGCTGGTGTACAATTCAATGCTTTAGCTTTTGCAATTAAAGCCTTTATAACGCGAGCATGTCCTAAATGAACACCGTCAAAATTGCCTATGGTTAACACACAGCCATGATCTTCAGCTTGAATATTGTGGATACCGCGTATTAACTGCATTTAATTAAAAAACCTAAATTTGACTGACATTAGTAGACAAGTGTCGCCATTAATGAATAAAAACCGATAAATTATATATCACTCAGGCTTAAGAATCAGCACCTGAAGCTAATTTCATCAATTTATTTTTCAGTTACTTTAACTTTGAAATCTTTCACTCGAATTCCCAGTGCAGCAATAGAAATAAAATAACTGAGCATACCTAAAGTAATGCAAATAAGTAATTGTTGAATTTGCAAGGTGGTTTCCATCGCTAACCAAACTTTAAACGGGGGTGATAACGTAAAAACAACCACTGCCATTATCCCTGCAGAAAAGATAAGCCGCGCAAAAAACCACCACGTTGTTTTAGACAATGCAAAGATATTATTACTTTTTAAACCATGGTAAAGCATTAACGCATTGAGTGTTGCCGACATAGCTGTCGCGATGGCCAAACCTACATAACCAAAAAAAGGTGCCAACATCAGATTGAAAATCATATTGGCTGCCATCGCTTTAATACCTATTTTTACGGGGGTTTTGGTATCTTGGCGTGCGTAATAAGCCGGCGCTAATATTTTAATAAACATAAAGCTGATTAAACCCGAAAGGTAAGCAAATAAGGCATAAGAGACTTGTAAAACAGTTTCTTGAGAAAACTCACCACGCATAAATAAAATCATAATAATCGGCTGAGCTAATACCATTAACCCTGCAAGTGCGGGCCAGCCAAATAAAGAAACAATTTTTAAGCCCCAAGTAATCGTCTCACTAAACTCTTCTTTGTCTTGCTTAGTATGCAATTTAGCTAAACTGGGCAAAATAACGGTAGCTATACCAATACCAAATAACCCTAAGGGAAATTCTAATAAACGGTCGGCGTAATAAAGCCAACTAATCGAGCCAGTGACTAAGATACTGGCTATTAGGGTATCAAGCAGTAAATTAATTTGCGTAACGGAAACGCCAAACAAAGCAGGAACAATAAGTTTACGGATTTTTTTTACACCTTTCGCGTGCCAAGCCCATTTTGGTTTAACAAAGACACCGGCTTTAATTAAAAAAGGTATTTGAAATAAGAACTGAGCTAAGCCCCCTAAAAATACGCCCCAAGCTAATGCAAAAGCAGGATTGTCGAATAAGGGTGACAAGTAGATTGCACAGCCAATAATGCAAACATTAAGTAAAACGGGTGTAAAAGAAGAAACAGCAAATCGACCAAAAGTATTTAAAATCGCGCCGGCAAGTGCGGTAAAGCTGACAAACCATAAATAGGGGAAGGTAATTTTTAGTAGTGATGAGGCTAACTCAAACTGTTGGGCTTTGGGACCATCGTTAAGCCAATCTACAAACCAACCAAAACCAAATAAAATCACAAATAACGGCGAGGCTATCATGCCAATAAGCGTTACTATGGTAACAATTACACCTAAGGTGCCTGAAACTTGAGCGATTAATTTACGTGTTTCACCTTCTTTCAAACTCAGCCCATCGGCCTCATCTTTGGTATGATATTCACTCAACACGGGGACAAAAGCTTGTGCAAAAGCACCTTCGGCAAATAATCGACGTAGAAAATTGGGAATTTTATTGGCAAAGAAAAAAACATCAGACGCTAAACCTGCACCAATAATGTTCGCAATAACAACATCTCGAACCAAGCCGAGCACACGAGAAATCAAGGTCATAAAACTCACTATAAGACCTGATTTTATTAACTTTTTACTCAATGCATAGCTCCAATAAATCGATATAAATCATCATATTCCAAGATGTAATTTTTCATTAATATTATGCAGCTTTTTACCTGTGATAAACAAGTAAATGCAAAGAAGTTTTTAATCTATTTTAAATCCTGTAAATAACAGGTAAAATAGCGTCATTATTTAGTAACCAATAATGATAATTATTATATAATGGTAAATTCATCGTTATTAAGTAAATTAAACCGGTAAAAGGTTTGACAATCGAGCTAAAAAAAGGCATATTTCCTCGCCTTAAATTTAGGCTATATATACAATCATATTTTAGGAGTTCACCTTGGCTAATTCAAAGCAGGCGAAGAAACGCGCGGTTCAATCAGAAAAACGCCGTCAACATAATGCAAGTCGTCGTTCAATGATGCGCACTCTATTCAAAAAAGTACTCGCTGCAATTGAAGCTGGTGACAAAGACACAGCATCTAAAGAATTTGCTGCTGCACAACCGATCTTAGATCGTTTTGCAAGCAAAGGTCTTATTCACAAAAATAAAGCTGCTCGTAGTAAGAGTCGTTTAAACGCTGCTATTAAAGCGCTTTAATTTTTGTTATTGAATTAAAAAACCAGCTTATGCTGGTTTTTTTTTGCCTATTATTTAATTTTTTACCCCGCCAATAAAACAAACTCACTAAAACCTGATCCCATCCCATAGATTAAGACCTTGCGCATCCTGCCATTTTTGGTAATCTCTTTGCGTTATATATACATATTCAAAAAATACGTGAGAATAAAAATGAGACTAACAAAACTCGCTACTGGCCTTTTGCTTGCCACTAGCCTATTAAGCGCTTGTAGTGAAAATAATAAACAACCACGTTCAGCGCCTACTTTATTAGCAGAAGCCAAAAGTCGTTTAGACATATATAAGCCAGTAACACTTAGTGCTGATTTGAGCCACTTGTCTGAAAACCAGAAAAAAATGATCGTATTGCTTATTGAAGCTTCAGATATTATTGATGAACTTTTCTGGCAACAGGCTTTTGGTGAAGACAAAGCAAGCTTCCTTGCTAGTATTGATGATGAAAAGGTCCGTGAATTTGCCCGTATCAATTATGGTCCTTGGGATAGATTAGATGGCGATAAACCTTTCCTTTCTGGATATCAAGCAAAAGCGGCTGGCGCAGAGTTTTACCCTAATGACTTAACCAAAGCTGAATTTGAGCAAGCAGACTTTGCTGACAAGAGTGGCTTGTATTCGGTAGTTAAGCGTACCAGCGATGGCCAATTAACGTCAGTGGCTTTTTCTGAGCTTTATAGCGATAGCATTAATCGTATTGCGGCTATATTAGAAAAAGCATCAAGCTTTGCTGATGATAAAGAATTTGCAAATTACTTAAATTTACGTGCGACAGCAATCCGTCATGATGACTTTCAAGCGTCTGATTTTGCTTGGATGGATATGAAAAACAATCCTATTGATGTCGTTATTGGCCCAATAGAAACCTACGAAGATCAGCTTTATGGTTACCGCGCTGCTTTTGAATCTTATGTGCTGATTAAAGATTTAGCCTGGAGTGAAAAGCTCGCTAAATATGCTGAATATTTACCCGAATTACAAAAAGACTTACCCGTTAAAAAAGCTTATAAAAAAGAAGTACCCGGCTCTGATGCAGACTTAAACGCATATGACGTCATTTATTATGCAGGTCATTCTAATGCCGGTAGTAAAACCATTGCGATTAATCTCCCCAATGACGAAAAAGTACAGTTAGAGAAAGGTACGCGCCGCTTACAACTTAAAAATGCGATGCAAGCCAAGTTCGATAATATTATGTTACCCATTGCTAGTACCTTAATCGTTGCTGAGCAACGTGAAAATGTAACATTCAATGCCTTCTTTGCTAATACGATGTTTCATGAGGTTGCCCATGGTTTGGGTATCAAAAATACCATTAATGATAAGGGCACAGTACGCCAATCATTAAAAGAGCATGCTTCGGCACTAGAAGAAGGTAAAGCCGATATCCTTGGGCTTTATATGATCCGCCAGTTACTCATTAAAGGCGCCATTGAAGAAGGTACATTGCAAGATTATTACACAACCTTCTTAGCGGGAATTTTCCGTTCAGTGCGCTTTGGCGCAACATCTGCTCACGGTAAAGCCAACATGGTACGGTTTAATTACTTTGCTGAGCAAGGGGCGTTTACCCGTAACTCGCAAGGGTTATACTCTGTCAACATTGATAAGATGACTGCCGCTATTGATTCGTTGTCTGAGCTTATTTTAACCTTACAAGGTAATGGTGATTATGAAGGTGTGGCTGCACTTGTTGCAAAAAGCGGTGTCATTAAAGCCGATTTAGCAGAAGACTTAGCGCGTATTGAAGCGGCTAATATTCCTGTTGATATTACCTTTAAGCAAGGTAAAAAAGTGTTAGGTTTATAACACTTTTAAATGAAGTGTCAAAAAGCCTATCAATACGATAGGCTTTTTTGTTAATAAAAAGCTCGAAATAATTTCGCCGTAATCAAGGTCTCCTAAAGTAGTTAGTCATATAAATAAAAGTAGGTTGTTTCATGAAAGCATTTTTATCAATTATTATAATATTCGTTAGCATATTGTCGTTCAACGTTAACGCCAATGACAATAAAGCCAACCAAGCCCCAGACTGGACACTAAAAACCCAAGCCGGTAAAAGCATTTCATTAGCAGACTATCAGGGCAAGCCGGTGATTTTGCATTTTTGGGCAACATGGTGTCCCTATTGTAAAAAATTGCAGCCTAAATTAGTCGAGCTAACTGAAAAGTATAAAAATACCGGCATTGAGATTGTTGCTATTAGTTTTAGTGAAGATGAAGGAGCAAAACCACAAGACTCGATTACTCAACGAGGTTATCAATTTATTACCGGTGTTGAAGGTGAAAAAGTTGCTAAGTTATATGGCGTAAAAGGTACACCAACGACATTTTTTATCAATAGAAGTGGACAAGTTGTTTTCAAATCTACTAGCTCAAATATTAACGATCCAAAATTAGAATTGGCGGTTAAAGAAATCATTAAACCCGCATAAGCACAGTAATAGGCACAGTAATAAAAACTAAAATACCGGTACTGACATCATATCAAGTCAGTACCGGTTATAAACTAAAACAAAGCTGCTGTGTTTCTTTGTTATTATGCTCAGCAAAACCTAGCGTTAATCCTATTAAACGTATTCCCCTAGATTGACTACGCAACAGTGCTTTTAACAGTAATTGTTTAAAGGTGTTTTCATCACAGTGGCTGCTTTGCTGCTCAACTGTTGTTTGGGTAAAGTCATTAAACTTAAGTTTAATCCCTTGCTTACTAATAACCATATGTTGATGTTTTTCTAATCTCACTAAAAGCTTCTCATATAAAAGCTCAACGGCACTTTCACACTCTTTTTCACAAGACAAGTCTTGAGAAAAAGTGGTTTCTATCGCTAATGATTTTCTAACTCTGTCGGTTTCTAATTGGCGATGATCAATACCAAAACTTCGTTGATACAATGCAGGGGCAAACTTGCCGACAATAGGTGTTAATACGGCGACAGAACTTGCTCGTATATCTGCACATGACGAGAAGCCGTAACCCAATAATTTTTGTGCTGTTTTTGGGCCAATACCCGGAATTTTTTTCAGTGGTAATTTTTCAACGAAACCACTCACGTCTGCGGGCGTAACAACACATTGACCATTAGGTTTATTTTCATCACTGGCAATTTTAGCAATAAATTTATTAGGAGCAACACCTGCCGAGGCGGTTAGATTGAGTTCATTAAAAATATCACGACGTATTTGCTCCGCAATAAGCGTCGCACTGCCGTTAAACTCTTTGTTATGGGTAACATCAAGAAAGGCTTCATCAAGCGACAATGGTTCAATCAACTGAGTGTAACGTTGAAATATCGCCCTTATTTGTGCAGAAACTTCTTGGTAAACAGCCATTCTGCCTGAAACAATAACTAGCTCAGGGCAAAGTTGCATCGCCTTAATTGCTGGCATTGCCGAGCGAACACCAAATTTTCTTGCTTGGTAATTACACGTACACAAGACGCTTCGGGGCCCTGTACCGCCGACCGCAAGTGGCACATTACGTAAAGACTCATTGTCACGCATTTCAACAGCGGCATAGAAACAGTCCATATCTATATGTATTATTTTTCGGCTTTGAGTCATGTTTTAGTCATGTCTTAATTATAGTAATCATGTTTATCAAAAGTCCCTTATTTCGTTGTGAAAAAATAAAGCATATTTTCGCTATGGGCAACTCAACCTAGACTGTATACAAACACAGTATAAACTTTTAAGTTAATAGTTCAATACTGAAATAATAATTTGACCACTGTTAATTTCATGCTAAATACGTTAATTTGTCGCTTTATTTTTTATCAATGACTAGCTGATATTACTTTTATGATTACGCGCCTTTTACAAACAACTTTTGCCCTATTACTACTTTTATCACCTGCACTAGTGAATGCTCACACCAATGAAGCTAACCAAGCAGAGCTAAAATTACTTGTAGACAATAACTACCAACTTAGTATCGATATTGATGTTTTGCATGTTATTAAAAGTCATCAAAAATCATCAGTAGATGAGGCAGATTTAATTAATCATCTAAAAAACCTCTCTTTAATTGAAATAAAGCAATTACTCTCAAAAATATTGCAAATAATAAATCAACAAAGCGCTTTTATTATTGATGAAGAAAGTGTGCTTGTTGCCCCTTTTTCAGGGCTAACGGTATTTGAATTAAAAGCAAGACTTCGCGCTGACTCACCGACTAAAACCATTAAGCTATTGTCGCAGGGTCAATTGCCACAAAAAAGTAACAACGCAGCCTTGATATTTTCGCCCATCTTAGGGGATGTCTTATTAACAGTCAGCCGTTCAGAGAAATCTTTAGTGCTATCCGGCCAGAACAGCCATCACTTTTCTATTGATGATATCAAGGGTGGTGTACGTAAACTTTCAACAGCCGAAATTAAGCTGCTTAATATTGTTGAGTATATCTATCAGGGCTTTGTACATATTCTGCCGCAAGGGCTTGATCATATTCTATTTGTGCTCGCGCTATTTTTATTAGCCACTAAGACATCGACACTGCTCTGGCAGGTAAGTGCCTTTACTCTTGCCCATACCATTACGCTAGCTTTGGGTATCTTTGGTATTATCAACCTACCTAGCAGCATTGTAGAGCCGCTTATTGCCTTATCAATTGCTTACGTGGCTATTGAGAATATTTTTTATCACAAACTAACAAAGTGGCGCTTACCCATTATCTTTGCTTTTGGTTTACTGCACGGTTTAGGGTTTGCAGCAGTACTTGTTGAACTGGGCTTACCCAAGAGTGAGTATGTCAGTAGCTTAATTTCATTTAATATTGGCGTTGAGTTGGGGCAAATAACGGTCGTTGCCTTAGCTTTATTAGCGACGCGCTGGTTTGCTAAAAAACCTCAATATAGACAATACGTGGTGATACCGTTAAGTGCGCTTATCGCCGTTATCGCTATTTATTGGTTTATCGAAAGAACCTTTTAATACACAACACAGGTCATCTCGTCGTTTAACATTGAGTAGTCAAATGAACAACGGCCTTAAACCTACTTTACAGAGATTTAAGGCCGTTGCCGTATAAACTAAATGATAATGGCTCTATTAATTACTCAGGTTCATAATCCAAGTTAGCTGACAGCCAACGCTCTGCTTGTGGCAATGTCATCCCTTTGCGAGTCGCATAATTAATCACTTGGTCTTTAGCGACTTTAGCGACCGCAAAGTATTTTGATTCTGGGTGAGCAAAGTACCAACCACTAACCGCGGCGCCAGGCCACATGGCAAAACTTGAGGTGAGCTCCATGCCGATGTTTTCTTCAACATTGAGTAGTTCCCACAACAAACCTTTTTCGGTATGTTCTGGACAGGCAGGATAACCCGGCGCAGGTCTAATACCTTGATATTTTTCACGAATTAAATCGTCATTAGCAAGCGACTCTTGTGGGGCATATCCCCAGTATTCTTTGCGAATTTTTTCATGGAGATATTCAGCACTCGCTTCTGCTAATCGGTCGGCAACAGCTTTAACTAAAATACTATTGTAGTCATCATGTTGAGCGGCGAACTCCTTCACTAGCTCGTCGCAACCATAACCTGCAGATACCGCGAAAGCACCAACATAATCTTTAATACCCGACGTTTTATCCGCGATATAATCAGCCAAACAACGGTTAAACTGCCCTGCTGGTTTTTTACTTTGTTGACGCAATTGATGCAATTTCATCAATTGCTTATCTCGGTTTTCATCTGCAAATAATATTAAATCATCTTTTTGACGATGAGCTGGAAACAGACCAAAAACCGCTTTTGCGGTTAACTTTTTACTGTTAATAATATCGTCTAATAAAGCATTAGCATCATTAAATAGATTAGTTGCTTCTTCGCCGACCACTTCGTGTCGTAAAATAAGCGGATATTTGCCTGATAACTGCCAAGTCATGAAAAATGGCGTCCAATCGATGTAGTTTCGAATGACATTTAAATCAAGATCATCAAGTACCGTAACACCAAGTTTATTGGGTATTTTAGGGGTATAGTTTTCAAAACTTATCGGCGCAGCATTGGCGCGTGCATCTTCTAATGATATTAAGCTTGAACGTGGTCCTTTTTTATAATGACGCTCTCGCACCCGCGCATATTCATCATCTTGACGCGCTAAAAATGCCGCACGTTTCTCACTATCATCTGAAAGTAAGGTACTAACGACTGAAACTGAACGTGACGCATTAGGCACATATATAACCGGATGTTGATATTGTTGCTCTATTTTAACGGCAGTATGAGCTTTTGATGTTGTCGCGCCACCAATAAGTAACGGCAAGTCAAAATTAAGACGTTTCATTTCTTTAGCAACATGCACCATTTCATCAAGTGACGGTGTTATCAAACCTGACAATCCAATCACATCGACCTTTTCGGCTTTCGCCACGCGTAAGATGTCATCACAAGAAACCATGACACCTAAATCAATAATTTCGTAGTTGTTACACTGTAAGACAACACCGACTATATTTTTACCAATATCGTGGACATCACCCTTTACTGTTGCCAGTAAGATTTTGCCGTTTGATTTTATTTCAGTTTTTTCAGCTTCAATGAATGGATTTAAATGAGCAACAGCTTGTTTCATCACTCGGGCTGATTTTACCACTTGTGGCAGAAACATTTCGCCAGCACCAAATAAATCACCAACGGTATTCATACCATCCATTAATGGTCCTTCAATAACATCAAGAGGTCGTTCAGCCACTAGCCTTGCTGCTTCAGTATCTTCGACAATAAATTCATTAATGCCTTTAACCAAAGAGTATTCTAAACGCTCTTTAATCGGTAGCTCACGCCAGGTTAAATCAGCCTTATTGTTTTTGCTCCCCGCTTGCCCACGATAAGACTCAGCCACATCAAGTAAGCGTTCTGTTGCATCGTCATCGCTATTTTGTATAACATCTTCAACAGCAAGGCGGAGATCGTCAGGAATATCTGAATAAATAGCTAACTGACCTGCATTTACAATGCCCATGTCCATACCATTTTTTATTGCGTGGTATAAAAACACCGCATGAATCGCTTCACGTACTGGGTTATTACCACGAAATGAAAATGATACGTTAGAAACACCGCCCGAAATCATCGCATGAGGCAGGTTTTCTTTTATATCGGCAACCGCTTCAATAAAATCTACCGCATAGTTATTATGCTCTTCGATACCGGTTGCTACCGCAAAAATATTGGGATCAAAGATAATGTCTTCTGCAGGAAAGCCTATTTCATTGACTAAAATTTCATAAGCACGTTTACATATTTCATACTTACGTACCCGTGTGTCTGCTTGACCTTGTTCGTCGAAGGCCATAACAATAACAGCCGCACCATAACGGCGTAATAGTTCAGCTTGTTTACGGAAGTTTTCTTCGCCCTCTTTCAAGCTGATTGAGTTAACAACCCCCTTGCCCTGAATACATTTCAAGCCTTCTTCTAAAATATCCCATTTAGAAGAATCAAGCATAATAGGCACTTTCGCGATATCTGGCTCACCAGCAATTAAATTCAAATAACGGATCATCGCCGCTTTTGAATCAAGCATGCCTTCATCCATATTTATATCTATAATTTGCGCGCCATTGGCAACTTGTTGCAGGGCAACAGCGACGGCTTGTTCGTAATTTTCTTCGGTAATTAAGCGCTTAAATACAGCAGAGCCAGTAACATTAGTTCGTTCGCCAACGTTAACAAATAATGAACTTTCCTCTATGGTTAACGCTTCAAGCCCGGACAAACGACAAGCAATTTTCCTGGCGCTAATTTCCCTAGGTTTTACATTGGCAACCGCATCCGCCATACCTTTTATATGCGCTGGCGTTGTACCACAACAGCCACCAATAATGTTAAGGAATCCCGATTCAGCCCACTCATTGACATGAACATTCATATCTTCGACGCTGAAATCGTATTCACCAAAGGCATTAGGCAAACCTGCATTAGGATGAGCTGAAACAGCAAAGTCTGATATTCGACTCAATTCTGCCACATATTGTCTTAGTTCAACCGGACCTAATGCACAGTTCAAACCAAATGAAATAGGTTTTGCGTGGCGCAATGAATTATAAAAAGCTTCGGTGGTTTGTCCTGACAATGTTCTGCCTGATGCATCAGTAATGGTACCCGAGACCATTACAGGTAAACGTAACTGTAATTCATCAAAAACAGTTTCAACCGCAAAAATAGCCGCTTTAGCATTTAAGGTATCAAAGATAGTCTCAATAAGAATAATATCTGAGCCACCTTCAATCAGTGCTTTCGTTGATTCTATGTAGGCATCTTTTAATTGATCAAAAGTCACATTTCGATAAGCAGGATCGTTAACATCGGGTGAAATAGAACATGTTCTGTTCGTTGGCCCTAAAACGCCGGCAACAAACCTTGGTTTATCAGGGTTTTTAGCGGTGAATTCATCCGCTGCTGCACGGGCTATTTGTGCCGCCGCTAAATTGATTGCCGCACTGTACGACTGCATATCGTAATCTGCCATCGCAATCGTGGTGGCATTAAAAGTATTCGTTTCAATAATATCAGCACCCGCTTCAAGGTATTCATAGTGAATAGCTTTAATTACCTCGGGTTGTGTAAGCACTAACATATCATTATTGCCTTTGACATCAAGATGCCAATCAGCAAACTGTTCACCTCGGTAATCTTGTTCTTCAAATTTATAGGCTTGGATCATCGTCCCCATAGCACCATCTAAAATAAGAATTCTTTTTTGTATTTGTTGCTCAAGACGACTAAATGATGCTGATTTTTTCATACGATTTCTCTACTTTTACTTTCAAACTTAATTTAATGACTAGATATATCCGACACTGTTTATATTTCTGCGTCTGGGTGTATTGCTTTAATATTTGTTGCATCTAGCTTGTACGGTGTGATCTGATAAACATAATAGTTTAACCAATTAGTAAATAATAAACTGGCATGACTACGCCATGAACTGTGTGGCACTTTTGTTATGTCATCATCAATATAATAATTATTGGGCATAACTGCATTAACATCAGCCTTAAGATCACGTTGAAACTCTTCATCTAGCGTGGTTGAGTCATATTCTGGATGTCCGGTTAAATAGACTTGTTGTTTATTTTTGCTCGCGACCACATAAACGCCTGCTTGTGGAGATTCAGCTATAATTTTTAATTCAGGAATTGATAGGTAATCAGACTTATCAATATATCCAAATCGTGAGTGTGGGACATTAAAAAATTCTTCAAAGCCGCGGGTAAGCTGTTCTTTTTGGTCGATGGGGCTATGCTGAAAAACACCAGATAATTTTTCTTTTCTTAAATGTCGTCGCAATCCATAGTGATGATATAGAGCGGCATGAGCAGCCCAACAAGAAAACATTGTTGAGGTGACATTTTCTTCAGCCCAATCAAATATTTCACAAATTTTATCCCAAAAAGTTACTTTCTCGTATTCCATTAACGCCAATGGTGCACCGGTTATAATTAAGCCATCGTATTGAGTATTTTTAATGTCATCAAAGAGGCGGTAAAAATTATCTAAGTGCTCTTTCGGCGTATGTTTCGATTCATTGGCGTGAATACGCACAAAATCGACATTTATTTGTAAAGGTGTATTAGACAATACCCGTAATATTTGAACTTCTGTTTCAATTTTATTAGGCATTAGATTGAGAATAGCGACTTTCATTGGGCGAATTTCTTGACTTGCCGCTCTACGCTCAGACATTACAAAAATATTTTCTTCACCTAAAATAGACAAAGCAGGTAATAAATCTGGAATTTTAATGGGCATAGCGTTTACCTAATCAAATAATGTCAAACAAGCATGAACACTTCGTTCTCTACTTTCATTTATTAACTTATATTCTGGCTACCAATCAACATACAGGTTTCGACTAACTCAAGTACTACGAATGATAACGGATATATAAATATTATCATTTTATGGTACGTGGATTTTTAGCTATGTCAACATCTAAACGTATAGACGTCTATAATGTTTTTTACGTTAATATTATTTGTCATCTATAACCCTAGCGAGTAAATATTGGTGGAACTAGCCTAATAGAGTGCTACGTAGATAAACGGGGGGTATTGGGCAGTAAAGATGCTTAGGTAAAATACTATATAGCACATTAAATAACGATAGCATAAGAGAGCAAAGTCACTAATTAGATATAAAAAAGCCACTGTAAATACAGTGGCTTAATAATTGTTTAAACTTTTATGTTTAATGTGTAATGTGTAATGTTTATTCTACAGCTTCTTCTTCTTTAGCTGGTTTTTCACTTGCTCTTACACTTTTAATTAACAGTAAGTCGCGTAAACGCTTATCAAGTTCTTTTGCCATTTCAGGTTTTTCTGCTAAAGATTTAGCCGCATTTGCTTTACCTTGGCCAATACGATCGCCATTGTAGCTATACCAAGAACCGGCTTTTTCAACCATGTTATGCAAAACGCCTAAATCAATTAATTCACCTAAGCTGTTAATACCTTCGCCATATAAAATCTGAAATTCTGCTTGTTTAAAAGGAGGCGCTATTTTGTTTTTAACCACTTTTACGCGGGTTTCGTTACCAATAATTTCGTCGCCTGCTTTTACAGCACCGATACGTCGAATATCTAAACGAACAGAAGCATAAAACTTAAGTGCATTACCACCCGTTGTGGTTTCAGGAGAACCAAACATTACACCAATTTTCATACGAATTTGGTTAATGAAAATAATCATGGTATTAGATTTTTTCAAGTTACCTGTCAACTTACGCATTGCTTGTGAAAGCATACGGGCTTGTAATCCCATATGAGAGTCACCCATATCGCCTTCAATTTCTGCTTTTGGTGTAAGTGCAGCAACAGAATCGACAACAATAACGTCTATAGCACCTGAACGCGTTAGCATGTCACAAATTTCCAATGCTTGCTCACCGGTATCAGGCTGAGAAACAAGTAATTCGTTAATGTTAACACCTAACTTTTCAGCATAAATAGGGTCAAGTGCATGCTCAGCATCAACAAAGGCACAAACTTTACCGTTACGCTGAGCTTCAGCAATAACTTCAAGCGTTAACGTTGTTTTACCACTTGATTCAGGACCATAAATTTCAACAACACGCCCAAGTGGCAAACCACCCGCACCGAGTGCAACATCAAGCGCCAATGAACCTGTAGAAATGGTTTCAACATCCATGGTGTTATTATCACCAAGCTTCATAATTGAGCCTTTACCAAATTGTCTTTCAATTTGACTTAATGCTGCTGCTAATGCTTTTTCTTTATCGTCTTTCATGTTTGTTCCGCCGATGTTGCTAAGATTTCGTTTTGATGAAGCAAGTATACTGTATGACCGTACAGTATCAAGCTTTTTTACAACTATTTTAATTATATTATCAAAAACAAAACAAGGTGACTTATAAGTTATTGATAAAAAAAAGAATAACAAGCACCGATAACTTTTAACTATTACTCATCAAAAAGTTACTATTTATATTATCACGGTAAAATCCTTGCCTAAACTTTATCGTATTCAGTAAAAATTTTAGTTAAATAAATAGAGTCTAAATTTGCCAGTTATGACATAATTGCCACCTTACTCTTTCATTGAACTTATGAGTTACCGCATAGAAATGACCACAGCAAACTTAGACTTATCCTCACACACCCCTATGATGCGCCAGTACTTAACCATTAAAGCTGAGTTCCCTCATATTTTAATTTTTTATCGCATGGGTGACTTTTACGAGTTATTTTTTGATGATGCGAAAAAAGCATCTGATTTGCTCGATATTTCATTAACCGCTCGCGGCAAGACAGGTGGCAATGCAATACCTATGGCAGGCGTTCCCTATCATGCGGTGGAAAATTATCTAGCAAAATTAGTACAACTGGGTGAATCTGTTGCTATTTGTGAACAAATTGGTGACCCAGCAACCAGTAAAGGCCCTGTTGAACGTAAAGTTGTTAGAGTTATTACCCCAGGTACGGTGAGTGATGAAGCATTATTACTTGATAAGCATGACAATCTAATTGTTGCGGTAAGTGAAGGTAATAATAAGTCATCGCAACGCTTTGGGCTGTCTTATCTTGATATGACCAGTGGTCGCTTTGTACTGACTGAGCCAAATACCATTGAACAGTTACAAGCTGAACTACAGCGTTTATCTCCTGCTGAATTACTCTACAGTGAATCGTTCTCAGTGCCAGGGTTACTAAAAGGCTATCAAGGATTAAGAAGAAGACCTGAATGGGAGTTTGATTTAGACACAGCTACTAATTTACTAAATACACAATTTGGCACTAAAGAACTTTCTGGCTTTGGTGTTGGTGATAAATCATTAGGCTTAATGGCCGCTGGTTGTTTATTTCAATATGTAAAAGAATGTCAACGCAGTGCGCTTCCTCACATTCGAGCCATTATTTGTGAGTCTTCTGCTTCTGGTGTCATTTTAGATGCGGCAACTCGTCGTAATTTAGAACTCACGCAAAACTTACAAGGTGGCTTTGAAAATACCCTAGCATCGGTATTAGATAAGTCAGCGACACCAATGGGTTCTAGATTACTAAAACGTTGGTTACATTTTCCTTTACGTGATTTAAACATATTAACTGCACGTCAAAATGCAATTAGTGAACTATTGTCACAAGATTTAACGACTGAATTATTTAGCCAACTTAAATCTTTTGGTGATATTGAGCGTATTGTTTCTCGCATTGCCTTACGCTCTGCGCGTCCAAGAGATTTTGCTCGTTTACGTAATGCTTTAAATCAATTGCCTGAACTTCAGCAACATTTACAAACTTGTCAGCAAGCACATATCACTGAATTAGCGTCAAAAAGCTTTCCAATACCCGACTTACACGACTTATTACAGCATGCTTTAGTTGAAAACCCACCCGTTCTTATCCGTGATGGTGGCGTTATTGCCAAAGGCTATCATGAAGAACTTGATGTCTTACGTGACTTAAGTGATGGAGCAACTGAATTTCTTGCCCAACTCGAAGCGCGTGAAAAAGAACGTACCGGTATTAGTTCCTTAAAAGTAGGCTATAACAGGGTTCATGGCTTCTTTATTGAAATGAGTCGTACTGCCGCGAACGATGTACCTGATGATTATATTCGCCGACAAACCTTAAAAAATAACGAACGTTTTATTACCAATGAACTAAAGCAACACGAAGAAAAAGTGCTTAGCGCACAGAGTAAGTTTCTCGCCTTAGAAAAACGTTTATATGATGAATTGTTCGATTTAGTGTTACCTGATTTAGAAAAACTGCAATTACTTGCTCAAGCTGTCGCAGAACTAGACGTTTTAAATACCTTTGCAGAACGCGCAGAAAGCCTAAATTATGTTAAACCAAGTCTAAGCCAAAATGACGGTATTGAGATTAAAGCCGGTCGTCATCCTGTCGTTGAGTTAATGACTAGTGAGCCCTTTATTGCTAATCCTGTTACCTTAAATAATGAACGTAAGATGTTGATCATTACGGGTCCTAATATGGGCGGTAAATCAACCTATATGCGTCAAACAGCGCTCATTGTTTTATTGGCTCATATTGGTTGCTATGTCCCTGCTGATGCGGCAAACATTAGTATGGTTGATCGAATATTTACCCGTATTGGCGCTTCTGACGACCTAGCGAGTGGTCGTTCAACCTTTATGGTTGAAATGACAGAAACCGCAAACATTCTCCATAATGCAACAGAAAAAAGTTTAGTGTTACTTGATGAAATAGGCAGAGGAACCAGTACTTATGACGGTTTATCTCTTGCTTGGGCTTGCGCTGAAATGCTGGCGATTAAAACTAAAGCCTTTACTTTATTCGCTAGTCATTATTTTGAGCTAACCCTGTTAGCCGATCAGATACCAAGCTTGGTTAATGTTCATTTAGATGCGGTTGAGCATGGTGATACCATCGTCTTTATGCATACCGTTCAAGAAGGCGCTGCAAGTAAGAGCTTTGGCTTACAGGTTGCACAACTTGCCGGTGTGCCTAAGACCGTTATTCAACGGGCTAAACAACGCTTGGCTGAACTGGAAAGACAACAAGCTCCTTCTGTTATCAATGTCGAACAACAACCCTTTGAGCAACTTTCATTTATTGATAACACTCACCCCGTACTCGAGTCATTGTCATCAATTGATGTAAACGATTTAACCCCCAAACAAGCATTAGATTTATTATTTGAGTTTAAAAGTAAAATGTAGCCCTTAATAATAAGTAAAAAAAACCAGCAATTGCTGGTTTTTTGTTTTATCGAAGCTAAAATATCTACGCTTGAAACAAGGCTTCAATCGATAAGTCTTGTTGACTTAAAATATCACGTAAACGCTTAAGCGCTTCAACTTGAATTTGACGAACACGTTCACGTGTTAAACCAATTTCTACGCCAACATCTTCTAATGTTGCCGCTTCATATCCTAATAAGCCAAAACGACGGGCAAGTACTTCACGTTGCTTAGAGTTAAGTTCGTTTAACCAGTGAATAATATTATTTTTAATGTCAGATGTTTGCAAGCTACCTTCTGGACCACCACTTTTATCATCCGGGATAACATCAAGTAATACTTTATCGTTTTCACCACCGAAGGGTGAATCGACTGAGGTCATACGTTCATTTAGACGCAGCATTTTAGTGACATTAGCGACTGGCACATCAAGCGCTTCAGCAATATCTTCAGCGGTAGGTTCGTGATCAAGCTTTTGTACTAATTCACGCGAAGTGCGTAAATAAATATTGAGTTCTTTAACGACATGGATAGGGAGACGAATAGTGCGTGTTTGATTCATAATGGCACGTTCGATCGTTTGACGTATCCACCATGTTGCATAAGTTGAAAAACGAAATCCTCGTTCGGGATCAAATTTTTCTACTGCGCGGATCAAGCCTAAATTACCTTCTTCAATAAGGTCAAGTAAGGGTAAACCACGATTATTATAACGACGGGAAATTTTAACAACTAAACGCAGATTACTTTCGATCATCCGTTTTCTTGAGGGTTCATCACCTTTAAGGGCAAGGCGAGAAAAGTACACTTCTTCTTCAGCGCTAAGTAATGGAGAAAATCCAATTTCGCTTAAATATAATTGAGTGGCGTCTAAATTCGATGGTACATCTTCTCTATCTTTAGATGATGATCTAGTTGATTCTTTTTTATCTACACTAGTACTTACCAATTCTTTTTCTATACTCATGCTGTATCTCCCAAGATTTAGCAAAGCCAACTATCAATGATTAAATATGCACACTAACTCCAATTTATTATTATTATTATTTGTTGTTATTTAGACAGGTACTTCATAGGGTTTACTGATTTACCACGAAAGCGAACTTCAAAATGAAGCATGACTCTTTCAGCGTCTGTATCACCCATTTTCGCTATAACCTGACCCGCTTTTACCGACTGTTGTTCTTTCACTAAGATACTATCGTTATGAGCATAAGCACTAAGGTAATCATCATTATGTTTAACAATAATTAGCTGACCGTATCCTCGTAAAGCATCTCCGGCATAAACCACCACGCCATCAGCTGTCGATTTAATCGAGTCACCACGTATACCTGCGATGTTTATTCCTTTGTTACCTTGTTTTGCTGTAGAAAAACCTTCAATAACTTTTCCTTGAGCAGGCCACAACCAATTTCTTATTTTTTGAGAAAAACTTGTGCCATTTGCAGAGGTTTTATTGTTTACTTTTTGCCCTCTTACATTTTTACCATACGCCTGCTTTTTATTTGATGCAACAGGTTTTTTTACCCTTGTTGGTATGTTACTTTTCGGCTTTTCATTGCGCGCTATATTACTAGTGGCTTGGCTCGAATTTTTAACTAAAAATAATTTTTGTCCAGGGAATATTTTGTAAGGAGATACCAGATTATTAAAAGTGGCTAAGCTACTAATATCAACATTAGCTCGCCAAGCAATAGAATATAAGGTTTCACCTTTTTTAACGATGTACTCGCGACCTTTTAAGCTATTTTTAACACGCTTACTTAATGGAACTGAGCCTTGAACATCAACAACGGGGGCCGGTTTATGGTTAGAAGAACAACTTACCACAGACAAACTAAGCACTAAAAAAACCACATAAGTGATTTTTTTAGTGCTTAATAGAGCATAATTTTCACGATTTAAAATCAAAAAACCATCCTAGTGTCGTCTGTATTGATTTAACGAAAAACAAAATAGGCCACAATAATAAGCGCAACAATTAGCCAACCCAGTATATCTACCCATTGTCTTATCTTTTGTTCCATGGCGGCCCCTCCCCAGCGAATAATACCGGCAACCAAGAAAAATCGCATTCCACGACCAATTGCTGAAGCAATTAAAAACGGCAGAAAAGCCATATGTAAGAAGCCAGCACTGACTGTGAATAATTTATAAGGGATCGGTGAAAATCCAGCAATAAAGACGACCCAAACACCCCACTGCTGAAACCACAGCACAACGGCGTCAAAAGCGTCTTGCTTACCCATAGCGGTAATTGCCGGTTGTATCCAAGGTTCAAACATATAATAACCGAGTAAATAACCAACAGAGCCTCCCAAAATTGAAGCTATCGTTGTTAATGTGGCGTAAGACCATGCTTTGTGTGGTTTAGCCAGCACCATGGGTGCTAGAAGCACATCAGGGGGAATAGGGAAAAATATAGATTCAGCAAAAGTTAATAGTGCCAACATTCTTGGCGCAAATTTATGTTCAGCAAAACGAAGTGTCCATTCATACATTTTTGAAAAAATTTTCAATTAAATCATACCTTTTTTTCAGATAATAAAGAGTGAGTAATATTGTTTAGTTTATTTATGCAAAGACTGCAATACTCTGCAGCTAATTTAGGGCTATGGCATTAACGTACCGGCACAATTTTTTATATTAAGCGATGAAAAATTAAATTAACGCCCCGGGCACAAGCGGTACAAATTTAACCATTTCAACTTGTTGTTCTTTGTACTCATCGCCATGACGAGTAATAACTTTCAGTATTTGCGTATCTGTGCCAACAGGTATCACTAAGCGCCCACCATCAGCTAACTGTTCCAGTAATGCCTTAGGCACTTCGGTTGGCGCTGCAGTAACAATAATCGCTTGAAAGGGAGACTTACTACTCCATCCTTGCCAGCCATCACCGTGCTTCATTGAGACGTTATTTAAATCTATTGATTGCAAGCGACGTTTCGCCTGCCATTGTAATGCCTTAATACGCTCGACCGAAAAAACTTTAGCGACCAATTGTGTAAGGATGGATGTTTGATAACCAGACCCTGTCCCTATTTCTAGAATGCTGTCAGGGACACCGTCCGCTAATAATAATTCTGACATTTTTGCCACTATATAAGGTTGAGAAATAGTTTGTCCCTGCCCAATAGGCAAAGCCGTATTGTCGTATGCTTTATGCGCTAAGATTTCAGGAACAAAAATATGACGAGGTGATTGAGCAATCGCTTGCAACACCCGCTGATCACGTATCCCTTCTGCGTATAATTTTTGCGCTAATAGCTCGCCGCTACGACGTGATTTACCGCTCACATTGCTCCCTACCCTTACATTCATAACCTGCTCTTTTTATTTTTTTTATTTTAAAATTAACATGTGATTTATCTAAAATTTAGCAATAACTCAACGGTAACTTAAATGATTAAGTCGCCGACCCAACGAGTGATCGATGCCAAACTATCATGGGCGGTCATATCAACAGTTAACGGGGTTATCGATGCATAACCATTGGCAATAGCATGAAAGTCTGTACCTTCGCCACAGTCTTGCTCTTGGCCTAATCGACCGTACCAATATATATCACGTTGCCATGGGTCTTGAGTTTTTTCCATCATTTCTGCTTTATGACGATTACCCAAGCGTGTCACCTTGACACCTTTTAATTCACTAAGCGGAATATCAGGGACATTAATATTGATAATTTGATCGACAGCTAATGGGTGAGATTGTAAACGTTGAATAAATTTTGCCGTAACCACGGCAGCTGTTTGGTAATTTTGTTCACTTTGACCCACCAAGGAAACAGCGATTGCTGGCATTCCCATATGGCGCCCTTCTGTTGCCGCCGCTACCGTACCTGAATATAAAGTATCATCGCCTAGGTTTGCGCCACAGTTAATACCGGCAACAACCAAATCAGGTGTAACCAGCTGACTGATACCAAGATGAACTGAATCGGTTGGCGTGCCGTTTACTGAAATGAAACCATTGTCTAACGTTTGAATGCGTAGCGGGTTCATTAGTGTTAAAGAGTTACTGGCACCACTACAGTTTCTATCGGGTGCGACTACCGTTACCTCAGCCATTTTTACTAATTCGTCGTGTAAAACTTTAATGCCTAAAGCATGAACACCGTCATCGTTACTGAGTAATATTTTCATTAGTTTACCGCTCGCTCTGTCATATCTTGATAACTGATTAATTCACGCAAAATGGTGGTTGCATAACAACCAGAAGGCAAAAAGAAGCTCAATGTTATGGTGTCATCAACCGATTTTATACTGCCTTCAGTTAACGACAACCTAATTCTACGTCGTTCTTGCTTTAAGCCAAATTTAGCTAAACCTTGGCAAAAGTCAGCGTAACCATCGGCAACCTGCTGCTCTAGCTGTTGTGATTCACCTTGCGACATTAATTCGCCAGCGCCCCACAACGCAGCCGTTAGGTCGATATCTTTTTCTTGAAAGCGTTGACGAATGGTTGCGTCAATTTCATCAGCCAAAAATACCGACTGTGTACCGCTTAACATAAAAACATCACCCGTTTGTAAAGATTCAAACTGATTTTTTTCAATACGAGTACTGATTATTTGATTAAATATTTCTGAGCGAGCCGCCGATAAATACAGGCCTCGTTTCTTTTTATCTTTTACTTTCTTACCTTGAAATAACTCCAACGCTCTTTCAAGGTTGCCGCCATTAATACCAAAGCGTTGTTCACCAAAGTAGTTAGGCACACCAAATTGGCTAACCGCAGCCCAGCGGCGTAAGACATCATCGGTATTACTGACATTACGTAACACTAATTCGAAGCGATTACCTGACAACGCACCGATGCGTAATTTTTTGTTATGACGTTGTTGGGAAAGAACTTCAACACCTTCAATGGCTAAGTCACTTAAATCATAAATCGCTTTGCCTGGTAGGTGAATACCGAACCACTGCTCGGTAACAGCAAATCTGTCTTTTAAGCCGGCATAAGATACTAAGCCTTCTTTTACCTTAAAGTATTTAGCCAACTCTCGGGCAACAACCAGCGTATTGGCGCCAGTTTTTCTCAGGTGAATAAATAAATGTTCGCCTTCGCCGCAAGGTTCAAAAGGTAATTTTTCAAAGACCTTAAAATCAGACATTTCACTACGAAGTTGGCCAGTTGCATTCGGTTGGGTATATAAATATTGTAATGAATTGCTCATTTTATTGATTATTCTCTATAACGGCTGCAGAAGATTTTGTCAGTAAGACCACAGCGTGAACAGCCACACCTTCTTTACGACCTGCATAACCTAACTTTTCAGTCGTGGTTGCTTTTACATTAACTTGATCTAGCTCTGCTTGTAAGTCTTCACTTAAGCAAGTACGCATCGCCAATAAATGTGGTGCTATTTTAGGGGCTTGTGCAACGATAGTAATATCGGCATTACCGAGTTGATAGCCTTTTTCAATCATTAAACCGACCACATGCTTTAATAAAATTCGACTATCGATATTTTCATACTGACCATCTGTATCGGGAAAGTGATTACCAATATCGGCTAAGCAAAGCGCACCCAATATTGCGTCACACAAAGCGTGAATAGCAACATCACCATCCGAGTGAGCAATAAAGCCTTGCGGATAATCTATTTCTACACCGGCTAAAACAATAGGGCCTTTGCCACCAAATTTGTGTACATCAAAGCCGTGACCTATTCTCATGGTGTTTCCTGTAATGTTGGTTTTTGTTGCTGTTGTTTTTGCTTAGCTAAGAAAAAAGCGGCTAAAGCGAGATCATCTGGATGAGTAATTTTTATATTTTCACTGCTTGCCGAAACTAACAGACTAGGTAAATTAGCCCGTTCAATTGCTGATGATTCATCAGTGAGTTCAGCTCCCTGATTAAGGCCATTAATAATCGCTGCTTTTAATTCTCGCACGGGAAACATTTGTGGTGTTAGCGCGTGCCATAAATGCTCTCGCGCTACCGTTGATAAAACTTGCTGACCATTTAACGTACTCAAAACCGATCGTTTCATGGTGTCTCGCACCGGTGCAGCTAATAATCCGCCCACTTCTTTTGCTAGGCAACGAGCAATTAACGTTGAAATATCATCATGAGTAACACAAGGTCTCGCGGCATCATGCACTAAGACCCAAGAATGGTGCTCAGGGTCAATCGCTGTTAATCCAGCCAGAACTGAGTCAACTCGTTCTTTGCCACCAATAACCGTTTCAACCTGAGCATTATTGATCAATGAAGTTTGTGGGTAATATTCATCATTTGCACTAAGCGCGATAATGACTTTATTTATCGACGGATGACTTAACAAGCGTTCAATGGTGTGTTCTAAAATCGTTTTATTATCAATAGTTAAATATTGCTTAGGGCAATTTGCCTGCATACGTTTACCTGCACCAGCGGCAGGGACAACAGCAATAAATTGTTGAGTGAGCTCTGTTGGATTAATTAGCATAACGTTATTATTCCGGGTCTATTTGCATGGTGTTTTTTTCAGAGGGTATTAAACGAAAGAATGTTTCGTTTTCTTTTATCATCCCTAACTCATTTCGAGCGCGCTCTTCAATAGCTTCGACGCCTGATTTCAAATCGTCGGTATCAGCATATAATAATTTATTACGTTGTTTGAGCTTGTCATTGTCTGCTACTTGACGTTGAACTTCTTGTTCCAAAGCTAGATAGTCAGGCACACTATTTTTCCCGAACCATAGTCGGTATTGTAATAACATCAAAAAAACCAGTAATAGTACGGTTATAGCGCGCATAAAAACCTAATGTAAAGCCTAAAATTTAGTCAGAGAAGTACCAGTACGGTTGCCATTATAAATGGGTGTTTGCTGGTGTAAACATTATTAACGCATTTATAATTTTTAAAAATTAAATTGCTAACGATTGCTTAAAGTTGCGCCAGTTAATGGCACAAGATAATAACAACTCACGCAAACTCGGTGTTAAAGGGTTTGCTCGATGGGCATTTAACCAACAATGGCCACTACAAGCTGCCGTCATCACTTTCTTATTCGGTTTGAGTAACTGCCCTATTGCCTGGTTTTGTTCAAGCTCGGTTAAAGAGAACCAACCATGAAGATTGGTTCGAAAACGCTGTTGCTCAAGATCAATTCTGTCAATAGAGTCTAATAATATCGTGGAATCTTTGGCAATAGGCACCACTAGGCCATGATGCAACGTTGCCGATAAATACCACTGTTTTACTGACTCGCTGTCTTGACCATTTAATGGCATCTGTACACCTTGTTTAGCTGACCAAGTTGCATTTTGCACATCAAGCTTTAGGGGTGTTTGCACCTGTAACATGGAATTTGCCGTACGCTTGATATAATGAGGCAAGCTTTTTAATCGCCCTTGCATCAATGAGGCTGATAAAAGAGGATCTATACTCAACTGCCCCAACTCTCTTTCATATAGCGCATTACAAAGCTCAGCAAAATCAGCTGATTGATAGTCTCTTTGCCATATTGAGGTTTGTTCATTCATGAATAATTGAGTGCTTTTTAATACGTTACTGGGTAGAATTCAACCTGAAGTTTAAGCATAACCTATTGGGTGAAAAAGATAAAATAAAGCGATAGTCTTTATTTATGGCTATTACCATGCATATTATTAGCTTTATCGCCCTTAACATTAACCAATAGCGCTATGCTGTTAATTGAACTCCACATAATCTAACACCGAAAACTCATGGAAAATATATGTTTGAAAAAGTAGCAAGTGAAAGCCCAGTAGTAGAAAAAACACTCTCTCTAGCGCCAACCGATTTATTACGACAAGAAATAGATCAGGTAAGTTATATTTATAATATCATTGTTGATTTTTTTGCTAATTATACCTTCCAATTAATTGGCGCCTTCATCATTTTCGCGCTCGGTTATATCGTCGCAGGCAAAATATCCAATGTTGTATTGAGACTATGTACAAAACATAAACTTGATATCACCTTAAGTCAGTTTTTGGCCAGTACCACCAAAATGCTTATCGTCATTATGATAACCGTTATCTCGCTAAGTAAATTAGGCATTAGTGTTACGCCATTTATAGCTGCCATTGGTGCCATTTCTCTTGGCGCAGGTTTAGCCTTACAAGGTTTATTAGCTAACTATGCTGCTGGTTTTAATATTATTATTATTCGCCCCTTCGTGGTTGGTGATACCATAACGGTGCGCGGTGTTACCGGCATAGTCAAAGAAGTTCTTCTGGCTTATACCATAATTCATGACCAAGACAGTGTTGCGATCACCATACCGAACAAACATATTGTTGGCGAGATATTACACAATTCTAAACATGACTCATTATTAGAGTTAACTGTGGGTATCGCCTATAAAGAAGACCCATTACAAGTGGTTACTATTTTAGAAAAAACGATAGATGAACTCAATATCGTTGGAGAATCACGCGAACCACAAATTGGTATTAGCGAATTTGCTGACAGCTCTATCAATATTTCGATACGCTTATGGACACCCACGGCTAATTATTATGATGCTAAATTTAAAGCCTACAAAGCAATTTACTTAGCCCTGAAAGAAAACAATATCGAGATCCCATTCCCACAACGCGATGTTCATTTAATCTCACAAGCTTAGTATAATGGTTAGATAAGTCTTACTTTCCAGCATAAATTTAACGCATAAAAAAACCACTCATTGAGTGGTTTTTTTTTCGAGGAAAATTGTAGCTGCGGATAATGTTCGAAACTAGCACTCGTTAAATGATGATTGAGTCTCAATGGAAAATTTTGCCACATTCGAGACATTAAACTGTGCGTGGGTTAAGTTAATTAATATTAGATTTTGTATCGATAGCTCCCGTATAAAGTGAAAGTTTTATTTAGTACTTTTCGCATAAATCAAACTACACTTGTTATTAGTTGTAGGGACTAGTAAGGAGAATGACATCGAAATTTATACAGCTAGACAGCCAATTCTTAATAGGAAAAAAAATGTCGTAGCTTATGAATTATTATTTAGAGATAGCCAAAAAAATTGTTTTCCCACTGACGTTACTCCGGACATCGCCACTGCAAAATTATTAGTTAACAGTTATCTCAGTATCGGCCTTGATGAAATGACAGAAGGGAAACCCGCATTAATCAATTTTCCAATGACCATGCTTACTGACCATTTGGTGAATTTGGCTCCATATAAAAATATTATTATTGAAATACTCGAAACAGCAGAACCAAGTGATGAGAATTTTGACGTTTTGACTAAACTTTTCCATCAAGGATATGCGTTGGCACTCGATGATTTTATTTATAGTACTGCATGGGATCGATTTTTACCCCTTGTTAAGCTGATAAAAATTGACATTATTGAAACACCGCTTTCGTCCATTGCTCATTTGTTACCTCACTTTCGAAAATACAAAATTAAGTTACTCGCAGAAAAAGTAGAAACACATAAAGAATTTTTACAGGCTAAAAAGCTTGGTTTTGAATATTTTCAAGGATATTTTTTTTATAAGCCAGAAATACTCACTGGCGTTGAAATTGAATCATCGCACCCTTTTTTAATGTCAATTTATCATGAGGTGATGAAAGAGGGTTCTAGCTATAAAAAATTAGAAGGTTATTTTGAGCATGACATGGATTTAACCTACAAGTTATTGCGCTTTGTTAACTCTATTTTTTTCGGTCACACCAACGAAGTCAAATCTATCAAGCAAGCGATTGCTTATTTAGGAGAAGTTCAACTACGTAAATTTATATGTCTGATAGTTATGGTAGAACTCAACCCACAAAAACCGACAGTACTTATTCAAAATACTATTCTAAGAGCCCGACTTTGTGAGCAGTTTGCTAAAATAATGGGATTAAAGCAACTCACTGAGTATGCATTTTTAACAGGATTATTTTCTACCATTGATGCGATCCTAGATCGACCAATGGAGAAAGTTTTGTTGTCGATGCCACTTGCCAAAGAGATAAAAATTGCCTTAATCGATCAAACAGGTAGCTTGGCAGAGTGTCTCGCATTTGTCGTTGCTTATACCGAAGGAGACTGGGATACCATTAATATTTTCATTGATCTTTACAATGTAGATCCTGCCAATTTAATATCAACTTGTAATAAGGCCTATCAATGGTTATCAGCCTACAAAACATCATAAAATATTCATTAGAAAACATATGGAAAATAAATCCCCCCCTATTAAGCCACCCACAATAACTTGTTTGTTTTTTCAACAATAAACTACACTTAATTTACCCTCTTATAAGTGTGGTGATTGTTATGCCTAAGCCTCGTTCACAACAAATTAGTTTATCTGATACGCCGTATTATCATATTTGCAGTCAAACCGTTCGAAAAGCCTTTTTATGTGGTGTTGATAAAGAAACCGGTATCAGTTATGAGCACAGGCGTCATTGGATTGAACAACGCATTTTTACATTATCTCAGGTGTTTGCTATTGATATTTGTGCTCACGCTGTCATGAATAATCACTTACATTTAGTCCTTCATGTTGATAGTGAAAAAGCTAACAACTGGACGACGCTAGAGGTACTGTCCCGTTGGCATAAGTTGTTCAAAGGCACCCTATTAACCCGTCAATATCAGCAAGAGCAATCATTAACGACATTCGAAATGGAAATGGTTGAA
>NZ_JACGVV010000162.1:0-227 GCF_014077405.1 Colwellia sp. BRX10-9 | reverse complement strand
AAGCTAACAACTGGACGACGCTAGAGGTACTGTCCCGTTGGCATAAGTTGTTCAAAGGCACCCTATTAACCCGTCAATATCAGCAAGAGCAATCATTAACGACATTCGAAATGGAAATGGTTGAAGAAACAGCACAAGTCTATAAACAGCGCTTAATCGATATCAGTTGGTATATGCGGGCATTAAACGAGCCTATTGCTCGACAAGCCAATAAAGAAGATAAATGC